>CBDUUP010000166.1:0-9332 GCA_965370435.1 uncultured Anaerolineales bacterium | reverse complement strand
CAGATTAAACGCGCTTCTTCAATGACACTTTGCCAGGAATGGCCTTCTTCACGCGGGCAAGCGCCCATAGTATCCTCAAATGGTTTTCCTAGCAGGGCGGCGGTGGCTGCCGCCGCGCAGGCCGCGCCGCCATCCAGGTCGTATCCGCCTTCCAGCGTTATCGCTATCCGCCCTTGACAGTGTCGGTCGGCCCACTCGGTGAGATCGGCAACCGCCTGGCAGTACCCGGCGGCTGAAACCTGTAAATGTCCCAATGGGTCGCACCAGTGCGCATCAAACCCTACGCTGAGGATCAGCATCCCTGGCGCGAAGCGGTCTAAGAGAGGGAGGATGACCTGGTTTATGGCCGCTTTCATGGCCCGGTCGCCGGAACCTGGGGGCAGAGGAATGTTGGCGTTGGTCCCTTCGCCATCGCCCGTTCCGGTCTCGTTGAGCTGCCCTGTGCCGGGATACAATGGCGACTGGTGGGTGGAAAAATAAAATACATCCCCGCGATTGTAGAAGATGTCCTGGGTGCCATTGCCGTGGTGCAAGTCTATGTCAATGATGGCTAATTTCTTTGCGCCCTCTTTCTGGAGCAAATGCTCTGCGGCGATGGCGGCGTTGTTGAGCAAGCAGAAGCCCATGGCTCGGTTGGGAGTGGCGTGATGTCCGGGCGGGCGGGTGAGGGCAAACCCTCGCTTCGCCTCCCGCCGCCACACAGCGTCCGCCACCGCGACCGCGCCCCCCGCAGCTTGTAAAGCCAATGCCCAAGATTCGGGAGTGACATATGTGTCCATGTCAATGCGCCCTCCCTCCTTGCAGGCTCTCTCCAATTTGTCGAGGTAGTCTGGTTCGTGAATTGCCTCCAGGACTTCTCCGGGGAGTTGAACAGCCTCCAGGTGAGGATGGGTTGACCACCAACCGGCCGCCTCCAATGCCTGACGATAGGCTTCAATCCGTTCGGGACGCTCTGGATGGCCGGTTTGGTAGTGGGCTTCGTGGCCCTGGGGATAAAAAAATACAAGTTCTTCCATTGATTATTATTTTTCCTGAGAAGTGAAGTAGTGTCTATTGTAAATCATTATGCCTTGAAGTTTGAAATTTAGCAAGTAGAGACGTACCAGTGTGTACATTTCAGTTTGGGAGTGAATTTGATTGGTGAACCAATATGCGACTTAAGTCGCACAAACATTTACAAAGTCGGCCTTCGCCGACTAAAAGCAATTTTAGGCCGCCGAATACTTCGTCCTGAGAGTATACACGAAGGGGAGAGCTTCGAATTTGTTGGCGCGACTTTAGTCGCTAACGCCTCTTGATCTTTTAGTCGTAAGGCAAATCAATTCTCAAGCAGCGCCGCCGAACTTGATGCCCTGCGCCAGCGGCAATTCGGTTGACCAGTTGATGGTGTTGGTCTGCCGCCGCATATAGGCCTTCCAGGCATCCGAACCCGACTCGCGCCCGCCGCCGGTCTCTTTCTCTCCGCCAAAAGCTCCGCCGATCTCAGCTCCGGAGGTGCCGATGTTGACGTTGGCGATTCCGCAATCCGAACCGGCGCAGGAGAGGAAGGCTTCCGCCGTCCGCATGCTGTCGGTGAATATGGCGCTGGATAACCCTTGGGGGACGTCGTTATGAATCTCTAGGGCTTCGTCCACGGTTTCGTATTCAAGCAAGTAAAGGATGGGGGCGAAAGTCTCGGTTTTGACGATCTCGGTCTGGGCCGGCATCTTGACGATGGCCGGCTCCACAAAGTTTGAGCCGAGTTCGGGGAGGAGATTCCCTCCGGCGAGGATTTCACCACCATCGGCTTTGATCTGCTTCAATGCCTCGCCCATTTCCTCCACCGCGGAACCATTGACCAAAGGCCCCATAATCGTGTCCTCATCCAGCGGATCGCCAATCTTCACCTGTTTATAAGCATTGACCAATCGGCTAGAGAGTTCTTCGGCGATGTCTTGGTGCATGATGATGCGGCGGGTGGTGGTGCAGCGTTGACCCGCCGTCCCTACCGCGCCAAACAGTATGGCTCGCACCGCCAAGTCCAGGTTGGCGTCGTCGGAGACCACAATGGCGTTGTTCCCGCCCAATTCCAGGATGGTATGCCCAAAGCGGCGGGCCACGGTCTCAGAGACGCGGTGTCCGATCTTGGTTGAGCCGGTGAAGGAGATGAGAGGTAGCCGCTGGTCGTTGAGCAAGTGTTCGCCAACGTCACGGCCGCTGCCAATGACCAGGTTGAAGACGCCATGCAGGCCGTGATCGCCCATCACCTGGTTGGCGATGTGTTGGATGGCGATGGCGGTCAGCGGGGTCTGGGAAGAGGGCTTCCATATGACTGGATCTCCGCAGACCGCGGCGATGGCCGCATTCCAGGACCAAACCGCGGCAGGGAAATTGAAAGCGGTGATAACGCCGACTACGCCCAGCGGATGCCACTGCTCGTACATACGGTGTTTGGGCCGCTCTGAGTGCATGGTGAGACCATACAACTGCCGGGAGAGGCCCACGGCGAAGTCGCAAATGTCAATCATTTCCTGCACCTCCCCATGGCCTTCAGAGCGTATCTTGCCCATCTCCAGGCTGACCAGGTCGCCGAGCGGCTCTTTGAGGTCCCGCAGCGCATTCCCTAGATCGCGGATAACTTCGCCGCGCTTGGGAGCCGGAAGTTCACGCCAGGTCTTGAAGGTCTCTTGCGCAGTCGCTGCGACTTTCTCGTAGGTTTCTGGGGTCGCCTGAATGACTCTGGCGATGACCTCGCCAGTTGTCGGGTTGTAAGAGGCCAGTTCTTTTCCATCCGAGGGCGTTAACCAATTATCCGGACCGGTGGATGCGCCCGGATTCACTGCCTCTATTTTTAGTTTTTCAAGTATAGCTTTCATCAAATTTATCTCCTAATTCGCATAATCGGATATATTATATCCGATAAAGTAAGTATAGCCTATCTTACTCAAATGGCAAGGGGAATTAATATTTCTTTATGATGAGGATAATTTTTCTTTTCGTCATGCGTCCCCTAATGTCAACCAGGCGAAAGCCTGCCCACTGATTACGGCTTTCCAATCCACGGTGGGGGGATGTATCCTTCCGTACCGAAGGTGAGACCATGCTTTTCAGTCATGGCGGGCAAAAGTTTGTGCAGATTTTCTCCGGGACACTCGGTAGTGTCAGGATTGAAATCATGATGTCCGGCTAAGTGGGTGATGCCGAAGCGGTTGCGAAGAACATCAATGAGGATCTCAAGGGTGGCGAGTTGTTCCGTTGAAGGTTCGATGATTTCCATATTCCCTAACAGCACAACCCCAATCGTGCCGGTGTTGAAGCCCTCCACATGGGCGCCGCGAACATTGATGGGACGGCCTTCGTACAGTGCGCCGTCTGGGCCGATGAGAAAGTGGTAGGCGATATCGGTGTAGCCTCGCTGCTCCATGTGCAGCCGCTGTATCTCTAGCGGCCCCTGGCTGGGGTCTAGCGCTGAATGGTGGACGACGATGGTGTTGAGCCAATCTCTCAAAGGTTCTGGGTATCTGAAAACACCCGCTGGGTTGGTCTGGGGATCGAATTGTCCGCCTTCCGCTCTGGCGTTGGGATTGGGCGGCTTCGCGCCCCAGCCGGCCCGGGTGACCATAGTTAACGGGCCAAACTTCACCGATTCTGGAGGCGTATCCCCCGTTGGCTGCCCAGGAGGAGGCTGCCCCCCGGGTTGATTTCCTTGCTGAGGACCTGCCAACTGTGGGCGGCCTGCCAGGATATAGTCAGCCGTGAGGGTGTTGCCCAATAATCCCCAGGTTCCCCATACGAGTACGGATTCGTCTAAGTCGCCGAGAGCGATCATTTCTCCATCGCGGGAGATAACGGTGTCTTCATCAATGTATACAGTGGCGCCGTCAACGGTGATTTTCTCATCCGAGATGAATTCCGGTGTGCCTTCCAGGTCGGGCGGGCCGCTGCCTTGAAGTAAAATAGGTCTGCTGGTCACGCGATGGAGTGTGAAATACTGGCCTTCAATGGCGAGTTCCAGGTTTGCGGATTTGACCCCTATGCCAAAGGTCATCTGTCCGAATCGGGAAGTGGGTGAACCTGGGCCGGTTCCTGGGGGCGGGGGATTCCCTCCTCCGGGAGGCTGAGCCGGTCTATTTCCGTCTAAAGTCCCGGAGTTATTTTCTTCGATGATGTAGATGTAGTCATACTCCTCCCAGTTCTCAATCGCCAATTCAAAGCGATTGGAAATGTCGGTTTCCATCGTCCAGGCCACCCACCATTCCAACCCGTGCACAGCCACAATAAGGGTCTCGCCTTCCGGTAATTCATCCTTGAAAGATATTAGTTCCTCATAACCCTCTACGGATATTACCTCTCTTTTCATATGAGATACAGTACCCAAAGAAGCAGAGAAGACCATAACCGTCAAGGGCCAAACGACCGCCCAGCCCCATTTCCACCGGGCAGTGAGATAGACTAGCGGGACGAGTCCGGGGACAAATGCCATCAGACTCAACCGCCCCGCCCATTGGCCTCCAATGAGAGGAGAGGAGAAGAACAACGAAGTGAGGCTGGTCGCCCACAACACAACCCGCTCCGCCGGATGAAGTGATTTACGCTTGAAAATGAGAATAATTATTCCCAAGATACCCAGGCCATTACCCATCAACAATTCATTAAGATTGGGGATAGAGACTCCTCCCGGAGATTTCTGTCCCTGGAGAAATTGGCTGAGTGGGGAGTTGGCAAAGAGTTCGCTGGGATTGAGCACTACACCCAATATCCGGCTTATTCGAACGGGATCATATATGTAAACTATCGCAAAGGTCAGCGCCAATATCACAACCAGGCCAATCATTATCTTGACTGCCCGCTTGCGATTGGGAAGGTTGAACAAACTTATCAGAGCGATCAAAGTCGTAATGGTCAGGGTGAGGGCGGCGACTCCTAGATGGGTGAGGCAGGTGAGGACGAAGAATAGTCCCGCCAGGACATAATCACGGCGGCGATGATGGCGGAGCGATTGGTAAAGGAAGTATACGAACATCAAACTGAGGGGTAGACCGGCGGCATTTTTGTGGAAATCCCCGGCCATGCGAAGCAGGCTGGTATTGCCAACCGCGATCAAGCCCACTAGAAGCGTGGCAAGAATTGGCGTGAAGCGGGAGGATTCTTCATCTTGGCGAGAAAACGCGTGGGCGAAAAGAAAGATAGGCAACGCTAGTAAAACCGGGAACAGCGTATCCGTCCAACGCACGGTGGCCATGATCGCCTCTTCAAGAGGCGCGAAAAGCGAGAACACGCCAGCGATCCCAGCTTCCAGATAAAAGAGCAGCGGGAAATCAGGGAGGCCGAGAGTCCCTGTGGTCAAGATGGCGCGCGCTTGCACGGGATAGTATGCGCCATTGATGCCCGGAATCAATTCGGTACTCAAGGTTGCTTGAGCGCGCAAGACCCACCCGATTACGAGGACAACCATCAAGGCCGCTAGACTAAATAACCCCATACGATACTTGGAATTTTGGCGGATGAAAGTAGAGATCATAAGAACCCTTTCGCAGATATATTGATTGGCTCAGAGGTTTCGGTTACTGAGATTATAACTTTACGATGTAAACACAATGTTTTCTGGAAGTAACAGAAATGAAAGCTGGATTTGCTCTCTTTTCTGAGGCACAGGTCTTGCACTATGTCCATTGTATGCGATTTTCAGGTAATTCTGTTCATAGTCCTGCATCGCATTTAACATCCTCCTATACTGAATACTTTTCGAAATTCGTAGTATAAAATAGTATTAGGTGATTGACGGTTTGAAGGTTAAGATAAAATCAACGCGATTACCGTCAATCACTCTGCAAATGCGCACTTGGTAGATTTTTATTTCAACTTTCATATGCGCATTTGCTTATATAAACAACGATAAAAGTTTGATTCCCAAAGGATAGTATTATGAGCGTTTATTCTTATTCCTCGCCAGTAAAAGAATTGTCGGGGCAGACTCAAGCTGATTTTGAGATCGATTTTAACGTCATCGTTGTGATCCCGGCTTACAATGAAGCGCGTTTCATTGGCAGCGTGGTTCTAAATGTGCAAAAATTTGCCGACGTCGTCATCGTTGTGGACGACGGCTCCACCGATGAGACCGGCCCAATTGCCCGAGCCGCTGGCGCGGTGGTTGTCCGGCTTCCTAATAACCGTGGAAAAGGAATCGCCTTGAATGCGGGCTTTTCTAAGGCCTTAGAACACTCGCCGGACGTCGTCGTCACCTTTGATGGCGACGGGCAGCATGTATCCATGGAACTGCCTTTCGTTATTGCGCCTATTATTCAAGGCCAGGCCGACATCGTGGTTGGCTCCCGATATTTGCAGAATTGGAGCAAGGTGCCCAGGCACAGAGTTTGGGGTCACAAAGTTTTTAATATACTGACCAACCTGGCGTCCCGTACAAAAACTACTGACTCTCAAAGTGGATTTAGAGCTTTTTCCCCCCGCGCCCTGGAGGTGCTAAATTTCCGTTCAGAGGGCTTTTCGGTAGAGTCGGAGATGCAGTTCTTGGTTCGAGAGCATAGCTTGCGGATGGTTGAGGTTCCTATAACGATATTTTATCAAGACAAACCTAAACGTTCCGTGATCCAGCATGGTCTTATTGTGCTAAATGGGGTGCTGCGGCTGGTGGGCCAATATCGGCCCCTGCTATTCTTTGGCTTGCCGGGCTTTCTTCTCATGGTGACTGGAGTAGGATGGGGCGCATGGGTGGTTGACATTTACCGCAGGGCCGAAACGCTGGCTGTTGGGTATGCGATGATCAGCGTGCTTTTTTCAATTGTGGGCAGCCTGTTTCTGGCGACCGGCATAATCCTTCACTCAGTGCGCGGTTTACTCACCGAGTTGTTACATGACCGCAAAACTGGCAAGTGAACCCAACAGAAATCTTCATAGTTTCAAGAACTCATGCGAATACTATTTGTAATTGAATATTATCACCCCTACATTGGGGGCGCGGAATATATATTTAAACAGCTTGCCGAAAAGCTAGCTTCAAGAGGACATAGCGTAAAAGTTGTTACCACCCATTTGAAAGATACGGATTATTCCGAAATCTTGAATGGCGTAGAGATCGAGCGGGTAAAGGTTCCGGCGTTTGCAGACCGCATTTTCTTTGGGGTTCTTGGAATCTTGAAGATGCTAAAAAATTCTCGCAGCTTTGACATAATCCACACGACTCCATATACCGCTGCGCCGGCCGCGTTCCTGGCCGCAAAGCTGACCCGGCGTCCCATTGTTTACACTTCCCTTGAAGTTATCGGGAATAGATGGAAAGATGTTGAGAAAAATAGTTTAGTCGCCCGAATATACAAAGCAGTTGAGAGATTTGTGGTGAAGCTGCCTTATGATTGGCACGCTTCAATATCGGAAGCCACCCAACGAGATACCGAAGCGGTTGGGGTAAAAGCCTCAAAAACCTCGGTCATATACCCCGGTGTTGATGATCTTTATATAAAAGAAAATTTGTCCTCTAATGGGCAAATGAGGAAGACCCACAAAATCGCTGCTGATGATTTTGTTTATCTTTATTTTGGCCGCCCAGGAATCACCAAAGGCGTTGAATATCTGATTCGGGCCGCAGAGCTGATCCAGCAAGATAATGGAAAGGCGCATCTGGCTTTAGTCCTCGCCGAAGAGCCTCGGGCAGAATACTTGCGCATGCGCCATATGGTCGAAGAGTCGCGAGTCTCCGACCACATACATTTGGTGGAAGCGACCCACGACCGCAGGAAAATAGCCAACTACATCCTTTCCGCGGATTGTGTGGTAGTGCCTTCAATCACGGAAGGGTTTGGATTAACTACGGCTGAAGCCTGTGCATTGAATATTCCCGTCGTGGCGACCCATGTTGGGTCTATCCCTGAGGTCATTTCTGGAAGACACCTCCTAATCAAACCCGGATCGCCTGAAGCGATTAGCCGGGCTGTCCTTCGGATCCAACAAGGAGATTGGGAGCAAACCCCTAAAAAGATATTTAGTTGGGATAGGATGGTTTCAGAATACGAAGACGTTTATCGAGAGCTGCTAGGATCATGAGAGTCGCCCATATCGTCGCCCACCCTCCTTTTCGGGAGGGCACTGGAACGGTTGCTTATTACAATGCCTGTATTCTGCAAAAAATGGGTTGCGAGGTAACTGTTTACGCGCCGAAATACAATTTGCGCCCCAGCGAGAGCGCGCTGGATTTCTACGAGTATTTACCAAGCTGGCTTTCTATCGGGAACGCTTTTCTCACTCCTCAAATCCTCTCTTTGAAATTAAAGACTTTCGACATCATCCATTTGCACTATCCGTATATTTTTGGCTCCGAGCTTGTTTTGTTAAAGTTATTGGGCGCGAGAATACCCTTGGTGATCACCTACCACAATGACCTGATTGGCGGCGGTGTTCGCCGCCCTGCGTTTTTTATCTATAACCGCTTCTTCACCCCGTTGATATTAAGGCGCGCTCGAAAAATAGCCGCCACTTCTTTAGATTATGCGGCTGGATCCATTTGCTGCGCGGAGGTCTTTCAAAAACGAAAAAACGACTTCGTCGGAATCCCCAATGGGGTTGCTATAGACGAGTTTCATCCCGATATTAATGGCAGCCAAATCCGGGCGGAGTATGGATTTCACGATGGCGACATTGTCTTGTTGTTTGTGAGTTCATTGGACAGCGCCCACGTCATCAAGGGTCTCCCGTATTTGCTCACTGCATTATCAGAGTTGAACGACCCAGATATCAAACTGCTCGTCGTGGGGGATGGAGATATGCGGACTACCTATGAGCGGCAGACATTAGAGTTAGATATTGAAGAAAGGGTAACATATCTTGGGAAACTGCCTCGCGCTGAATTGCCGCCCATCTATGCGGCCAGCGACATTGTCGCCGTGCCGTCCAAAGCCGAATCCTTTGGATTGGTGATCGCAGAAGGCATGGCCACGGGCAAGCCCGTCATCGGCTCGAAATATCATGGGATTCGGACCGTTGTGATTGACGGGGAGCAAGGCTTCTTGGTGTCTTACGGGGATGTTGATACGCTGGTGAGCAAGATTGAAAAATTGGCTCATGATCCAGAGCTGCGCCGAATCATGGGAAAACGGGGCCGCGACCGTATCGTTGACCATTATTCCTGGGAGCACGCAGGAAAACGGTTGATGGCCTTGTATGAAGATGTGCTTTCCACGCCATGAGGTGAGTATGCCAAGTATTCGAAGACCCTCAAGCCTGGAATATCATAACGCTTTTGATTTGTCTGTCTCTCAAGCGGTTCAACGCGGGGGAGCCATACATTTATTTGCCAGGAATGGATTTTTCGCCAGGGAGATATTGGCTCGATTGGCTGAAAC
>CBDUUP010000165.1:0-9356 GCA_965370435.1 uncultured Anaerolineales bacterium | reverse complement strand
CGATCCGGGTGGAGAGGTGCTGCATATATTTTTTGCTGATCTCCAGGGAGGATTGGGAGGTCACGGTGGCGACGGTCCAGACCTGGGATTTTGCGCCATGCTGGAGCAGCCATTTGAAATTCAAGTAATCTTCGTAGTCAAATCTAGAAACGAGAAGTTCCAGATCGGTGATGGCGAGGATTTGAACGGGGCCTTCTTGCCTTCCGTAGCGGCGTTGCTCCGCCAGGGCGGTCAATTCGGAGATGGTTTCGTAAATACCACGGTCATAGGGGGTTAATCTCTGGATGCAGATATCACTTGAAGCGACATTGATGAGTTCATCTTCATCGGTGGTAATCAAGTGAAGGTTCACTTCACTCTTGGAATTCAAAGCGTAGGCTGATGATAAGAAAGTGTTCAGCATTTTGGCGTTCACCGAAGAATGATCGCTGGTGAGGAGGACCGACCGGGGCGCGGGATTGGTCAATTCGAGGAGAAGGGGCAGACCGTCCTGGCAGAGGCCGATCAACATTGAATGGGAAGGCAGGGGAACTAGGCTTTCCAGGGTGTGCTGCAATGAGTAGCGGTTTTGATGGGTGGAATCAAAGGTGGATGGGGCAGAGGAGGCTCCATTCACATATTTATTATATATGGCGATAGCTTGAGCGATTTCTTGATCTTTCATAGGAATACGTAAACCTCTGGAGGTTGTTTTTTCTCCGAGTATTAGGTATATGATAACAGAACATAAGTTCTATGTCAAGTAAAATTGGGTTCCAATTTCTGGCCCCCTGATAGTGTGCATTTCGTCTCTGAATAAATGGCTTCTTTTCAAACTTTTTACCACAGAGACACAGAGGTCACAGAGAAAAACATAAAATATATATAATAATAATAAGCAAATCTCAGCGTCAAAGGGGAAAATATTTAACGAGGGTGTTTTTTTTGACAATTATTTGCTGAAACTGTCGGTTAATTCCTATTTCAGTATTCTTGGGAAAAACTTAATTGTTAGCCTAATCCCCAAATGCGTACGGTTTTATCAATAGAAGAGGTGGCGATAAATATCCCATCGGGTGAGAAAGCGACTGAGGTGAGGTCTGATAGATGTCCCCGGTGGGAAGAGACTTCAGTGTGGTTGTTTACATCCCAAATCTTGAGGAATCCATCGCGGCCTCCAGAGATGAGCAAGTCACTTTTGGGAGAAAACGCGAGGGAAAGCGCTCCCCCGCGGTGACCTTCCAGGGTGAAAAGCTCACGGCCGATGGGGAAATCCCAGAGAACGATGGTCCCGTCGAGGGAGGCTGAAGCGAGGATTTTTCCATCAGGCGAGAAGGTTACATCGCGGACTGGCGCGGCGTGACCGGATAACGAAAGTATCTCATTCTGATTTGAAACATCCCACATCATAACCCGCCAATCATCACCGCATGAGGCCAAGAATTTTCCATCCGGTGAAAAGGAAACATTGCGAACGAAATCGGTATGGCCTTCGAATTGGGAGATCTGTTTCCCATCAGATGCTTGCCACAATCTGACAGTTCTATCGGACGATGCGGAGGCGAGGGTAGATCCATCAGGAGAGAATTTCAGGCTGGAAACTCGGTCATCGTGTCCGACAAGTGTATGAAGCTCTTTTCCGTCGGGTAATTGCCAAAGGCGGATGGTGTTATCTCCTGCAAGCGCACCACCGGCGGAGGAGGCGAGTATTGTCCCGTCGGGGGAAAAATCCAGGGCGTGGATGGCTTTTTGGTGGCCTTTCAGGACAGCGAGTTCGATTCCTTCAGGGACACTCCAGAGGATGATGTTTTGATCTTCACCGGCGGAGGCCAAGATTTTCCCATCGGGTGAGAATGCGACCGCGTTGACCGCTTTCCGGTGGCCTTTCAAGGAGGCAATTACCCGCAAACACTCGGCAAGATTAGCTTCGACTGGTTTTCCTCGAACTAAGTTCGCAGGATCTCCGAACTGGGGGCATTTTTCTCGAATATCTCTTAATAATGTTGTGACAGCATTCCATTTTCCTGATTCTGCGGCGAGGATGGCGGTCTCATAATCGGGTTCGTATTCGAGAAGTTTGTGGCAAAGATTGACGATATCGCTGGCGCGGAGGAGGAATCCTTGCATTTCCTGCACGTCCAGGGCGCGGCG
This sequence comes from uncultured Anaerolineales bacterium, assembly GCA_965370435.1. Lineage (GTDB taxonomy): Bacteria > Chloroflexota > Anaerolineae > Anaerolineales > UBA11579 > CBDUUP01. The sequence continues at coordinate 7,226 of CBDUUP010000165.1, read as the reverse complement.
TGCGGCCAGACGCCAGTGACCGGCGTCCAGGGCGGTTTCGGCCTGGACGAGGAGTTTGTCGGGCCAACTCTTGCGCCACTCCTTTTCTTTCGCATTCAGGAAGGCTTTGACTTTGCCGACCATGTAATCTTCATCCAAATTATAGATGAGCCGGTAAATAAACATGGCCTGGTCGAGGTCTTTCTGGTCTAGGTCTGCGGCGGTAATGTAAAGCTCAGAAAGGAGGTCAGGTGGAATGGTGAAAGCGCTCTCCTCAATTTCGTCTTCGTCATCATATTTATAGGGAGGCCAATCGGGGAGGGTTTGGCGTTCCCCTTCAAGTTCTGGCAGTTCCAGAGCGGCGGCCAATTCGTCTAAAGCGGTCTCGATCTTCCGGTTCAAGGCGCTTTTCGAGAAGTCAATGGCTTCCTGGTCAACGAGGAAAAGCAGGTCAATCAGGCTGGCGGGTTCGAGCATCACTGGTGTGATGGGTTTGTCGCAGCGGATGGCCCAGGCAAGTTGGAGGTGGATGGATTGAGCTTGGGCGGAGGACGGACTGAGTAAAAGGACGAAGTGGTCGCTCTGCTCGATTTCATCGCCCAGCCGTCCGAGGATGTCCTCACCGGGGGAGAGAGGTTGCTCGTCGAGGAAGACTTGCGCGCCGCGGGATCGCAGATGCGCGGCGAGGATGCGAGCGAAGGGGAGGTCTTGGGGGGTGTGGCTGAGGAAGATGGAGGGCATTTTATAATTTAGTAGAGAATTAGGCGATCTGGCGGGGCGACCCAGCGGGTCGCCCCTACGGATGTGTTATTTCCACCTCAACCCCAAGGTCTTGAAGGCGAAGGCGTAGATGTCGCTGTTCTCTTCGATGAGCTTGGAGATGGGCTTGCCCAGGCCGTGCCCGGCTTCGGTTTCGATGCGGATCAGGTTGGCGTTCTCGCTGGGAGCCTGGGCTTGGAGGGCGGCCACGAACTTCTTGGCGTGGGCGGGAACCACCCGGTCGTCGGTGTCGGCGGTGGTGATAATGATGGGCGGGTAGGTCTCGCCGACCTTGACGTTGTGCAGCGGGGAGTAGGCGTAGAGGAAGTTGAAGTGGTCGGGGTTCTCCTCGGCGTTGCCGTATTCGGGGGTCCAGTAATGGCCGATGGTGAACTTGTGGTAGCGGAGCATGTCGGTCACCGGAACGACGCAGAGGACCGCGCCGTACAGGTCGGGCCGCTGCAACATGCAGGCGGCGGTCAGCAGGCCGCCGTTGCTGCGGCCCTCGATGACCAGCTTGGGGATGGAGGTGTAGCCGTTCTCGACCAGCCACTCGGCGGCGGCGATGTAGTCGTCGAAGACGTTCTGCTTGCGGTCCAGCATCCCGGCCTGGTGCCAGTCCTCGCCGTACTCGTCCCCGCCGCGCAGGTTGGCGACCGCGTAGATCCAGCCCTGCTCCAGGAGGACCAGCCGGGGCAGGGTGAAGAAAGGCGTCATGCTGATGTTGAACCCGCCGTAGCCGTAGAGCAGAACGGGCGTGTCCGAGTTGATCTCCAGGCCCTTCTTGTGGGTGAGGAACATGGGGATTTGGGTTCCGTCTTTGGAGGGATAGAAGACCTGGGTGGTTTCGTAGGCGTCCACTTGGAAGTCAATGTCTACTTTCTGGAAGGGGGCGAGGTCTCCGGTGGAGAAGTCGTATCGCAGGAGGCTGGGCGGGACGATGAAGGAGGTGAAGAGCAGGAAGAGTTCATCGTCATCGCGGCCGCCCTGGAGGGGGTTGCCGCCCAGGCTGCCCCGCACCGCGCCCAGGGTGGGCAGTTCGATCTGCTTGTCGTACCTGCCGTCCGGGTTGTAAATTTTGACCTGGTGGTGGGCGTGGTGTTTGTAGACTACGACAAATTGGCGGTTGATGAAGGCGGCGTAGTCCATCGTGTCCTCGCCTTCGGGGACCAGGGTTTGCCAGTTTTCGCGGGCCGGGTTCTGGATGTCAATGGCGATGATCCTCATGCGAGGCGCGTCCAGGTCGGTGAGGAAATAAAAGATCGAACCGAGGTTGCCCAGATAGTCGTAGCGCGCCTCGCCGACCTCCAGCAGGCGGGTGAAATCGCCGTCATCATCCAGCCGCCGGTAATAGAGGCCGTTGCGGTGGTCGGTGCCGACGCTGACCCATAACAGCAGGGTATCGCCCTCGTCATCCATCTCGGGATAGAAGCTGAGTTCTTTGGCGTCGGGACGCTCGTAGACCAGCAGGTCCTCGGATTGGGGGGTGTCGAGGGTGTGCCAGTAGATCTGGCGGTAGTTGTAGCGGTCTTCTTCGGAGACTGTGCCCGGCTCACGGAGGCGGTTGTAGAAGAAGCCGGACTTGTCGGATTTCCAGGCGATCCCGGTGAAACGGGTCCACTCCAGGGTTTCGGCGTAGTCCTGGCCGGTGGCGGTGTCGCGGATGCGGATCTCCTGCCAGTCGCTGCCGCTGGTGGAGAGGCCGTAGGCGAGCAAACTCCCGTCATGGGTGTAGGACTGGGTCATGAGGGCGACGGTGCCGCCCTCACTGAGGGCGTTGGGGTCCAGCAGGGGGGAGGGTTCGCCGTCCAGCCCTTCTTGCATGTAGAGAACCGGTTGGTTCTGGAGGCCGTCATTGCGGGTGAAGAAGTAGCGGTCGCCCTTCTTGGTCACGTCGCCGTATTGGGGGTAGTTCCACAGTTCGGTCAGACGGGCGGCGATCTTCTCCCGGTCGGCGTAGTCGGCCAGGTAGGATTGGGTGAGTGTGTTCTGGGCGGCGGTGAAGGCCTGGGACTCGGCGGTTTGGGGGTCTTCCAGCCAGCGGTAGGGGTCGGGGACGGGGGTTCCGTGGTAGTCTTCGACGAGGTCTTCTTTGCGTGCGGGGGGGTAGGGGAGGGGCATGGGGGTGAGGTCTCCTGAGTGATTTGGTGAGGGTATTATACTGGCATTGGAGGCGATTGGAACACGAAGTGCGCGAAATTACGCGAAAGGCACGAAAGGGGAGTCTTATGACTCAGGCTCATTCACATACGAAGGGTTTTAGAGTGCTATGTTACGATATGCGACTTTATTGACATTGGGTTGGATAAGGGCCAAAGGCTATCCCGAATCCCTTTCGCGTTTTTCGCGCCCTTTCGCGCTCTTCGCGGTCCAACCGTATGCGCGCCCTCCCTCAGAACCCTTGATAGACGAACGGCGCGCCGAAGTCGGAGCGGGTGATGAAGAAGATGACCAGCAGGGCCAGCGCCAGGAGGGCGGCTCGGGCGGGGCGGGGCCATTTCAGGAAGATGGTTTCATTTTGGTGGCGGGACTGGTAGCCATCCAGGAGCAAGGCGCCGGCGATCAAGAAGATCAGGCGCAGGTCGGGCATTTCCCACACCGGCCCGGTGAAAATTCCCCGCCAATATTCCAACGCCGACTCCACATTAAGGCGGAAGGGGACCCAGGCCAGGCTGACCAGGACGAAAACCACTATTCGGGACAAAACCTGCCGCCAGAGCGGTTGGTTTTGCGGGGGAGTTATCCCTCTCCCCAGGAGGACGGGGAGGCGCTCGAAGACCAGATAAAGGCCGTGGATGAGGCCCCAGAGGAGCATGTTGGCGGTCGCGCCATGCCACAACCCGCTGACGAACATCGTCACCAGGGGAGGCAAGATCAGGTTGAGGGCGTGTTCCGGTTTGGGGATACGCCGCCGCAAGGCGCGGCTCAGGGGGAAGAAGATGTAATCTCGCAGCCAGAAGGAGAGCGACATGTGCCAACGGTTCCAGAATTCGGTGAAATTGCGGGCGAAGAACGGCCACCGGAAATTGGGCGACAACTCAATCCCGAACAGCCCGCTCACCCCCCGCATCATGCTGGTGTATCCGGCAAAATCGTTGTACAAGTAGATGCCGTAGGAAAACAACCAAAGGAGCAGGGTGAGGGAGGGGGTTTCCAGAGGCGCTACCCCTTTATCGGGGATCAAGGCGGTCAAGGAGTCGGCGATGACGAATTTTCGGAACGCGCCCACCAGGATCAACGTAAAGCTGCGCGCCAGGACCGCATTGTCCACCACCCGCTCTTGGGCCAGTTGACCCAGGAAAGATTTGGCCCGTTCGATGGGGCCGGAGATGAGTTTGGGGAAGTAGGCGAAGTAAAGGGCGAAATCCACCGCCTCGGTCGCCGCCTCCACCCGGCGGCGGGATACGTCCACCAGATAGGAAATGGCCTGAACCATCCAGAAGGTCAACCCCACCGGCAGGAGGATGTTCAGCCCTCCGCCTGCGGTCTGGACGCCCTGCTGCGCCAGCCAATCCAGGGCCTGGGGGATGAAGAAGCGGGCGTACTTGAAGAAGGCCAGAAACAGCAGGTTGAGGGCGATCCCCAACCACAGCAGAATGCCGCGCCTCAGGTCGGACTTTTGCAGACCGCGGGCCAGGAAATAATTGAGCAGGGTCAGTAAGACCAAGGATAGGGCGAACTGCCAGGACCAGGTGAGGTAAAAGAGGTAAGAGACCAGCAGGAGCCAGACGTTTTGCAGCCGCCGGGGGAGCAGGTAATAGACCGCCAGGGCCAGGAGAACAAAGCCTAAAAATCGCAGCGCGGCCTGGTTGATGTTCAATGGATTCGAGGGTGATAAGTCATCGGTGATATCGGAAGACCATATTGGGAGTGGCGATAATGGGGTCGTTCGATTGCATCCGCCGGTTTGACCCCAATCCTCCAGGAGGGCGGCCCCGGCTACCTCCGCGGCCAGCCAACGGGTGTAGATCCCGGAACCGGAGGGGGTCAATAGGTAATGGCGGGTGGCCCAGTCTTGGTCGGGGATGTCCAGTACGCCGGTGGAAGGCCAGAAAGGGAGGCCTGCTCCTTCGGCGATCTGGCTTATTTCATGGATGAAGGCAGCGTGGTCGTCCCACTGGTTGGGGAATAGTGAAACGTAGGAGGCGTGAATGGGTATCTCTACAAGAGAGAATTTCAGGTATTCATTTTGGAGATCTATTAAGTCCCTCAGTGCGTTGAGTGAATCTGGAGAGATGGTCTTGTTGGAGAACATCTTCACGATCCTGCGGTCGAGAGAGTTGTCGCTGGAAGGCGGGAGGGTCACGTCCTGGAGGGGCCGCAGCATTTGGCCGTGGCCCAGGGCGGATAATTCCTGCTCCAATCCGGCTCGATCTTCCAGCCAGACCTTGAAATCGGGAACTGTCCAGTTGCCGTACACCAGACTGTATTGGTAAGCCAATAGATTTTCCCTCAACCATCCATCCGCCGAACCTCTCCCCAACATGTACTGAATCCAGGGGTTGCTATCATAAAACTGGTGAGGGATCACCGGCAAGAAGTCGCGCAGGGTGAGGCCGTATACGATCATACAAGGTTGGTAAGCGCGCTGCAAATATTGGGTGACGACCCTGGCATCGTTGACGTTCAGGTCGGGGATTCCCAGGTTGAAGGCTCGCACCGTTTTCCCGGTCAACTTGGCGATCTCAGCCTCAAAAAGCGCGCTGTCAATGCCCCTGCTGACCATTGAGTTGCCCAGGAAGATGACGTCCACGCCCTCTCTGGCGGCCACGCTGTCCCGCAAATAGGACACCTTCAAGTCATAGGTTCGGATGGGAATGCCCACACTGGGTTCGGGCAGGCTTTGGCGCAAGGAGGGGAGGAAGCGCAGAGCTGCCTCCGCGGTCCCGACCAGCAAGATCAGGAAAGCGAACGCCAGGAGAAAGGTTTTTCCGAAGGGGAATTTAATTTGTAAGGTGGATTTTTTATCGGTCATAGCGCTTCAATAACGAATTGCTGTCACGTTTGGAGTTTTAGATTTTCCGGCTTTCTATGTTACCGCCCAAAGCTACTCCTTTAGCTCTTTCTCCATCCTCCAGCTCGGCTCGTGGACTTTGCGCTTGCGCCCCAGGTGGTCGTAGTATGACCAGCGTCCCGGCTCGGGAGCCACCACCTGGTATCCCAGCCGTTCGTAGAACCGTTGGGCGGCGGGGTTATCCTGCTCCACGTTCAGGGTGACGAATCGGAAGCCGCGCTGGAACAAGTCGGCCTCGGCGGTTTGCATCATAAGCGCGCCAATCCCGGCGTTTTGGCAGGCCTCCCGAACCCGCACCGCGTGGATGTAGGCGCGGGTCACGCCGTCGGCCACCTCCGGGCGGGAGGCGGTGTGCTGCACAAACACCTGCCCGATCAAGCCGAACTCCGGCAAGTCGGCTGCCCACAACACGGCTCGGCCTTCCTGGGCGCGTTTGAGAGCCTGGGCATTCAAGCGGCGGAAATGCTTGAACCGGCCTTCCCACTCCAGGTCGGGGAGATCCGCTTCGGTCAGTTGGCGGATCAAAACCTGAGATCGCCAGTCCGGGGGGAGAATTTTTTCTTCAGGTTTGCGAGTCGGGATTTTCAGCTTCATCGAGTAGTTTGTCCAGGAGAGCGGCTTCTTCTTTGGGATCGGTCACCGCGCCGTCCAGCCAGGCCGCGCGCAGGGATTGCAGTATGCGTTTGTAGGCCGGGCCGGGCGCCAAACCTCTAGCCCGCAGATCGTGGCCGCTGGCGGCGGGGGTGATGCTCTTCCAGCGAGTGAGGTAGGTGTGGATGGCTTCTTGCGATTTCTTGTTGTCAGCGGCGAAGTGGACGGCGTAAAGGGCCAACGGCGGGGCTTCGTCCAGGGCGGCGGCGATCTGGCTGGGCGCGGCATCCACCAGAGAGGGCAGCGTTTGCCATAATTTGGAGGCGGACAGCATTACTTCCCGCAAGGAGGCGGATAGTTTCAGGCGTTTGCTGATCTCCCTTACCGCGCTTTCCGGCAAACGCATCACCCAAACCGCGTAGGCCAGGATGTGCCGTTGGGTGAAGTTTCCCAGGGCTGAGGGCAGGTCCCATTCCGCCTCCGGCTGGGCCGCAGGCAGCGCTGGGATGCGGTCTTGCAGCCAATCGTCCCAGGTCAAGTGGGGAGAGATGGCGGACAGCAGTTTCAGTTCGTTCAAGCGAGACAGCATCTGGGGAGCCTGGGCTTCCTCGAAGATGTAGTTCAATTCATGGTGGATGCGCTGGCCGGAGACGCGGTCCAGAAGGGGTTGGGCCTCGCCCAGCAGTTGCAGGGTGCGGTCTTCGATTTGGAAACCGAAGCGCTGCTCGAAACGGACGGCTCGAAGCATGCGGGTGGGGTCGTCCACAAAGGAGCGTGACTGCAGGACTCGCACCAGGCCGCTCTCCAGGTCGGCCAGACCGCCCCAGTGATCGGGCAGGTCGCCGTAATGGCCCCCGTCCAGGCGCAGGGCCAGGGTGTTGAT
>CBDUUP010000164.1:0-9403 GCA_965370435.1 uncultured Anaerolineales bacterium | reverse complement strand
CCTGGTGCCATTGCTAGCGCTGGCATTAGACCAACTTCCGTGGGGATTGGACCTATGGCCGATTCTGGTGGGTGAAACCATCACAACTGTGATCTTGATGGCCGTTGGATTGTGGCGGAGGAAACGAATTGGCGTTGAAGATGCCTTCATTCCTCAAATCGAATTACGTATAGAAAAATTGTCGGAATCGAGGTTTATCAAAAACCGCCGTACTTTAGGGGGAGTAATTGGCTTGATAATTGTTTTATCGGCGATTACGGGGTGGATATTTTTGTTGCCCTCGCCAGATCAATTCTTCACCGAATTCTATTTTCTCCCCGCCGAAGAGGGGGGCGGTTTTCCATATCAAATAAGACTTGAAGAAACCATAAAAATATCCGTTGGAATTAGCAACCAAGAGAGAGAATCCCATTCCTATCGCCTGGAGGTCTGGGCAGTTGACCGGTGGGACTCAGACCAAAATCTTTTGCTGCTATCCGATGGAGTGTTTACTCTTGACAGTTATCAGGAGTTGAGCCGCGATATTTCTTGGAATATGCCTGGAATGGGCGACGATCAACAAATTGACATTTTGCTTTATATGGACGATCTTCCGGAGCCTTATCGCCGATTACAATTTTGGATTGACGTCACCCGATAGAATGGAGAGCTAGCGCTGATAAATTTAAATTTCGAGTATATGAGAAACCGATGATTCGATCCTTATTGGCCTACCTGTTCCCGCCAAGTGGTTCATGGCTGGTGCCTATATTCTATCTACAAATCATTTTCCTGGCGGAGATCTTGACCACCCTCAATGAAGAAGATCCTCGCATCGGGTTATATATGCACGCCGTAATATTGTTGCTGCTCTTATTTCACGGCGCGATGAATACCAATATTCAGAAACGCCGCTTTCTCCTGGCCCTGGCGCTTGCGCCGCTCATCCGCATCATAAGCCTATCGCTCCCTTTGACCGGACGCCCATTGTTGGAGTGGTATATGTTTATCGGCGCTTTGGTGTACATAGCATCTTTTTTCACTGCTAAAGTTACTGATTTGCCCGCCAAGCGAATTGGATTAACCTTTGGAAAATGGCCTATGCAAATTGCATTTGGGTTAATGGGTTTTTTCCTAGGATATCTTGAATACCTGATTCTCTATCCTGATCCGCTGGCTGAAGCGTTTACCCTAGAGGCTTTGTTGTTCCCAGCTTTTGTGCTGGTTGTTTTCACCGGCCTTCTGGAGGAGATTGTCTTTCGAGGGATCATCCAACAGGCTTCGTTGGGCAGCCTGGGACATTTTGGGATCACCTACGTGGCTATCTTGTTTGCCATTTTACATATTGGGTATCAATCCATCTTGGACGTGTTTTTTGTTTTCGGGGTGGGACTTATTTTTGGTGTTGTGGCCTACAAGACCGGCTCATTGTTGGGGGTGTCAATCGCTCATGGGACGACCAACATTTCCCTGTTTTTGATATTCCCCTTCTTGATTGGCGCTCCTGTCCAGCCCGGCGTGGTTCCTATTGACCAACCTCCTCCCGCGGTGTTCGAAACCCCCACGGCCACTTCGACAGGGATTGAAATTCGCCCTCCGACCGTCACACCTCAACAGCCCACCTCTATTCCAGAAGCGCTGCCGACCACGCCTGCTCCATTTGATACGCCAGAAGGCTTGATGCAGATATGCAATCCGCCTCCTGGATGGGTGTTGTATCAGGTTCAGTCCGGCGACTCGATGATCGGCCTGAGTGCAGCTCACGGCATATCGGTCGCCGAATTGAGAGCGTCCAATTGTTTGCAGGGAGAAACTATTACGGTTGGGCAGGCTGTGTTTGTTCCAGAACGCGCTTCAGCATTTCTTGATTTATCCCTCACGCCAACCCCCACGCCGGCTGCCGATCCATAGAAGTAATCTACTATGCCAAAACCACGTTTCATCTATTGGGCGTTCTTGGTCACTATATTTGTAGTGATTGTTCCCTTTTCCTTGGGCGCGATGCGTTTGAATTTAATCGCCCTTGACGCCCTGGACTGCACTTCGGATCAATTATTATTGGCTCAATCTTCTTCCGCCAAACATCTTCAACTGCGGCTTTGTCCTTCTGAAGCATTTTCGGCAGAAGAGGCAATCAACATTATGATGCAAACTATCCAGACTGGAGAGGATAATGCGCTTGTTCACCTGGAACTCAGCAAATGGTATTCGGCCTTAAATCTACTGGAAACCTCGAATTGGGAATTAGCTCTTTCAAGAGCCTATTCTCCTTCAACCAGGCTGGCGGGATGGCTGGTGAAATTTGGGTTGAGGGAATTGGCCCTAGAGGGGTACCGGTCCCTGCGCTGGTCAAACCGCTCATCCACTTGTAATGAATTGTACGATACGGCATTGGCCGCCTCACCCGATAGCCTCATCCTGGATTTGGCTTTAGCCTGCGCGGACTGGGAGCATTGAGTGAGCGGCCAAAATCCTGGGGCTGCGTCGTTGGCGGATTGGCTTATTGAGCATGAACCCTGGTGGGCGATCCCTTCCGGATTGCTGCTGTTCTTCATTCCCGGCTTCTACCCCAACCTGGATTTCCTGGGTTGGGTTGGCTTGGCAGTAATAATCTTTTCGTGGGGATTGCGCCGTTGGCGATGGGGATATTTCTCGCGCAGAACGGTATTTGATGGGCCTTTAATTCTTTTCCTCATAAGCGCCCTTCTGGGTATATGGGTTTCCAACCTCCCCGAGGTGAGCGAATCCCGATTCTGGGTCCTTCTGGGCGGGATTTTTCTTTTCAATGTTGGCAGCAACCACAGCTCTGAAAAATATTTGCGTTTCTACGTGATTTTGATCGCCCTGGTCGGGCTGGGTGGGATTGTGGTGATTGGCGCTCAATTTCCAGGCTTGGAGGAGTACCCCAGCTTTTTGCGCGAAATCCCTATCCTGAGTTCTTTGATCGAGTGGTTTACAAAGATTCCGAACTTAATTGTGGGGAATTCTTTGACCTGGAGCTTGAGCCGGAATGGGATTGCCAGCGCCAGCATGGCTGTTTTTCCGTTCACTTGGCCCCTTGCTCGGCTCTCGAAGAAAAAATCCATAAGGTTTTTGGCCGCGGGTTTGGCGATTTTGTTAGCCGCGTCCCTCCTCATCAGTGGAGGGATTGGCGCATTGATTGGCTTGACGTTGGGGTGGGTGATTGTTTGGTTGATGCAGGGGAAGTTGTTAGCCTCCCTTGGGGTTTTGGGCGCAAGCCTGTCAGCTTTCATCGGACTGTTGATTTTCTGGCCTGCCAACCCCATGTTCCTGTACTTGTTGTATAACCTCAATATTCGCCTGGACCTCTGGCAAAGCGCCATCTTTATGATTAAGGACTTTCCGCTGTCGGGGGTTGGATTGGGTCTTGAAAATTGGTTTGCATTATTGCCGAAATACGCTTTACCCAACCTGGCGATTTACTATGACCAGCCGGGCGAGAATATCTTGCTGCATGCCCATAATTTCTATCTTCAGACCTGGATTGAACAAGGATTGCTGGGTTTCATTTCCTTGATCGCAATTTTTGTTTTAGGGCTATGGTGGGGGAGGGATTTAATGAAGAAATTAGATGGATTTCGGCGCGATATTGTTTTTGGGAGCGTATGGTCTTTGGCTGCCCTGGCAGTGTACAGCCTGGGATATTCGGGCCTTTCCACGCAAGGCAGTGTAATGCTTTTTGGCGTCTTGGGAGTGATTGTCGCCGCAGGATCTAAAGCATCCCCATACGCAGGGCAATTTTTCCTAAACCTATCCAAGGTTGAGTGGTTTGGGCTAACTGTGCTGTTATCTCTGGTTTGTGTCGGAATAATTGGGCGAACGCCACAATTGGGGATTATGTCTGCCGTTGGCGCTGGATTGACCCTAGCTTGCGGCAATAGGGGTGTCCCAAAAACCAAGTGATTCCCCATGGGAAGAATAAACTTAATTAAAATCAGGCCGTGCAACTACGCGGCCTGATGATTTCAATACCTTGTTAGGATTATTTCAAGAACTCGGCCAGTTTCGCAATAACGACAATGATGAAAGCGATCAACATGGGAGGGAGGGCGATGTTCATGGCCTGGCTAAAGCGCCGCGAACGTTTCCCGCTTGCCGCAGAGGTAACATCCTTCTGGATGAGCAGGATCAGCAAGAAGAATACTCCCGCCACCGCCAGGGAGCTGGTGATGGCTGTGGCCGTGACCGTCGAAACGGTGGATGTGGTTACAACAGTAGAAATCATAATTAAATCCTTCAATAGAGATAACTTTAGTATAATTCTACATGATCTGTAAAAAAAGTCAATATCACCAGAGTGCCAAGTTCATTACAATTTCGTTAGGTAAATTCATGGAGTATGGTCACCAATGCTTGGTGTAAATCGTCTACATCTTTAGGGGAATTGTATGCCTGGATTGAAACTCGAATCAAGCCATGGTCTTTCCATCGGATCATGGGAACTTCAATGCCGAAGTCATCATAAAGGCGTATCTTTAATTCAGTTGTGGATATGTCGGGAAGACGAATCGCAGCCATTTGCTGAAACCAGGAATCCGGGCAGATAGGATCGAGTCCGGTCAAGGCGTTGATCCGCTGGCGAGTTTCTACCGCTAATTGATGGCATCGCTCCCTGATTTCGGGCCAATTGTGTTTTTCTTGAAAGTCAATCGCCGCCGGCACGCTCAGGTAGGCCGCGATGTCATTCGTGCCTTGCCATTCCTGGTGGTCGACGAAACGCGAATCGCTGGGGAATTCCGATTCCCATCCCCAGCTAACCACAAGAGGGTAGAGCAGATGTTGAATTTCCCGGCGCACGTAAAGAAACGCCGATCCCTTCGGCGCGCAAAGCCACTTATGACAGGCGCCGGCGTAGATATCAGCGCCAATTTCCTGGAGATCGAGGGGGAGTTGGCCGATGGCATGAGCGCCATCAACGATGCAGAGAATGTCTTCCTCCCTCGCCCGCTGACAAATTTCTTTCACCGGAAAAATCAAAGCCGTTGGGCTGGTGATATGGCTGAGGAAGATAATTCGGGTGCGTTCATTGACGCCAGACCAAAAAATCTCCACAAATTCTTCGGTCGTCGTTAAGGGGAGCGGGATAGGGACTTGAACGTGGTGCGCTCCGGATCTTTGGCAAACAAAGCGCCAGGTTCGATCCATAGCTCCATATTCGTGGTCGGTGGTTAAGATTTCATCTCCCGGATTTAAAGCCAGACTCTTGGCGACCATATTCATGGCCGTGGTTGGGTTGGGAAAATAAACAACCTCGTCTGCATCACAGCCTACGTAGTCCGCCAATTTAGTTCTCGCGCCGAGCATCAAGTCTCGCAGCCTTCGATCCAAGAATTCTACCGGCTGGCGCTCCAACTCTCGCTGCCATCCTTGATAGGCCTCACAGACCGGTCTCGGCGCTGCCCCGAAGCCTCCGTGATTGAGATAGACGATTTCTGGGTTGAGAAGAAATTGATCTTTCAAATTAAATTATTCTCCCGGATTTTGAGTTACATCAAAGCCAAACCAATCTAACGAGAGAGAGGCCATGATTCCCAAACTGTGCATATCTCGAATGATTAGTTCGATCTCCTCAAACAATGATGTGTCGTTCAGGTGAGGCATGTCGAGGGCGATAGCTTTCGGTTCGTCGAAAATTGGCGCGCTCAATTTCATGATCGGTTCGCCTGCGGCAATATAATACTCGACAATCACCCCCGAGGTGAACGTGATATTGATGGCGTTATCTTCATCCAAAACTAGGGTGATGCAATCGCTATTTTCTCCCGGCGCGACCACTTGTATGTGTTGAGGGAAGAAATCGAAAGAGAGGCTGTCCACCAAGCCCAAATCGGTCTCGTTTAGCCAGGCGTCATATGTAGCGCCGAAGTTTACACAAATCGTTTGTTCATCCAGGTCTTTTAACCGGTAAAATCCCAGACCAACCCTGGCAGCGAATTGAGCGTAGGTGTAATAATAGGGCGTGGTGAAGACCAGCGACTCCTGGTACAGCGGCGTGATCGTTATCGAACCAACGCTGATGTCCCAGCGATTTTCCCAATCCCCCGAAGTGACCGCAGCACGATTGGGCGTGACGAAACAAGGCTCAATTCCCAGTCGCTTGCTGATTTCAATCCCCACTTCAACATCGAAGCCGGATAGCTCTCCCGCTGTATATTGGTCACCCTGGCATTTGGTATTGACCAGGCGCATACCGGTTTCATTGAGAAAGCTCAAAGGATAATGGTTTAAATTGGTGGCGATGACCAGCGTGCCCCGTTCTTGAACGCGCTCAAGATGATTGGGTGCGCTTTCTGAATCACCACTGCAAGCCCCTAGTAGAATCCCACTTGTCAATAGGATAATTAACAGCCTGAAAGTATTCTTCAAAAGCAGCGCGCCATTGCCATCTTCGGTGATAATTAAGCCGTAAGTCGGCGTGATCCTCATTGACATTGATGTTCGCTGAAGCGGAGTTTAAGATTGCGCCCAGTATAACATGGGAGATGCCGGGACCGCGATTAGCTTTGGTCTTTATTGAACTCCTGTAAATGTTTACCCAGTTCTACGAGACGAGCTTTCACCGCGGTGTGAACTTTCTCCGCTGGCTCTCCGGTCATAATTTCAAGCCCCTCATTTACCGTCGAGGCCGTCCAGATGTGGAACTCTCCATCTTCCACCGCGTTCACGATCTCCTCTTTTACCATCAGATCATCCAAGTTGGAGGTCGGTATCATAGCGCCTTGTTCTCCATTGAGGCCATGTTCCTTGCACACCGCAAACCATCCCTCTACTTTTTCTGTCACCCCGCCGATGGTCTGGATTTCGCCTCGCTGGTTGACCGATCCGGTTACGGCGATGTGCTGCTTTATGGGGATGCCAGATAGGCTGGAAAGCAGAGCGTATAATTCGGTGGACGAAGCGCTGTCCCCCTCAATACCGCCGTAATTTTGTTCAAACGTGATTTGGGCTGAGAGGGAGAGGGGCTGGTCGGTGGCATATTGCCCTCCCAGGTAGCCGGTGAGCGTCATCACGCCCTTGTTATGGATCGGGCCGGCCAATTCGGTCTCCCGGTCAATCTGCAACACGCCTTCTTTGCCCACAAAGGTTCGCGCTGTCACCCTGGTGGGTTGTCCAAAGGCGTGGTCGCCAATGGATGAGACCGACAGGCCGTTGATCTGCCCCACCACCTCGCCCTCGGTCGCGATCAGCCTCTTGCGATCCAGGATGCTTTCCCGAAGCCGGACCTCAATTCGGTTGTGGCGGTACTCGCGCTCTTGAATGGCTTGCCTGACGTCATCGGCCCCGACAACCTTTCGGCTGTCTCGCTTGGTCCAATGGCAGGCTTCCCGGATCAGGTCAGCGATTTCACCAAACTGAGTGCTCAACTTATTCTGCGATGCCGCCAGCCGGGAGCTAAATTCCACGACCTGTCCCACCGCGCCGGGGTCGAAATGGCGCAGCCCTTCTTCGTGGCAAAGCGAGCCTACGAACAGGGCGTACTCTTTTTCGTTTTCGGGTGTGCGCTCCATGGTGAGATCGAAATCGGCCATAACCTTGAAATAGGAGCGGAAATCTTCGTCCGCGCCGTGCAGCGCATAATAGGCGTTGGGCGGGCCGATCAGGACGATTTTGAGATCCAACGGAATCGGTTCTGGGTCCAGGGAACGCGCCGGGACGCCAACTTTGGTTGCGGGGTTGTCAGGTTTTATCGTCTCCCTGGTTAGCGCTTGTTTGAGGCCGTCCCATGCGCCCGGCTCTGAAAACAAGTCCTTCGCCCGAACGATCAAGTATCCGCCGTTGGCTTCGTGCAGCGCGCCGCCCCGTATCAGAGTGAAATCTGTAGACACCGCGCCGCCAAACCGTGATTCGTAATCCAACCGTCCGAGCAGCCTGGAGGTTGAGGGGTTGTATTCAACGATTACCGGCGCGCCTTCGGTTAAACGGTGATCCACGACAACGTTGATCTTGTATCGCCTGAGGGCCAATTTTTCATTCCCTCTTTTGGATTCATCTTCATCCGGCTGAAAGATGTCCACGTGTTCGAGAATATCATCGCGCATTTCGGTGAGGAACTGAACCACTTGTTCAACATCTTTATAGCCTTCAAGTAATTCATCGAACGCGAGAGTGACTATGGTGCCAGCGACCCGCTGCACCAGTTTTTCTAATCCTTGCTGGGTTTCCTTCTCTAGTTCTCTGACACTTCGGACAATGTTTTCCAGATCTTTTTCCAAGGGGACGATTTTTTGTTTCCAGCCTTCTTTGTCTTCCTCGGTCCAGGCGGCGTAGTCCGGGGCCGGCACGGGCTGTCCATTTCTGGCGGGGACGATCCTTAATCCTTCCGCGGTCGTGAGCAGGACCGAGTCCGCCTCTCGAGCTTTGGATTGAAGCTCGTTTAGCATTTGAGTGCGTTTTTCCTCAAAGACTTGTTGGTGTTCCTGGATTTCGGTGCGGAATTCGCCGCTTTCAAAGGCCCGAGGCAATTCTGCGCTGAATTGGGTGACGACTTGATCCACCTCGTCGCGCAGCTTGCAGCCCAACCCCGACGGCAGTTGAAGCGCTCTGGGGTTTTCCGGCTTTTGGAAGTTATAGACGTAAGCCCAGTCTGGCGGGGTGGGGTCGGTGGCGGCCTTTTCACCGATGAAGCTCTTGATCGCAGTTGTGCGGCCGGTGCCCGATTCGCCCAGTACGTAGATGTTATAGCCGGGGCTGTCAATGTTGATGCCAAAATCAATGGCCTTGGTTCCCCGGGGTTGGCCGATGATCCAGGTGCATGGCTCTAATTCGGCGGTGGTTTTGAATTTGAAAGACTTCAAGTCCATCTTGCGGCGGATTTGCTTTGCTGTGATCGCGGGGGACATTCTTGACTCCTTTTCTTCCTATCAGCTCTATTATCCTGTTTCGGTGGAATGTGATTGCCTGAAGTTCTAAAGAAATTAATCTTGTTCTGAGTGCATAATAATTCCATGAATTGCGCATAGTCACTATGTGTTTGGTTCGATTAGATACAAAAAATATGCCTCAAACCTCTTTGCTGAACAATTGTACCCAATATTTTTCACCGAATATCAGCCCAACGGCCACGTTAAGCGATATATAAACCTCAGGAGGTATTCCGATATCGGCAAGATAAAGATCGCCTGGCACTTGATGAAGTCCGGTCTTTGGGAGGGCAAGGGTCAACGTCCGCTCTGGATTTATCGCCACGCCAGGCGTTGCGCCGGTGGTCGCATCAATGCCGGAAGGGACATCCAGGGAGATGACCCGTCTTGCATTCGCATTGCAAAGTTCGATCAATTCGGCGATCCGTCCATAAGGCGCGCCGGACAAGCTGTATCCGATGAGGGCGTCCACAACCAGAACCGCGTTTTGAATCGCCTCAGTGGATTGTGAGGCGGGCAGGGGCTGGATTCCAGATTTCATG
>CBDUUP010000163.1:0-9403 GCA_965370435.1 uncultured Anaerolineales bacterium | reverse complement strand
TGTCCAAGTCACAAGATTGTTTTCTATGTCCTGGGTGACTATGGTTATGCCTGGTACCGAATCGGTGCTAATGAACTCCCAAGCCTGATCCTGATAGATAGCGATGTCATTCACACTGACGACGGCGACTCGACCATCATGTAAGATCAAACAATCGTATAGAAGATCAAGTGTATCCACCTCTGGATGGGAAGACCAGGTGAGAGTACTTAAATCAAAACTCACAAGTGTAAAGTATTCTAAAAGCCAAAGTTCATCTGACACGCAAAATTCGTAATGGTATTTATTAATAGAGAGTTCGATTGTTTTCACCTCATCCACTTCAATAGAGGAAGATGTAGCTTTGGTATTAAAATAGATTATTTGTTCAGGAAATGCGGGTAGTTTTGCATGTTGAATCATCCATACACTGCCATCTTGAGGTCTAACTTCCATGCGGGAAACATCTTTTATTGAAATTAACTCCTGCCATCCCCGTCTTGGCCAGTCCATGAATCTAAAAACTACAACAATACAATAAATAATTACAGCTATTCCGGAAACAATAAGCCATTTTTTCCTGTCAATCCACATATTCCTTATCCTTTATGATGCACCTATTGAACAAACTTTCATGCGATCCAATAAGAAGTTGAAGTTCCCCTAGTCATCCTCCAATGAATCGCTCCACTGTTCGACCGACTGGCGGATGATGGCGCGGATGTCCTCATCCGGCAGGTCTTCTATTTCATCGTAGATGTCCAACCCCACGGCGAAGACCATGCCGCGGCCGGAGAGTTCCATGATGCGGATGGCGCGGTCGAAGAGGGGTGAGTCTTTCAGGTTTTCTTGGAGGACGTCGTCCACCTTCTCGGCCATGGATTTTTCGTAAATTGGGCGCGGGGCTTCGTCTTCCCTGGGTGGGGCGTCCTCTTCTGGCTGGGTGGGTTGCCCGATGCCAAAGAGGTCCATAAGGCCAGATTTGACTCTTTGAGACGGCTCTTCCGGCCCTTCGACCCCTTCGACCCCTTCGGCAGGCTCAGGGTCTGCGACAGGTTCAGGGGTTGTGGCTGGTCTTTCGATAGGAGCTTCGGTAAGATCTAGGACAGTTCCTGCGTTTGGCTCTGCGGCCCCTTTGGTCTCTTTGGCTGGCTCAGGGCGGGGGGTTTCAATGCCCATCCATGCTTGCAAATCTTGAAAAGCTTTAGCGAGGCGGTCGCGCTGGACGGGGTTCAAGAAGGCGGAGGAATGAACTGGCTGCTGGTCCACCTCTACGACCAGGGTGTCGTCTTTTGGATCGCGCCATAAACGAGAAACTTCCTCCAGGTCGTCGAAATGGGTGGGGCGGTCTTCGGTTTCGCTCTCGTAGGGGTCCTTCTCCTGGCGAGAGGCCTTTATTTCTACCCATAATATCGCCAGGAGAAATCCCGCCATGAATCCAATTACGGTCATGAAAATGATGAAGTTGGCGCTTGGGGCCATAGGGGCATCTCCTTGACGGGGATCAGTCCGCCGGTTCGGGCTGGCAGGAAGGACAGAAATGGGTACTGCGCTGGCCGACCTGAATCCTGACGATGGGAGCCTCGCACTGAAGGCAAGGTTGATCGGTGCGCTGGTAGACCTGGAATTGGTTCTGGAATCCGCCGCCCTTGTAGGCCCAGTCAATGGTAGCGCCGTTGCGGCGGATGCCCTCCTCCAAGACGGTTTGAATCGCTTGAATCAGTTCCTCGGCCTGGGAGGTTGAAACCTGGTTGGAAGGGAAGCGGGGATGCAGCCGGGCCAGGTGGAGGGCTTCGTCGGCGTAAATGTTGCCCACTCCGGCGAGGAAGGTCTGGTCCATCAGCAGAGGCTTGAGTTGGCGGCGGCGGGATTGAAGCATGGTATAAAATTCATCCGTGGCGAGGGGCGGGTGGAGGGGTTCGGGTCCGAGTTTGGCGAACACCAGGTCAGGGTCGGGAAGCAGCCAAACCCGCCCGAATTTGCGGGGGTCGTTGAAGGCCAGGCGCAGGCCGGTATCCAGTTCCAGCGTCATGCGGTCGTGAGGGGCCAGCGGTTCATCGGAGGCGCTGACGACCATATCGCCGGTCATGCCCAGGTGGACGAGGAGGGTATCCCTGGAAAGTTGAAACTTCAAATACTTGGCCCGCCGCCCGACATCCAGAATGGTCTGTCCTTTGATCCGCTTGCGGAACCAGGAAGGGGAAGGTTTTTTCAGGGTGCGCGGCCAGAACAGGCTGGCCCGTTCAATCGTCCTGCCGACCAGGGGAGGGCCGTCACGGCCTCCCTGGCGAAGGGCACGGGCGATGGTTTCAACTTCGGGCAGTTCAGGCATAGGAAAAAATTAATGTTGTGGATTGCGAAGGGGAAACCCCTCGTCTCTATTACTCATTGAACATCTCACCCACGCTGCGGCCCTCGTGGGCGCGCCGGATGACCTCGCCCAGCAGTGGGGCCACAGAAAGCACGGTGAGTCTGTCTCCCAGGATTTTCTTCTTTTCGGGCGGGATGGGGACGGTGTTGGTGGTAATGATCTCGGTCAGGGACAACTCAGCCAACTGCTCTACTGCGGTACCGGAGAAGATGGGATGCACAAAGACCAAATAAACATTCCGCGCTCCGTGTTCTTTGACCAGATTGGCCGCCTCACAAACCGATCCAGCCGTATCCACCTCGTCATCCACCAAAATAACGTCCCGATCTTTCACCTCGCCGATCAAGGTGAGGGCTTTGGCAGAAGAATAATTGCCGGTGCGGCGTTTTTCCACAAATCCGATGGCTAAATCCAGGTCCGCAGCGAAGTTGCGGCCCTTCTTGGCAAACCCCAGATCGGTGGTCACCACCACCGGGTCTTGCATAGAGGGGAGTATATTTTTCACATACTCGGTCAAGATGTGGAAGGTGGTCAATACGTCGCCGGGGATGGAGAAGAAGCCTTGGATCTGTCCGGCGTGCAGGTCCAGGGTCATGTAGCGGTCGGCCCCGGCAATTTCGATCATATCGGTGACCAGGCGAGCGGTGATGGGCACCCGGGGTTGGTCTTTCTTGTCGGAACGGGCATAACAGAGATAGGGGATCACGGCGGTGATGCGTCCAGCCGAATCCAGGCGCAGGGTCTGGAGGGTGATGAGCAGTTCCATCAGATTGCGATGGACCGGGACGGAGGTGGTCTGGATCACGTATACGTCCTGCCCGCGGACACTTTTTTTCAAACGGACCAGTAAATTTTCGTTGGGAAACTGAACCACATCCTGGTCGCTGATGGGGACATCCAGATAATCAGCGATCTGAGCGGAGAGTTCCTGGCTGGCGGTGCCGGAAAAAAGTTTGATATCGCCATATTGATGAATGGGTTCACGGCGGGTTTGTTTAGTCATCACCTTCTCCTGATTGGGGATCTATCCATTCGGAACGCAGCACGCTCATCAGGTTCACATCTACGTATTGCCCGCCCTGGAACTCGGCCTGGCGCTGGACGCCTTCGTGGACGAAGCCGGATTTCTGGTAAGTCCGGAGGGCGCGGGGGTTGCTGGCAAAGACCCGCAGGGAGACGCGGTGCAAGTTGAGGGTGTTGAAGGCATGCCGCAGGATCAGGTCCATAGCCTCGGCGCCGTAGCCCTGGTTCCAATATTCTTTGGCGCCGATGACGATGCCCACTTCCGCGCTGCGGTTGCGCCGGTCGAAATCGAAGAGGCCGAGGTTGCCGATCATCAGCCAATCTTCTCCCTGACGGATCTCGATCACCAGGGGTTGTTCGTCGGGGGGGCGTTTGAGGATGCCCTCAAACCAACCTTCCTCTTGGGCCAAAGACATGGGCAAGAAGAGGGCCAGCCCGGCGGTCACTTCGGGGTCGTTTAGCCATTCGACGAAATGGGGCAGATCTTCCCTCTCGATGGCTCGAAAACGGATGCGCTCTCCGACGATCATGGCGGGTTGCCTCCGTTCAACAAAATTGTGACAGCCTGATGGGGAGAGATTGCCCGGTTGACCAGTTTGTCCAAAACCTCCCCGTATTGGCCCTCGGCGACGGTCTCACGCCATTTCGAGACCAGGCGGTCTTGAAGCAGGTTGTCCAATTCAAATTGAAGCCGGATGCGTTCCCGATGCTGCAAGCCGCCGGTCTCTTCCAGGTATTGACGGTGCTGGGCGATAGCTTCCACCAGTTGGGGGATGCCTTCGTTCCCGGTGGCGATGGTGCGGAGTATGGGCGGCGACCAGATTTTTTCATCCGGGTCTATGGGGAGCGGGGCGGCTTCGGAGTGGTGATCTTTATATTCTCGGCGGACCGGGTGGGCCAGTTGGAGCATACCCTTGAGCGCCCGCTCGGCGCTCTCGACGCCGGGGCGGTCAGCTTTGTTGACCACCAAGATGTCGGCGATCTCCAGGATGCCGGCTTTGATGGCCTGGATATCGTCGCCCAGACCGGGGGCTTCCACTACCAGGGTCGTGTGAGCCAGCCGGGCCACGTCCACCTCGGCCTGGCCTGCGCCCACGGTTTCGATCAGGACGATCTCAAAACCGGCCGCATCAAAGGCCTGCACCAGACCGGCGGTGGTATTGGCGAGGCCGCCCAGGTTGCCCCGAGAGGCCATAGAGCGGATGAAGACGCCGGGGTCGCCGGAGAGGTCGCGCATGCGGATGCGGTCTCCCAGGACCGCGCCGCCGGTGAAAGGGCTGGAGGGGTCCACCGCGACGATGGCGATCTTGCGGGGTTCTTCTCCGGCGGGGGGATTGCGATAATAGTATGCTAGCTGGTTTACGAGGGAGGATTTTCCGGTGCCCGGCGCGCCAGTCACGCCGATCAGGTGGGCCTGGCCGGTGTGGGAGAACAGTTCGCTCAAGGTTTCCCGCCCTGACGGGGTGCCGTTCTCCACCTGGGAGAGCAGGCGGGAGAGCGAAAGCCGGTCGCCGGAGAGGATGGATTGGGTCAGAGACATCATAAAATGTCCTTATGACTGTCAGGCGGCAGTTTCACCCAGCACAGCCTGGCGGATGTCTTTGACAATATCTTGGGTGGAGGCGCCAGGGCCGTAGACCCCGGTGACGCCCAATTCGGTCAGGCGGGGAACGTCTTCATCGGGGACGATGCCGCCTAAAAATACCTTGACGTGCTCCTGGCCGTTGGCCTTAAGCAGTTCGAGGACGCGGGGGGCCAGAGCCATGTGGGCGCCGGAGAGGATCGAAAGGCCGACCACCTGCACGTCTTCCTGCAAGGCGGCTTCGGCGATCATTTCGGGGGTTTGGCGCAGGCCGGTGTAGATGACCTCCATCCCGGCGTCGCGCAGGGCGCGGGCCACAATTTTTGCGCCGCGGTCATGGCCGTCCAAGCCGGGTTTGGCGACCAGGACGCGAATCATGGGTTCTTCAGGCATACTTCCTCCGAGGAAACAGACATAATCAGGTAAATTATACCGCATCCCCCCCGCAGGCAATTCCTTCTTTGGTCACGTTTCCACGCCAAGAAAGTCCGGCTTTATTCCCGGATGTGGTTTTGCCCCTCAATCACCCATTTATAGGTGGTCAGTTCTCGCAGGCCCATAGGACCTCGGGCGTGGAGGCGTTGGGTGGAGATGGCTATCTCCGCTCCCAGCCCCAATTGACCGCCGTCGGTGAAGCGGGTGCTGGCATTGACGTAAACGGCGGCCGAATCCACCTCGGAGACAAAACGCTTGGCGTTTTCGTCGCTGCGGGTCAGGATGCCGTCTGAGTGGCCTGTGCTGTGCGCGGCGATGTGGCCCATCGCTTCCTCCAAACTATCCACCACTTTCACACCCAGAATGAGCGCCAGCCACTCGGTGTCAAAGTCGTCCGGTCCCGCAGATTGAACCAGATCATTTTCAACTGGCGGCAGAAACTGTTGGGCCGATTGGGAGACTCGAAATTCGACTCCATCCTGGGCGAGGGTTTCAACCAAACGGGGGAGAAACTCTTCAGCCGCGGCGCGATGGACCAAGGCCGTATCCAGGGCATTGCACACCGAAGGGCGTTGAATCTTGGCGTTGCGGATGATCTTCAGGGCCGCCTCCAGGTCGGCCGACTGGTCCACGTATAGATGGCAGATTCCGATCCCCCCGGTTATCACCGGAATGAGGCTGTTCTCCCGGCAATATTTGTGCAGGGCCGCGCCGCCGCGGGGGATGAGCATATCAATAGTGGCGTGCATTTTCAGCAGTTCAGCCACCCGCGCCCGGTCAGGATCATCAATGAACTGAACGGCGTCGGCGGGCAGGCCGGATTGTTCTATGGCCTGGCGGATGATCTTCACCAGAGCCTGGTTGGAATTCAACGTTTCGCCGCTCCCCCGCAGGATGACGGCGTTGCCGGTTTTCAAGGCCAGGCCAGCCACGTCCACCGTGACGTTGGGGCGCGCTTCGTAGATCACGGCCAAAACCCCCAGCGGGACGCGCTGCTTGCGCACCTGGAGGCCGTTGGGCAAGGCGCGTTCGTCAAAGGGTTCGCCGATAGGGTCCGCCAATGCGGCGACTCTCTGCAAACCGGCCGCCATCCCTTGGAGGCGGTCGGGGGTCAGGGTCAGACGGTCAAGTAACGCTGGGGTGAGTCCAGCCTGGCTTCCGGCGTCCACATCCAACCGGTTAGCATTCAGGACTGCTTCGCGTTGAAGCCAGAGTTGATCGGCAAGTTCCAGGAGGGCGGCGTCCTTTTGTTCGGTGGCGGCGAGGGCCAGTTGGCGGGCGGCCGTCCTGGCCTGAGTTCCCATTTTTTCTAACATTTCTCACGCTCCAATAACGAGGGGGTTAGCGACTAAAGTCGCGCCAACATTTGCGAAGTCGGCCTTCGCCGACTAATGGCGACTTTCGTCGCGGTGTCGCGGTAAATTCATTGCTTGTGTTATTCGATGTGGTTATCCGCTCACCCAAATTGATATGCTCCCATAACGGGGACGATGATTGACGGAATGACTTCACAATAACACCATGTTGTTGCGGTGGATGACTTCGTCGCCGTAAGAGTAGCCCAGAAGGCGTTCAATGTCCCCCGATTGGTGGCCGCAGAGGCGAGCGAGGTCACCCTCAGCATAATTGACCAGGCCGCGGGCGACCTCTTTTCCAGAGGGGTCAGTGACCTTGACGGTATCGCCGCGGCTAAAGTCTCCATTTACCTGCACCATCCCGACCGACAGCAAACTGCCTCCCTGGCGGAGGGCTTCTACCGCGCCCTCATCCACTGTAATTTCACCGGAAGTTTGGACCCCGGCCAAGATGTACCGTTTACGGCTCTCCAGGGCGGTATGGGTGGGAAGAAAGCGGGTGCCTACCGGTTCACCGCCCATAATGCGCAGCAAGACGTCCGGTTCATCTCCCTGGGCGATCACGACTGTGGTCCCAGAGCGACGGGCCAGCTCGGCGGCCTGTAATTTCGTCAGCATCCCGCCCACGCCCAATCCCGTAGTGGAGCCTCCGGCGGCGCGCCACAGTTCGGCGGGGATCTCACCGGCGGCCACTTCGGCCACGAGTTCGGCTTCCGCATCCAGGCGCGGATCGGCGGTGAACAAGCCCGGTTGGTCGGTGAGCAAAACGAGCAAATCGGCTTCGATGAGAGTAGCCACCAGAGCCGAGAGATTGTCATTATCACCCAGGCGGATCTCTTCCGTCGCTACGGCGTCATTCTCATTGATAATGGGCACAACCTGCTGCGACAGAAGGGCTTCCAGGGTGTTGCGGGCGTTCAGATAACGGCGGCGGTCATAGAGGTCCGCCCGGGTGAGCAGCACCTGGGCGACAGTTTCATCATACATTCCAAAGAATTGAGTGTACACCGCCATCAGACGGGGTTGTCCCACTGCCGCCAACATCTGTTTGGCAGGGATGAATTTGGGCAGCTCAGGAAAGTTCAAGGCCTCGCTGCCTGCGATCATGGCCCCGGAAGAGACCAGGACAACCTCGCTGCCGCCGGCGCGCAGGGTCGTCATCTGACGCACCAGGTCGATCAAATGGGGCAAGGAAAGATTGGGCGTACCGGCGGTGAGAGTTGAGGTCCCAAGTTTGACGATAATTCGATGGAAAGACATGCGGTTTTTTTGGTCTACCAGGTTAAGTAAATTTACGAAAGATAATGGCTTAATGAGTTCATAGCTGGAATTTTCTGGCATAGCGTCAGGCGTCCACAGCTACGTACTTGTGCACAAGATTACCACAAAACGTTGGAACGTGGAAACGTTGGTGCGTTGGAACGTTAAAGGTTGGTGGGTTGGAGGGTAGAGACGGCGGAAAATGGTCTCGAAAAAGAAGAAGTCCGCCTTGCAGCGGACTTTGACGGGTGCATTTCAGTTTTGGGGGAAATTCGCGCGACACAGCGACTAAAGTCGCACCAACAACTGCGTAGTCCGCCCTTCGGCGGACTAAAACATCGTCAAGTCGGCGCAGGCCGACTTCGTAAACGTTTGTGTGACTTTAGTCACTCAAACCCCCAAACTGAAATACACCCGACTTTGATGAGCGCGTTGACGCGGGGAATCGGCGTTTATGTAACTAGGAGGTTTTTTTTCAACGTTGAAACGTTCTAACGTTAAACTTCTTCCGGTATTTCTTCTAACTCCAACTCCTCTTCGCACGCTTCCTCTTGATCTTTAGTGGCGGAGAGATGGTATTCACCGGGGCTGTCGTCTTCGGCAAAGCCAGAGAGGACGAACATAGAATTGGTGACCGTCTTGCCGGGATTGCGCCAACGGTGGCGCAGGTGGGCGGCAAAGAGCAGGCTGTCGCCCGCCTCCAGAAGGAAGCGCTCGCCCTCAATATGGTATTCTAACTGCCCCCGATAGCAAAGGACGAATTCATGGCCGGTGTGGACCATCCCGAAAGGCCCGCTGCTGGCCCCGCTTTCGAGAGTCAGCATGAAGGGTTCCACCCTCCCTTTGAAGAACTCGCCGCCCAATCCCTCCCAGAGGCCGCGCCGGAAGGGCACCCGGGTGCGTTCAGAAGCTTTGACGAAAACGATCTCATCGGTGGGCGGCTGGTCGGAGAAGAAGGCGGTGATGGGGACGCCCAGGGTGTCGGCCAATTTATATAAGGTGCTGACGGAGGGTGAACTCTTCCCCCGCTCGATCATGCTCAGGGCGTTGGCCGAGAGTCCGCTGGCGCGAGCCAGGGCGCGCATGGATAGTTCGCGCGCGGTTCGCAGTTCACGCAGGCGGGCGCCTACGTCAACAGATACAGCTTCGGTATCGAACATAGTTCCTGAATCTCCTCTCACTGTCAAAACAGTGGAATCCATAAATAAAATCTGAATTCTCGAATGACATCTATATCATACCCAAAATTGAGGTCGCGGACATGTGACAAATATCACATATTTTGAGGGACATAGCTCACGATTCGGGTCTGGGGGGTTGATAGGGAAGATTTTTAACCACTAATAGAGATATCAAACAAAGTATGCACAATCATATGAAAAATTATAACCACGAAAC
>CBDUUP010000162.1:0-9405 GCA_965370435.1 uncultured Anaerolineales bacterium | reverse complement strand
TCGGCAGGCTCAGGATGGCCCTTCGGCAGGCTCAGGATGCAGGGGGGCGATTGGACCGCGAAGGACGCGAAAGGGCGCGAAAAACGCGAAAGGGGCGACCTGCGGACGCGGCGAACAGGTTTGTAAAGTTATTGACATCCTTCGGCAGGCTCAGGATGGCCCTTCGGCAGGCTCAGGATGCAGGGGGGCGATTGGAACACGAAGGACGCGAAAAGGCGCGAAAAACGCGAAAGGGGCGACTTGCGGGCGCGGGTGTTTGGCAATGGATGTTTTAGTGTAGATGATTTTAGAGAATATGATTCAGAATTCAATGATATAATTTAGCGAGGAAATTAGCAGAGATTTGCGGTACTATATTATATGCAGTAAGTGAAAACGATGAAAAGTCACCTGGAAACCTCAGTATTCTTCTGTTGTGCAGTGACTTTTCCAGATATTAAGTAGGAGGAAATAATGGGCCATATTCGATTAGGTGTTTTGCCAAAGTATCCGAAGTGGAAAGATGTCATTGGTCTCTTAGGAGATTCGGAAGCTCATGCTAGCCAAGTCGCTGACAAAGTACTCATTAACTCAAAAGAAATTCTTCAAAGTGAGTCCGCCCTAGCAAGTGTGGGTTATTGTATTTGGCTCATAGCCCAATTGACTCGGGCTTCTCGCAGTAAAGAATTCAAGAGCGATTTGATACACCTAAACATCCAGGTCACTGAATCAACTACTGCAACAGAATTTTTGGCAATGACATCGCGGGTGACCGAACGTCATCTCTCGAATTTAATCCCACACACTGCTATAAATAATATCGCTGGGTTAGCATTGAGAGAATCTCTAACCCGCACAATAGGAACATATGCAAACACTTTATTTGGAGCGGGGCTAACCGAAATACAGTTCGCTCTAAAAAGATACTCCACTCAACAGAATTTCGGCGACCTCCTTCATGGCTATTTTACATCATTTTTACGCCGAACAATGATGTTTATCCTCGACAAGGAAACTTCTAATCACCTCGGCCCCGGGAGACGATTCTCAAATATTCAGGTTATGGGTGATTTCGAGCTCGCACTGGGGGCATTTGCTAGTCAAACGGCGCGAATAATTCAAACATTTTCAGGGGGATGGTATTCGAAACGCTCATGGCAACAAGGCTATATTTCACACTCCGATGCTGTTAGCTTTGCGTATGTAGCACTTAAAAAAGTGCTCGAAGATATAAATCTCAGCCAGGTTCAGTGATGGGAAACATACTTGCACTTTGTGATAACGCAAAGCCATCTGGCCCCATTGAGGGTTTCGATGATGTGCTTCACATTAATCAAAACCCCCCTGGAAGGAATCTCCGACTTGAAGTATGGAATATTTCCCACTGGCTGCTTAGAAAACTTGATTCTGTAAATCGAGACCTATTGGACATTGCAGCGTTCATATATTACGCTGATAATTCGGTACGTCGAGGCACAGAAAAAGATTTGTTCCAGGAGAATTGGGTTCGCAGGTTTACCTTTGTAATACCTGTAAGAGAATTGGAAATATGGCAACGTGAGACAGTTACATCTAATCTAATTGATCTACTGGAGTATTTAACTGAGGATAAATTTACTTTTATTTTTACTCAGCGCGAAGAAGTCCCCGAGCAATTGTCATTTAAAACTATTAGCGATGCACTTCCTCCGAGCCCCAATGCAGATGGTGTAGCTTTGTTTTCTGGAGGGTTAGACTCTTTAGCAGGAGCAGTTTATCTCAATGCCAATGAACGCAGGCCTGTACTAGTTAGCCATCAAACACGCCCTAGCCTGGTAAAGCTACAGAGAACTCTGACTCCTTTCTTACGTAAGCTTCCAGCTAAATGGAGTTTTCCTCACCTTGGGGTAAAGATTAACCGAGTGGGTGGTAATAATGCGCGTGAGAGCTCTCAGCGAAGTCGTTCTTTCCTCTTTTTGACGCTAGGCTCATTGGTAGCCAATGAATTAGAATTTAACAAATTAGAAGTATTTGAAAATGGCATTACCAGTTTCAATTTTCCTCGTCTGGCACAGGTACTGGGTTCTCAAGCCACACGCTCAACCCATCCCCGGGTCATCATGTTATTTCAAGACCTTGCTTCTGAATTGTTTGGCAAACAATTCAGTATTGAAACACCTTTTATCTGGAAGACCAGGAGAGAGATCATTGATTTATTGATCCAACATGGTTGCGAAGATCTTATTCCCTTAGCGTCTTCGTGTGCTCAGTCACGTAGAACAATAATACACCCCCATTGTGGCACTTGTTCTCAATGTGTAGATCGTCGGTTCGCGGTAGCTAGTGCTGGGTTGAACATGCCAGATGAATTAGATGGGTACGAGGTGAATATTTTTACCGATGCGCTGGACGAAGGAGATGCTAAAATGCAGGCGGTGAGCGCCGTAAATTTTGCGCATGATCTTCGTAGGCGAGACATCGACTCCTTTTGTATAAAATTTGGTGAAGTTTATGATGCCATTGATAGTTTACCTGGAGACTCTGAACAGAATATCCAAGCAATTTATGATCTGCATCAACGGTATGCTGAAGATGTTAGTAATGTTATGGGGGTAGAGATTGGCAAGAATTGGGAAAACGCGTACGCAAACGAATTGCCAGATCAGTGTTTGGTTATGCTTGCTGGCCCATCAGCCCACCGACGTCCTGATACCTTAATATCACGTAGGGCAGAAGAATTAATCCATAGGTTGATAGAGACTCCTGTTGGGAAAGCTAAACCACTTGAGGATATTATTGAGGAGATTTTTATCTTCCTTTTTTGCGAAGATCTTCCTCCTGCCCGTGCCCTGAGTGAACCAATAGCGCAATCAAAGACAGATCAAGGCTACCATGAGCGAGATCTCATATTCCAAAATAGAGCATCTGAGGGATTTTGGATGAACGCAGGGAGGGAGTATGACGCCTCAGGAATTATTGTTGATGCAAAGAATTACACAAAAGAAATAAATGGTGATACGGTTGTTGGCTTCTCTGGGAAGTATTTAAAAAAGCATGGCTTAGGAAGATTGGGTATTATTGCTGCTCGTAAAGTTCCTCAAGAGACGAAAGAAGCTGTTTCACAAAATACCCGAACGCACGGCGCTATTGAAGCACAGAAGAATGAGTGGAGAACTCAAGAAAAAATGGTAATCTTACTAGGGGAGGATGATATTGTGGAAATGCTTGAGATGAAATCTAGGAGAGAATTTCCTACAGAATTGTTACTGGATAGAATCTTTACCTTAAAGTCAAGGCAATAGGTATCTTTTCTTCACCACCTCTTTGATACGGTGCATGGTGGCGTTGGCAAGTTCCCCTCTGTCCCAACGAAAAACCGAAACTGCAGGAGACCGCCAGAAGGCAGCCTCCGGCCGTTAGATCATCTCAATGCAGTCCCTCTACCTCTCTTTGGACACCTGCAGCCGGCACCAGGCGTATAGGGCGTCGTAGACGTCGAATTGTTGGGGGAGGTTTTCCAGGTCTTCGGGGAAGCGGAGGCTGTAGCCCACGGCGATGGGCGGGGAGGGTGAAGAGCAGGGGGGGGGCGCTCACCTGGCAGGTAAACCATGATATATTGAAGATGCGAATGTCAGCTAGCTTAGGAAAAAGAGAAACACATGGAGACTCAACAAGGTATGGAAAAGAACTGGTTGCGCGGAACTGCGCTCGGTATGTTGATCATTTGGGCGTTCGGTAGAGTGATCTCTTTGGTATTCGCCATGGTAGCCGCGTCGAGGAATCCCGATACTTCTTTCTCGCCTCTCTCATACGCACCCTTTTTCTTGGTTTGGGCGGTCATCGCCTGGCTTCCCTGGAAATTCGAACTGGTTGGAGGGATCATATTCACGTTTATGGGGATCTTATCAATGTTTTCACCCTTGTTTATGATGATTGGAAGAATGCCCTTACATATTGGAATAGGACCCGCTTCCACGACGCTCATCGGGTTTGCTTTCATCGCAAGCTGGAACAAAACTCGTAAAGCGAAACCACTCACCGTGAACCAATAGCGCGGGACAACGAGAAGAAGGGGGATCGCTTTAGGTCTCTTTGGATACCTGCAGGCGGCACCAGGCGTATAGGGCGTCGTAGACGTCGAATTGCTGGGGGAGGTTGTCCAGGTCTTCGGGGAAGCGGAGGCTGTAGCCGACGGCGATGGCCTCCAGGCCGGGGGCGATGGGGTCGGCGTCCCGGTCGGCGGCCACGTCGGCGCTGTGGACGATCTTGGCCAGGCGCAGCAAGGCTTGGTCGGTGAGGCCGTAGTGTTCGATGATGGTTTCGAAGGAGCACTTGCCGTCGCGGTGGCCTAGCTCGACTCCGGGGGCGTCGAAGGGGGTGGCTCCGGTTTGCTGGGCGACTTTGGTCACCTGGCTTTTGGGGACGAAGAGGAACTCGGCGTCTGAGTCGATAAAGCGGGTGATCAACCAGGGACAGGCCACGCGGTCTACGTGGACGTGGGAACGGGTTACCCATTTCATGGTGGTCTCCTTCGGGAGGGGTGTTGAGGAAGCAACTGTCGTAAAGGATTCACCGCAGAGACGCGGAGAACGCGGAGATTCGCAGAGTTTTTTTTGTTTGAAAGGCCGGAGACCGCGGAGGGCGACCTCCGGCCGGTGGATCAGGTTAGTTCAGGCTCTACATCTCGCGGGTCGTCTCTGGCGGTCATAAGGCTACCGCCTCGTCCAGGACGCGCTGGCGGATGCGGGCGCGCAGCCCTTTCTCGGTGACGACGTCCACCTCGCAGCCCAGCAGGTCTTGCAAATCCATCAGCAAGCCGCCCAGGTCAAACAAGCTGCGGCCGGGTTCCATCTCCACCAGGAAGTCAATATCGCTTCCGGGTGAAGTCTCCCCGCGGGCGACCGATCCAAACAGGCGCAGGTTAGAAGCGCCGTATTGGGCGGCAAGGGCCAGAATCTCCTCCCGGTTCGAATCCAACAATTCATCCATCGTCATCGCATAAACTCCGAAAGCTATCTGGGATTATACTCTCCTTTACATCCCGCGGGCATCGACGCGTTGGGCGATCCATTCTTTCTCGGTGATGGGGGGGAGGAGGGTTTCGGCATCGGGGCGGCGGGCCAGGATGAGGGCGTCCACGCCGCAGACCAGGGAGCAGGAGCCGCAGCCCATGCAGCGGGCGAGGTCAATCTCGCACATGAGGTCGGGGATGGAGATGGCGTCGAACTGGCAGCGGTCGAGGCAGTCGAGGCAGCCGTTGCAGATCTCCTCGTCCACGGTCATGAGGAAATTGGAGCGAGCGACGGCGGTGGGGATATCGAACTCGGTCACGCCCCGCATGATGCCGCAGCTACAGGAACAGCAGTTGCAGATATAGGTGTTGCCGTCCTGGTAGTTGCCGGGGGAGTGGACCAGCCCGGCCTGGGCGGCCTCGTCGAGGATCTTGAAGGCTTCCTCTTTGGTGATGGCGCGGTCGATCTTGCTGGTCACGAAGTAATTCTCGACGGGGGCGAAGACCAGGCAGTTCTCGATGGGGTGCTCGCAGGCCTGGTCAATGAGTTTCTTCTGGGTGCGGCAGATGCAGTCGCGGACGCCCCAATCTTTGGCGGTCTCCAGCAGGTAGGAGGCCTGCTCGTAGGGATAGACCTGCATGCCGGAGGGGATGGACTCTCCGACGGGGATGACCCGGTGGACGGAGGGGGCGGGACGAACCAGCGCGCCGCCCGAATCGAGGAAGTATTGCTCTACGAGGGCGGCCAGCTCCTCGTCCATGTGGGGGAGTTGGGCCTCGTAGAAGCCGATGACGAAGGGCATCAGGGAGAATAGGTGGAGGTCGTCTTTCTTGCGGTAGCGGATGAGGCCTTTGGCGGTCATGCCTTTGAGGGCGGTCAGGGCGGTGTCGGGGTCGAGGCCGGCGCGTTCGGCGATGGCGTCCACCGGTTCGAGGCGGGGCTGCAATATGCTGCCCAGGGCGGCTTCCTCCGGGGTGAACATTTTCTCCAGGAGGCGAAGCTCCGCGCCGGTGTCGGTGGCGGGGTAGCCGTGGGGGAGGGCGTCGAGGGTTTGGGCGAGGGTTTGGTAGACTTGTTCGGTCATGGGGTATGCTCCTTGATGGTGGGGGATTGGGTTGAAGGTTGAAGGTTATAGTATTTTATCGCATAATTATGATTTTCGAGATAGGGTGACTCAGCGACTAAAGTCGCACGGACATTTACGAAGTCCGCCCTTCGGCGGACTGAAAGGCTGGCTTGGGATCACGGGACTTGTTTAGAAGATGCTTGATGGTCAATATTTTTTTATAACTCGGAGAGGGGCCAGGTGGGGAGGGCGTCCATGTCCATTCCGTCGGTGTGGCCGTGGACGAAGCGGTAGTATCCGGCGGCGGCGATCATGGCGGCGTTGTCGGTGCAGAGTTCGATGGGGGGGAGGTGGACGGCGGCGGGCGCTCCCTTGGCGATGGATCTGCGGAGGCTTTGGTTGGCGGAGACGCCTCCGGCGATGAGGAGTTCTTTGGCCTGGGAGGTTTGGGCGGCGCGGCGAGTCTTGCCGACGAGGACGTCGACGACGGCGGCCTGGAAGCTGGCGGCGAGGTCGGCGACGGGGAGGGGGACTACGTCTTCTTCTTCCAGGCGGCGGATCTCCCGGAGAACGGCGGTCTTGAGTCCGCTGAAGGAGAAATTCCAGGTGTCTTCCAGCCAGGCGCGGGGGAACTTGAATGCGGTGGGGTTTCCGGATTGGGCGGTCTCCTGGATGGCGGGTCCGCCGGGGTAGGAGAGTCCTAACATGCGGGCTACTTTGTCGAAGGCCTCACCGGCGGCGTCGTCGAGGGTGCCGCCGAGGCGTTGGTATTCGAGGTGGTTGGTCATCACGACCAGTTCGGTGTGCCCGCCGGAGACCAGCAGGGCGAGGAGGGGGAACTCGGGTTCGGGGGGCGGGTCGTCGCCGTTCTGGTTTGCGTATAGCCAAGCGGAGTAGAGGTGGCCTTCGAGGTGGTTGACGCCGATGAGGGGGAGGCCGCTCCCCAGGGCCAGACCCTTGGCGAGGTTGACGCCGACGACCAGCGAACCGGGGAGGCCGGGGCCGCGGGTGACGGCGATGGCGTCGAGGTCGGCGAGCTGCATGTGGGCCTGCTTGAGGGCTTCTTCGATGACGGGGTTGAAGGCGCGGATGTGCTCGCGGGAGGCGACTTCGGGGAAGATGCCGCCGAACTCGGCGTGGAGGTCGAACTGGGTGGCGACGACGGAGGAGAGGATGCGGCGGCCGTCGGCGACGACGGCGGCGGCGGTTTCGTCGCAGGAGGATTCGAGGCCCAGGATGCGGGCGGGGGGGAAGTTGGTCATGGTTATTCTCGTGATGTCGGGGGCAACCACAAGGGTTGCCCCTACGGGGGGGGGCGACCACAAGGGTTGCCCTTACGTCATGGGTAGTACGAAGTCCAGGGGGTATTCGGAGAGGATTTCGATCTGGCCGTCGGGGCGGACGGTGATGGAGTCTTCGAGGCGGCAGCCCATGCCGCGGGAGGGGTAGTAGAGGCCCGGCTCGACGGTGAAGACGACGCCGGGAGTCATGCGGTCGACTTCGTCGTTGGCGTTGGAGCCGGACCAGGGGCTTTCGTGGATGTTGAGGCCCAGGCCGTGGCCCAGGCTGTGGACGTAGCCCTCCTGGAGGGTGTGGTCCTGGCGGATGGTGGGGTGGCCTTGGGCTTCAAAGAGGTCGCAGGCGCTGTCCTGATAGACCTTGCAGGGGGTGTCGGCTTTGATCTCGGACATGATGGTCTGGTGGACGTCGAATACGTCGTCGTAGAGGGCCTGGGCTTCGTCGGGGGCGTGGCCGAGGCACCAGGTGCGGGTGAAGTCGTAGTGATAACCGCCGCCGGTCTCGCAGGGGAAAATGTCGTAGATGATGGTCTTGCCCAGTTCGAGGAGGTCGTCGGGGTTGCCGGTGGAGTGGGGGACTCCGGCGTCGCTGCCGATGGCGAAGATGGTTCCGGCGGGGTTCTCGGCGCCGCGCTCGGCCAGCCAGAGGTTGATCTTGCGCTTGACTTCGCCGATGGTGAGGGGTTGGCCGTCGGCTTTGACCAGCACGCCGTCCTTGACCTTGTGGGAGGTGAGGAAATTGGCGGTCTCGCCGACGACGGAGGTGGTGATCTGGCCGATGGCGCGCATGCGCTCGATCTCGGATTCGTCCTTGGTCATGCGGGCGTGCATCAGGGTGGAGTCGCCCACTTCGCCAACCAGGGTGAGGTCGGGCATCAGCTTCTCCAGGGCGCGGAAGACTGAATACAGGCCGCCGAATTCCACCTTGCCGTAGAGGGCGACGCGGGCGCCGCTGAGACCCTGCTCTTCGAGCATATTCTGGTAGCGCATGGCAAAGGCCAGGGCGCGGTCGCCTTCGGCTTGCTTGAGCAGCTCGGGGTAATTATAGTCCACCAGGTTCTTGGTGCGCAGGCCGGTGTTGGCGGCTTCGTCGCGCTCCATGGGGTTGTAAAAGAGGATGGGGTCCTCGCCGCGCTTCTTGATGAGGTCGGCGTTGGTGAGGTGGCCGCCGCCGGTCATGTAGTACATGGCGGAGTTGTGCTGGGCGGGGCCGGTGATGAGGAGGGCGTCGAGGTCGTTCTTTTGCATGAGGGTGTCGAGGTCGGTTTTCATGGGGGGCCTGGTGGGGTAGTTATATAGTTGGGTAGTTGGATAGTTGGTGGCGCTTCATTATTGTACGTGATATTTGTGGAATCTGGCAGGTTTCTAGGGTTGGTCAGTTTAGTCAGGAAGAGGAAGTTGTGAAGGCTGCCTGAGTTGCCCTTTATAAGCTATCGCTAGTAATTTTGCCCAACGGTCGCAAAAATCTTCAATATTTTCGTCGTCTATCATACGCGGTGTTGCAGCAAATTGAACTTTGCCCATAACTGGTGAAGCGGCTTGATCGGCTAAAACAAGATCATTTAAAGCAAAGGGTTGATAAGAAGTGTGCATGGCCAATAATGGGTTGTGCATGTAGGGAATTTCCCACCAACGATACTCATCTCCTTTTCCCATATTTGTGTACCAAAGATTCGCACCCCATTCGTACCTTTGAGATGTATCCTGAATGATTAAAATGATTGCCCCAGCTATTACATCCCATCCTGAATTTTGAAAAGCATCTACAGGCAAGGGATCACTATGGCTCATATTCTCTATAAATATATTTGTCTTTCCAAACTTTATTTCTTGACGGTGTGAATGGACTTGTATAACTTCAGCGGTGGGAGCGGCGTCACATATCCTTTCGAAAAGAGTTTCTATAATATTGCGGAGTATTAGAAATGCTTGATCTGCGAGGTTATTCCGTGTTCGCTGACGTTCCATACTTTTCATTCGATCCGCTTCAGCATTTGAGATTGCCTCTGCTTCATCCGCACCTGCTTCAGCCAATGAACTAAATCCATCACTTGCTAATTCACTTGAACTT
>CBDUUP010000161.1:0-9407 GCA_965370435.1 uncultured Anaerolineales bacterium | reverse complement strand
GTGGATCCGGACATCATTTTCATGCCTTTTTACTGAACCTTGCGCTGTAATACTAATCAATATTCTCAATAAACTAGTAATCTGTCAAGGCTCATTCGCAGAGATGCGCTAAACCTTGCGAAGGTTGCTCAGGCTTCAAACCTGGTAAAAAAATGTTCTCGAGGGCAAAATAAGTGATTTTACCAAACAACCTTCGCAAGGTTGGCGGACATCAACCTGTCAAATCATAATTGACATAACACTAGCAAAATGTTCTCTTTCTAAATATCTTTACCTCACCGCCCACCGACCTCCGTAGCCACATACCCCAGATTGCCGAGCAGCAAGGCGATGATGGCCTGGCCTCGGGGGCTGGGGGTTGTGTCGTTGGGGTTGAGGTAGCCCTTCTGGGCCGGGTCTTCGTCATGGTTGGGGCCGTTGAAGACATCGTAGACGCGGGCCACCGGGACGCCGTACTCCTCGCCGACCTGGTGGATGGCCGCGTTCTGCGTCTCCCAGCAGAAGGTGCAGGCCTCTTGAATGCCCCAGGTCTGCCACCGACTGTAGATCGGGGCGTAGAAATCCAACATGCGCAGTAGGGTGGGCGCGCCGTCCCGGAGGGAGAAGATCGCCTCGATGATGTCCCGCAGATCGGACTTGTAGGCGAAGAAAGTCTCCGGGAGGCAGTACTCCGGCTCCCGGCGGCTGCTCTCACAGTTCCAATCGCCGGGGAAGGTCTCCGACATGGAGCCTCTCGAATCGGCCTGGAAGACGACCACCTCCGCCTCCGCGATCAACTCACGCAGGGCCTCGTCCTCTTCCAGCATCTTCAACAGACGGCGAGCGTTCAAATTTTCGATGATCCGTTCGTGGAACCTGACCCCGACGTCCAGGTAGTCATGCAGTTGTCCGGCGTAATACGACCCCACCCCCTGGAGGGTGGAATCGCCGATGACGACCAGGTCCCATAGGGGGGTGGCGGTGGGTGTGAGGGTGGGGATGGGCGTGGTGATGGAGGTGGAGGTGGGCGCGAGGGTGGGCGTTGGCTCCGACTGGGCGCATCCGTTCAAGAGCAGGAAGACCAGGACGATTAAAGGAGTCAATTTTTTTGGGGGAGTCAAGGGGTCCTCAATGAACGATAGGTGGGGTGGATAGTGGGGGAATTATAACATTGGGAGAGGAGTCCACTACAAACATTTCACCACAGAGACACAGAGAACACAGAGTTTTTAAGTTTTTCTCCGTGGACTCTGTGTCTCTGTGGTAATAAGTTTGAAATAAACATTCATCATCTAACCGCTCGCCCTAACAACTTTCATAGGTGTTAGGAAGGGGTTAGGGCGGAAATCCTGAGTATAATCGTTTAGATGAGCGCCACAGATGGTTGTCCTTTGACCGGAATTGACTTCACCGCTGGCCTGTTGAAGATCATCCGGTGTATCGAGCAAGGGGGATTGATTTGACTCCTGAGATCACTACGACCTTAATCATCCTGGGGCTGGCCGTCCTGCTTTTTGTCACCGAGCGGGTGCGGGTGGACCTGGTGGCGCTGCTGGTGTTGGGCGCGCTGGCTCTGACCGGGCTGGTCACGCCGGAAGAGGCCCTTTCGGGGTTCAGCAGCCCGGCGGTGGTGACGGTCTGGGCGGTCTTCATCATCAGCAGCGGCCTCTCCCGGACCGGGATCGCCAACCTGCTGGGCCGCCAGATGAGGCGTTTTGGGGGCCGGAATGAAGTCCGCCTGATGGTCATCATCATGCTCTCTGCGGGGGTTCTCTCGGCCTTCATGAACAACGTGGGCGTGACGGCGATGATGCTGCCGGTGGTGATTGATGTGGCCCGGCGCACCCGCCGCCCTCCCTCCAAGCTGCTGATCCCGCTGGCCTTCGGCAGCCTGCTGGGCGGGATGACGACCCTGATCGGCACGCCGCCCAACATCCTGGCCAGCGACATCCTGGGCGATTTCGGCCTGCGCCCTTTCGACCTTTTCGACTACGCCTGGGTAGGGGTGCC
Source organism: uncultured Anaerolineales bacterium (assembly GCA_965370435.1). Lineage (GTDB taxonomy): Bacteria > Chloroflexota > Anaerolineae > Anaerolineales > UBA11579 > CBDUUP01. Next base: position 7,418 of record CBDUUP010000161.1, on the reverse strand, counting down.
GGTGATGCTGGTCGGCATCCTCTACATGGCGTTGATCGGGCGGCGATTGCTCCCCGCCCGGACAATGACCCAAGACTTCGCCAAACCAGAGCAGGACCCGGGGAAAGTCTTCAAGCTGCAAGAGAGGCTCTTCGTCATCCGCCTGCCGGAGGACTCGACCCTGGCGGGTAAGACTCTGGCGCAAAGTCGCCTGGGGTCGGCCCTGAGCCTGAACGTCATCGGCATCCTCCGCAACGGGGACACCGAACTGGCCCCAGAACCCAGCGTCTTGCTGCGCTCTGGAGACCGGCTTCTGGTGACGGGACGCCTCGACCGGCTGGCCGATTTTGGCAACGGGGCTACCCTGCGGATGGAGACCAACGGTGAGGAGGACGTCAACCTGACCATCGAGGATCTGACCTCGACCCAGATCGAAATAGCCGAGGTCGGCTTGACCCAGCGTTCCGCCTATCTGGGCCACAGCATCGCCGAAATAGAATTCCGGCAGCGCTTTGGGCCTATCGTGCTCGCCATAGGGCGCAAAACTGGGCCAATCCGCACCGATTTCCAGGACATCCCCCTCCAACACGGCGACACCTTGCTGGTCCAAGCCACTCAGGAGCAGTTGGACTTTTTGCGAAATACCCCTAATTTTCTGGTCTCCAAATCGGAGTCCGCCGAGGTCTACCGACTGCAAGAGAGGCTGCACCTGTTCGCCATTCCCCAGGCCTCCACCCTGGCCGGAAAGACCCTGACCGAAAGCCATCTGGGAGACGCCTTCGGGCTGGGCGTGATGGGCGTTATCCGGGAGGGGGAAACCCAATTGATGCCCGACCCCGATATGCAGATCAGGGCCGGGGATAAGCTCATCATCAAGGGCAAGGTGGAAGATATTCAGGTGCTGCGAGGGCTGCAAAACCTGGAGGTTGACGCAGAGGCAATCCCCGAATTGAGCGAACTAGAATCAGAACGGGTGGGGTTGGTGGAGGTGGCGCTCTCGCCGCACACCACGCTGGTGGGCAAGACCCTCCGGCAGATCAACTTCCGGGAGAAGTACGGGCTGAACATCCTCGCCATCTGGCGGGGCGGGGAGGCCTACCGCTTCGACCTGCGGGACATGGCCCTGCGCTTCGGGGATGCGCTGCTGGTCTACGGCCGGAGAGACCGTGTGAGAGTGCTGGGAAGCGAAGCGGATTTCCTGGTGTTGGCCGGTGAAGCGCAAACCCCTCCCCGGAAGAAAAAAGCTCCCCTGGCGGCCATTATCCTGGGCGGGGTCGTGTTGTCGGTGATGTTGGGCTGGCTGCCCATCTCCATCGCCGCGGTGGTGGGGGCGACGTTGATGGTAACGTCGGGATGCCTGAACATGGAGGAAGCCTACCGCTCGATCCACTGGCAGGTGATATTCCTGATCGCCGGGATGCTGCCGCTGGGGATCGCCATGCAGAACAGCGGAGCGGCCCAATTCCTGGCCGAGGGGGTGGTCAATCTCACCGAGCCGCTGGGGCCGATGGCCCTGGCCGCGGGGCTGTACACCCTCACCTTGCTGGCCTCCCAGGTGATGCCCAACCCGGTGGTCATCGTGCTGATGGCTCCCATCGCCCTCAGCGCCGCCAGCCACATGGACCTTTCCCCCTACGCCATGATCATGCTGGTGGCGGTGGCGGCCTCGACCACCTTCTTGAGTCCGGTGGGGCATCCTTCCAATATCCTGGTCATGGGGCCGGGAGGCTATCGCTTCCGGGATTACGTGAAGGTGGGCCTGCCGCTGACCATCATCCTGATGGTTGTGACGTTATTGGTCTTGCCGTTGTTCTGGCCGCTGATGCCGTAGAAGAATATCTCCCAATTTACGAATGGCTGTGAATGTGTGAAAAAAATAGGAATTGTTTTGAGGAGGACATTTGGGCGGACATCGGTCCGCCCCTACGAACTAACCTCCCGCAGGTTGGGAACCGAAGGTTACTTAAACCTGCGGGAGGTTTCGCATTGCGCGCCACCTTACACCTCAAGCTGATTGTTGGTAGAATACGGACGTTCGCTCCAGGAATAATCTATGCCCGAATCCTTCACCTTCCAACTTGAGGCTGCCGATGGCGGCGCACGCGCGGGGGTTTTCCACACGCCGCATGGGGCTGTCCAGACGCCGGTGTTCGCGCCGGTGGGCACTCAGGCGACGGTCAAGGCCCTCACCCCGGCTCAACTGGGCGAGTTGGAGGCCAACCTCCTCCTGGCGAACACTTACCACCTCTACCTGCGCCCCGGCGACGAGCTGGTGGCGGAGATGGGCGGGCTGCACCAATTCATGGGGTGGCCCGGCCCCCTGCTGACCGATTCGGGCGGGTTCCAGGTGTTTTCGTTGAGCGATACCCGGAAGGTGGATGCAGACGGGGTGACCTTCAAAAGTCACATTGACGGCTCCACCCACCGCTTCACCCCGGAGAAAGCCATCGCCATCCAAGAGAACCTGGGGGCCGACATTATCATGGCCTTCGACGAATGCCCCGAACCTTACGACCGGGATTACAATGAACAGGCCCTGGCCCGCACCCACGCCTGGGCTGAACGCTGCCTGCAAGCCAAGTCCCGCGCCGACCAGGCTTTGTTCGGCATCGTGCAGGGCGGAGTCTTCCCGGACTTGCGGACCCAATCTGCCGAGTTCATCGCCTCGCTGGGTTTCCCCGGCCACGCCATCGGAGGGTTGGCGGTGGGCGAGACCAAAGATGAGATGTCGGCTGCCATCGAGTTGGTGAACGCCATCCTGCCGGAGGATAAACCGCGCTACCTGATGGGCGTGGGCACGCCCCAGGACCTGGTGGAGGCGGTGCGGCGGGGGGTGGATTTTTTCGACTGCGTGATGCCCACCCGCATGGCCCGCAACCATTCGGTCTTCACCCGGCGCGGGGAGCGGCTCAATCTGAAGAACGCCCCCTACGCCCGCGACCCCGGCCCCATCGAGGAAGGGTGCGCCTGCTACACTTGCCAGAACTTCACCCGCGCCTATTTGCGCCACCTGATCGCGGCCAAGGAAATGCTCTCGGCCACCTTGCTCTCTATCCACAACCTGCACACCCTTATCCAGTTGACCGGTGAGATGCGGGAGGCGGTTGTGGAAGGGCGATTCGATGCGTTCATTCAGGATTTTTATGAGGAGTAGAAAGGTAAACAGGTAAACAAGGAAACAGGTAGACAAGGAAAAACGTAAACTTGTTTCCCTCCCCCTTATGACTATTTTCCAAGCTATCCTTCTCGGCATCGTGCAAGGGGTTACGGAATTCCTGCCCATTTCCAGTTCGGGGCATCTGGTGTTGGCACCTCACTTGCTGGGCTGGGACATCCCGCTCCAGGAGGCTTTCCTGTTCGACGTGCTGGTGCAGCTTGGCACGCTGGCGGCGGTGGTGGTTTACTTCTGGGATGATTTGATGGGGATTTTGCGGGCGGTACTGGCGGGGGTGCGGCGAGGCCAACCCTTCGCAGATTTGCAGGCCAGGATGGGTTGGTATCTGGTTCTGGCGACTCTCCCGGCGGGGGCGGCGGGTTTGTTATTTCGAGATGGAATCAAACAGACGTTTGAAGCTCCTTCCACAACGGCGCTCTTCTTGCTGCTGACGGCGGTCCTGCTGGTCATTGGCGAGAAATTGGGCAAACGCAGCCGATCTCTGGAGGCGCTCACCTGGCAGGATGCCCTGTGGATCGGCGCGTTCCAAATCCTGGCCCTGCTGCCCGGTGTCTCGCGCTCCGGGGCCACCATCACCGGCGGGATGACCCGCGGCCTGGAACGCCCCGCATCGGCCCGCTTCGCCTTCCTGATGGCGACGCCCATCATGCTGGCGGCGGGGCTGCTCTCTGGGACTGAATTGCTCACCGCCCCCAACCTGGCGGACCTTTGGCTGCCCTTCGCGGCCGGGTTCATCACCGCTGCCCTGGTCGGGTATCTGGTGATCCGCTGGTTATTGAGCTATCTGGTGCGGGGGTCGCTGTACGGCTTTGCCATTTACTGCGGGGTGGTTGGTATCACGCTATTACTTTGGTTGAACGTGTGAACGTTCTAACGTTTAAACGTTCAACGCTATAACGTTGGAACCTTTGATAATTTATGCGAAAGTATTTGTTCATTCTGCTCATTATTCTAGCGACCGCATGCAGCGGGCCGCTTGAAGCGACGCCGCGGCCAACCCCGGAGGCGGTGTTCGTTGCTCACACTCCATCGGCGCGCCCGGTGAGGGAGGCTCTCAACGCTTGCGCCAACGCCCACCCGGAGATCGCGCTGGTGGTGGAGGAGATTCCCGCCGGATTCATTGACCTGGAAGAGGTTGACCTGGCCTTACGCTTGGGGGAGCCAGACGAAATGCCCAACTTCGCTGCGCCGCTGGCCGGGGAGCGGATCCTCATCATCACCCACCCGTCCAACGACATCCTGGACCAACTGAACGCCGATGACCTGGAAGCTATTTTCAGCGGGCGGTTCCGGCAATGGAGCAAGGTGGGCGGGGAGGAGTTGGCGATCCAGGTATGGGCAGCGCCGGAGGGCGATGAGGTGCGCCGTGCTTTTGTCGCCGCCTGGCCGGAAGGCGGGTCGGTGACGCCCCTGGCAAACCTGGCCCCTGACCCATCCGCCATGCTGGAGGCGGTGTCCGCGGACCCGGCCGCGATTGGATTTCTCCCTCAAAGCTGGGCAACCGGCGAGGTACGAACCCTGGAACTGGGCTTGACCCTGCCGGTCCTGACGCTGTCCGCCCAGGAGCCGGAAGGGGCGGCCCGCATCCTGATGCTCTGTCTGCAAGGGCCGCAGGGGCAGGAAGTGTTGGGGGAATATTATTCAGCCTGGGATGGAAGATAAATAGGGTCAAAATTAACCCTTTTTTTTACTTGCGTGGTTTTCGAATTTAATGTATATTGCATAAATGGTTGACGCATCGTTGCTCAGGGACTGAGTTGGCTGGAGAAATAAACAATCTCTCCTAAGCCCCTACAATTTGCAAAATCCCCATATCGTATCCACTATTTTCATATTGAGAACAGGAGGTTCGTCATGCTAAACTTAGGAGTCATTCTAGAAGTCGCCACCGGGCTGATATTTGTATTTCTTTTGTTAAGCCTTGCAAGTATGCAGATCCGGGAGATCTTCTCCAGCTTCTTTAACCTGCGGGCGAAACATCTAGAAGACGCAATACGCCACATGCTGTCAGGCACAGATGACAAATATGTAAAGCTGATCTATGAACACCCGCTGCTCCAAAATTTAAAGAAGAAACAGGGAAAACTTGAAGGGTGGTTGATACAAAAATCGAACAAAGGATTGGGAAAACTAAAATGGATCAACCGGTTGCTCATGCGGTTGATCGGATTTCTAGAAAATAAAAGAAAAACCGATACCATAGCTCCAGAAAAATTTGCCCTGGCGTTGTTCGATATGGTTATGACCGCCGGAACAGACAAGTCAACCATTATGGAAGCGCTCGTAAACTTACAAAAAGATCTCCCCGAAACTATTAAAGAGAAAGTCAATTCTGGTATTAAATCACTGATCGCCGAAATTAATAAAAAGGATGATGAGACTGAATTGATTGAATGGGAGAGCACGTTTGACTCGATCTTGAAGGAATATCCTGCGCTCAAAACCCTGTTAAATATTCAGCTTCAAAGCCAATTAGCTGACAATGACCAAGCGCTTGGCCTAGTTGTAAATGGGGCAACGAAGTTGATATTCGACAATCCCCAATTAAGTGAAACCCTCCATCACTTGGTGACCCAAGCCAAAAAATATGGAAAAGAGGCTGACAAATCTCTTGCCGCAGTGTGCACCAACGCCGAAACTTGGTTCAACGAATCTATGGTTCAATTGGGGAAATGGTATAAAAGCACCTCCCAGGTTTGGGTAGTGATTGTGGGGTTGATCCTGGCTTTCGCCTTGAACATTGATACCATCCAAATAGCAGACACATTATGGCGCGAACCGACCCTCCGGCAAACCATCGTCGCCCAAGCCGAGGTCTATGAAATGCCAACCCCAGAGCCGGGGGATACGAAACCGGAAGAAGCGATTGAAGAAGCCGGTGAGAAAATCCGTGATCTAGGTGATACCCTCACTTCTGAACTGGGTTTACCGGTCGGTTGGAGAAGGGAGAAGATGGTCGGCAAATCATGTCCGGGAAAGGATGCTTCTGAAAAGGGACAAGTTCTGGGATGGAAAATAAACGATTATTGCTGGATACCGAATAGTCAGGCGAGTAATTGGGGGATATGGGCAGTTGGTTGTATCATCAGCGGGTTAACTCCCGCCCTGGGCGCGCCTTTCTGGTTCGATCTCTTACGGAAAATCTCTACCTTGCGTGGAAAAAAGACAAAAGATGAAGATGAATTAAAAATATCAGTCGAATCACCAACTAGCTAAACAAGGCTCTGGACTATTCGCTGCCCCTCTTGGAGGGGCAGCGATTTTTCAGTTGCCTCCACCTGGAGATTTCCGGCGATTGCTGATACTATTGGGCGATATGAATACGCCTATATCGAAGACCAACGGCCTCCCAGACATTGTCCAACACCGCGAGATCACCGCCAACGGGGTGCGGATGCATTACGTAGAAGGCGGGGAGGGGCCGCCGGTGCTGCTGCTGCACGGCTTCCCGGAGTTCTGGCGGGGCTGGCGATACCAGATCCCCGCGCTGGTGGAGGCGGGGTATCACGTAATAGCGCCCGACCAGCGGGGATATAACCTCAGCGAGAAACCCCGAGGCATCCGGGCTTACGAACTGGATAAGCTGACCGGGGACGTGATTGGCTTGATGGATGCGGTGGGCCTGGAGAAGGTCACCCTCATCGGCCACGATTGGGGGGCGATAGTGGCCTGGTGGGTGGCCGTCCAGCATCCAGAACGACTGGATGGCCTCATCAACCTCCACGTGCCCCATCCGGTGGTGATGCGCAAACACCTTATGGGCAATTTAGCCCAGATACGCAAAAGCTGGTACGTCTTCTTCTTCCAGCTTCCCTGGCTGCCGGAGGCTATGATTCGAGCCGGGAACTGGCGCGCCGGAGTTCGGACCATGCAATCCACCAGCCGCCCCGGCACGTATTCTGATGATGACATGGAACTCTACCGGCAGGCCTGGTCCCAACCCGGGGCCATGACGGGGATGATAAATTGGTACCGGGCCATGCGCTACTCCGTAGGCCAAAAGGTGTCTAGCCCGCGCGTCACGGTGCCCACCCTGCTCATTTGGGGCGCAAAAGACTTCGCCCTGAGCCGCGAGATGGCCCAACCCAGCATCGACCTCTGCACCCAGGGACGCCTGGAAATGATCGAAGAAGCCACCCACTGGGTGCAGCATGAGGAGCCGGAACGGGTGAACAAACTGATGCTTGATTTTCTGATGGAGTCTTAGGGGTCAAATTGGTCTAAGAACCTATCCGAAAATTAGATAAAGGCGTATCAGGCGTAT
>CBDUUP010000160.1:0-9447 GCA_965370435.1 uncultured Anaerolineales bacterium | reverse complement strand
AGGAGGCGGGGGCTTCGGAATACCCCACCCCCACTCCGATCTCACTCAGGGCTTCGGTAAACGCTATGGTTGTCTGGGAGGTGATCTTCATCAACTCGTGGATGAATTCGGGGTCTTTGATTGAATCCCGGAGGATGTTGGTAGCGCCTCGAAGGCCAACTGCGATGGTCCAGGGTCCGGCAATCACCCCCGAAACGGGCGAGTCGGTGACTACTTTTTTGGTTTCGACGCAGGCTTCCAGGTAGCCGGGGAGACGGCCGTCTTTTTTCGGGTCGGGGATCACGAGGCTGGATAGTTTGCCTTTATCTTCAAGTATCTCGTTGGTGACGACAGTCATGCCGTCATCAGGATATCTGAGTTCGTTCCCCATGGCTTCAATTTCCAGATTTAGGTCATACATCATAATCATGATGTCCGGCTTGTAACGCTCATAGGCGGCGACTTGGGCTTTTTGGAATACTTTGGGGTCGCGCATGAACTCACCGATGGAAGCTCCGACGAGTTGGGCGTTGCAAGCGCCGGTGAAAATATAGGCGGGTATCCGATCAAGCTCAGGTTCGAAATCCGAAAATGTTTTTTTGAAAGCGGCAGAAACTCTCTTTTTTCCGGTCAGGGCATCCATTTTACAGTTCTCCTTCGTCTTCCCAGATCTTCATCTGTTTCTGGTAGCTTGGCGGGAGGGTGGCTTCAAAATCAAAGAGGCTGGTGATGGGATAGCGAATGCCTGCTTTGTGAGTCTTGGCCAACCCGTCTATGAGGGTGTCCACTTTGGAGGGGGGGATGAAGAAAGCCATCTCGTAATCTTGGGTCATGCCAAAAATCCGGTCGCCGTTGCCAGGGACAATATAACGGCATTGGTCATTTTTAATCACCGAAATGATCCCGGCGCAACCCACCCGCCCCATTGAGGAGGATGAGATCGCCCCACCTTCGTTATAAAGAGCGCCCTGGATCAAGCGCATGATCTGGGCGGGGTTGCCATAGATCATGTACAGATCAGGATCAAATGTTGTCCGGCTCATGGCGGCCACCAGGATATGGCTGTAAGTTCCAAAATCAAAGCGGTCTACGAGGTCTTCTTCTGTTTTTCCAACTTCCTTAGAAGCGGTGAACATACCGGCGGCCAAATTTCCTTCATTGAAAAAGTCAAGATTCTCGAAAAAGCCAAAAGGAGCGGCCCCCAGAGAGCAGTTCATGTCCTCTTTGCCCATTGCGACGGTCCAGCCATATTTCCGGGCCATGCCAATCCCCTGGCAAATGGCGATCTTCTTTTTCATCTGTTGATAGGGACGGCGGGTTTTTTCGGGAATTTCCTCCTCAGATTTCAACATTTTTATTGATATTGGGAAAGTGAGCGGCCTGATATAGGTATTCAGAGCCTGTTCTAGTTCTTGCGCAGTTGCCATAGCAACCTCCTTAAATGATCTTGCTGATTTTTTCTTTTGTACTGACACAGTGGTGATCCTCAGGTTACGCTAACGATGGTACAGTTTTTATTGGTCTGCCAGTAGAACCTCCTTAGGTCTCAAATGGCCAGGTGATTAAGATCTTTATTTCCATGCCTCGTAGCAATGGAAATGGATTTACCGGTACGCAATAGACCAAACCCGATATAGAAACAGACCGGTCGGTCTCTCGCGGGTATATGATAACATATTTGGATACTACGTCAATTAAAGAGCCATGAGTTATTGTTGTGGGGAACACTGAATCACTGAGGCATTGAACCACTGATAAAACTTTCCGTTGTATTATGCTGGGCAATATTATGCTAAATTTTAGCGAAAGTTGTGCTGGAAAGTCGCTCAAGCGTGGTTTTATCTGGGGCGAATTGTGCTTGAATCAGTTGCGCGGCTTATAAGAATTGAAAGTATAATAACTAGAATGTTAACTACCTGCACGAGGAGACTCTTATGTCCGGTGGAAAAATAATTGCCTATATCGCCGCAGCGATCTTGATTTTTTTTGGGGTGTTGTTCATCTGGGGCGCGTTCAGCCCGGAGGGGTCTCCTGGCTGGATCCCGATAGGGGTCGTCAGCGTCGGCATAGGGTTTGGATTGATCTGGCTGGCCTCCCGCAGCAAATCAACTGCCGGAGATGCGGGCGCAGGAAATGCGGGCAGCAATATCACCCTCAACATAGACTTGCCTGCGGACGTCAATCTAGAAGCGCTAAAATGCCAATCCTGCGGGGGGGAACTCAAGATGGACAATATCACGATGGTGGCTGGCGCGCCGGTGGTAAACTGCCCCTATTGTCAGACCACTTACCAACTCACCGAAGAACCCAAATGGTAATTAGAATTCATTAAACAGATCTCCGAGGGTATCATGAAAAAACGAACTACCAGTTTCCTCTTCCTCCTTATCCTGCTCATTTTCACCACCACCAGCGCGCTGGCGGAAACATATTACTTCCGCTTGGATCAGGAGATCATTGACGTTTACTGGAACGAAGACGGGACGCTAACGTTGAAGTATCTATTTATATTCTACAACGACACTTTTGCCGATCCGATTGAGTGGGTTGACGTTGGGGTTCCCAACAGCAATTACAGCTTGAACAATGTGACCGCCAGCGTTGATGGCCACAACATTGGCAATATCGAATACTCTCCTTACGTCTCGCCGGGAGTCGCCGTGGGCCTGGGGAGCAACGCAATCCGTCCAGGAGCGACAGGTCAGGTGACGGTCACGATCCGAGATATTCGGGGAGTCCTCTTCACGGATGATAAAGCGGACGATTACGCCAGCGCCAGATTTTACACTTCATGGTTCGACAGTGAATTTGTTTATGGAATCACTTCAATCACCGTGGTTTATCACCTACCCCCCGGTGTGCAGCCGGATGAACCTCGCTGGCACAGTTCTCCTTCCGGTTTCCCCGATGAACCGGCTGCGGGGCATGATAGCGAGGGCAGAATCACTTATTCCTGGACCAATACAAACGCCAATGGCTACACGCAATACAGATTTGGCGCTTCCTTCCCGGCCAACTATGTTCCCAGCAATACGGTAACTAGTCCCACCATGATGCAAAGACTCAACATCTCGGAAGATGCTTTAATCGGGATATTCGTTTTTGGGTGCATTGGTTTAGTCGTGGTCGGTTTCCCGGTAATGGCGATCATCAGCAGCCGACGACGAAAGATGCAGTATCTGCCGCCCAAGATTCGAATCGAGGGGCATGGGATCAAACGGGGCCTCACCGCCATCGAAGCGGCGGTGGTGATGGAACAGTCTATGGATAAAATCCTGACGATGGTTCTTTTCGCCGTTATCAAGAAAGACGCAGCAAAAGTGATAAAAAAGGATCCCCTCGAAATCAAGGCAATATCACCACAGCCGAAAAAGTTACGCGCTTACGAAAAGAGTTTTATTGAAGCATTTGAGAAGAAAGGACGAACCCGCCGCAGGGCGTTACAAGACACCATGGTCAAGCTGATCAAAAGCGCATCAAAAAAGATGAAAGGATTCAGCCGGAGGGATACGGTCAAGTACTATAAAGAAATCATGCGCAAAGCCTGGGCGCAAGTGGAAGCGGCGGGAACGCCAGACGTAAAGAGCGCCAAGTTCGACGAGGTCATGGAATGGACCATGCTCGATAGAGACTTCGACAACCGCACCCGGGATGTGTTCCGCAACCAGCCGGTGTTCGTGCCCATGTGGTGGGGGCGGTATGATCCGGGGTACAGAGGCGCGAGACCAGCTACAAGACCCTCCTCAGGGCCAACTGGCAAGACAGCCACCTCCCTGCCTCACCTGCCCGGCTCAGACTTCGCGGCCTCGATGGTGCGAGGGGTGGAATCATTTGCGGGGGGTGTTATCGGGAGCATCACCGATTTCACCAGCGGGATCACCAAAAAAACCAATCCGGTCCCAAAATCAACCAGCCGGAGCGGCGGCGGCTGGAGCAGCGGAGGAGGCGGCAGTTCGTGCGCATGCGCCTGTGCCTGCGCAGGGTGCGCGTGCGCTTGCGCCGGTGGGGGAAGATAGGCCACTATGAAACCATATCGGGGCTTGGTCATCATTTGCTCGCTTCTCCTGGGGGGCGTTCGGCCCGGAGGGATCTGTTGGCTGGATCCCGATTAGGAATGACCTTGAAAAAACGCGCGACTAGCTTTCTCTTCGCCCTCGTCTTGCTCATCCTCACCACCAGCAGCGCGCTGGCGCAAATATACTACTTCCGTCTGGACCAGGAGATCATTGACGTATACTGGAACGAAGACGGCACGCTGACACTGAAATATATGTTTTTTTTCTACAACGACACTTTTGCTGATCGCATGGAGTGGGTTGACGTTGGGATACCCAACAGTAATTTTAGTTTAAGCAATGTAACTGCCAGTGTTGATAACCACAACATAAACATTATCGAACATTCCCCTTACGTCTCACCGGGAGTCGCCGTGGGCCTGGGAAACAACGCCATCCGCCCGGGAGCCACGGGTCATGTGACTGTCACAATCCGAGATATTCGGGGAGTTCTCTTCACGGATGATTTAGGGGACGAGTACGCCAGCGCCAAGTTTTACACTTCATGGTTCGACAGTGAATATGTCTATGGCATAACGTCTCTCACTGTGATTTATCACCTGCCTCCCGGCGTGCAGCCGAATGAACCTCGCTGGCACAGTTCGTCTTTTGGTTTCCCCAGCGCACCAATTGCGGGGCACGACAGCGAGGGCCGGATTACCTATTCCTGGACCAACGAAAACGCCAATGGCTACACTCAATACAGATTCGGCGCTTCCTTCCCGGCCAAATATGTCCCTAAGAATACAATCAGCAGCCCAACCATCATGCAAAGGCTTAATATTTCAAAAGATGCAATTAATGAGGTATTAGTTTTTGGGACTATTGTCACGGTCCTGATCGGCGTCCCAGCGATGATACTCATGGCCGGCCGCCGCCGAAAAATGCAGTACCTGCCGCCCAAAATCCGGATCGAGGGACATGGGGTCAAGCGCGGTCTCACCGCGATAGAGGCAGCGGTGGTGATGGAACGGCCCTTGGATCAGATACTGACGATGATACTTTTCGCAGTCCTCAAGAAAGGTTCAGCCACGGTGACCAAACGGGAACCCCTAGAGATTGAGGCGATTTCGCCGCAACCCAAAAAAATTCGCGCATACGAGAAGAAATTCATTGAAGCTTATAAAAAGAAAGGCCTGAAGCGGCGGAGATTCTTACAAACAACGATGGTCAAGCTGATCAGAAGCGTCTCCAAAAAGATGAAAGGGTTCAGCCGGAAGGATACGGCCAAATACTATAAGAAAATCATGCGCAAAGCCTGGGCGCAAGTGGAAGCGGCGGAAACGCCGGACATAAAGAGCGCCACGTTCGACGAGGTTCTGGAATGGATCATGCTGGATAGAGATTTTGATGACCGCACCCGAGATTTATTCCGCAACCAGCCGGTGGTCGTGCCCAGATGGTGGAGCCGGTACGATCCAGGGTATAGAGGCGCGAGATCAACTTCCAGGCCTTCTTCGGGATCAACCGGCAAGACACCGACATCCTTGCCTCACCTGCCCGGCTCGGACTTTGCGGCCTCGGTGGCGTTGGGTGTAGAATCGTTTGCGGGGGGCGTACTCGGGAGCATCCACGAATTCACCATCGGCATCACCAATAAAACCAATCCACTCCCCAAGTCATCCAGCGGGAGCAAAGGGGCTAGCGGCGCCGGCGGCTGGAGAACCCCAGGAGGGGGAGGGGGGACATGTGCATGCGCCTGTGCCTGTGCGGGGTGCGCGTGCGCTTGCGCGGGTGGAGGTAGATAAGGACATTATGAAAAAATTATTTGGCTTCGTCATCGTTTGCACGATTTTCCTGGGGGGATGCAGTTCGCCGACTCCTGAACCGACAGAGACGGCGACCCTCACTTCTACAGTTACAAACACGAGCACTATTACACCCTCCCTAACGGCCACCCTAACGCCGACCTCAACCTTCACGCCAACATTAACGTTTACAAATACGGCCACCTTGACGCCAACACCATTACCGAGGGCGGTGATAACGAGTGAAACAGCCAGAATTCGCTCTGGACCAGGTTTAGTCTACACAGTTCTAATTCAATATTACAATGCGCAAGGGATTGAACTGGTTGTTTTGGGCCGTGATAGTGAAAGCGAGTGGCTGGTGGTTGAAATATCATCCCGACAATACGGATGGATTGATACAGAAGAAGTTGAATTTTCTCTCAACCTAGATGGTTTGCGAGAATATGATACCCCACCAACGCCCATACCAACACTTACCCCCACGCCGACTCCCTATATCTCGGTTCAATATATTGGAGATTATTGCTATGTAGTTGCACGAAACTTAAAACCTTACGAACCCATCCAAGTCAAGCTTGCTTCCAATGGCAAGAAGGGATCATTCAATGCTAAAGCAAACGCTAATGGTATTTATTCCCTCCAAAAATTATCTACTAAGGCTTTTTCTGGTACAACCCTGATAGTCACTGTGATCGGTGAATATGGGTCATTTGCTCAAATCCAAATCATTTTCCCATAAAAATGAAGACTGTGTTTAAAGTGACACTAAAAATGGATATTATTAAAAAACAACAACGGCAAAAATTGTGGCTTTTTCTGATTATTACAATTCTTTTATTTTTCACACTATCTGCCTGCGGCGAAAAAGATATTGAGATTCCGGAATCTGCCCAATCAACCATAACAGCCAGCTTAACATTGCCACCGACTCTCACAGCCACCTCGACTTCAACTTTTACGCTTACATTTACCCCTACGAACACACTCACCCCTACATATACTTCGACGCTTACAAGCACACCAACTCCAACTTTCTATGCTGTCGTGATTGTTGACTATGCTATTGTGCGTTCAGGACCAGCAACAAATTATCCGGAAATTGCTAATGTCACCAAGGGAACAGAATTAGACGTGGTTGGAAGGTCTACAGATGAATTTTGGGCAATGGTCAAATTAGCCTTCAATCTTCAGGGGTGGGTAGCCATAAACTCAATTGAGCTAACAGGTTCGGTGAGCGATCTCCCTGACATCGAATCTCCATCCACTCCAATACCATCAATACCACCGCCTCTTGTACTTATTGTGCCTTATTCTGCAAAGGCAGGCGAAACTCGCCAGGTCACAATTAGGAATTTTTTACCAAACGAAGAACTTGTCATGGAAGTAAGGTCTGCGAGCAACGGAAATTTTGTTGCCAGATTAAGCACCAGAACTGCCAATGCAAACGGAGAAGTTCATTGGGCCTTCCATGTTTTTTCATCTTGGGATACGGGAGTCTATATTCTCGTCGTCACTGGTTCAAGCGGAAACTATGCACAAGGTTATTTTGAAGTGACAAATTAACTAATTAATCTCATTTTGCTACCTTATTGGAGTCTCCCATGACCAACATTCTTCAAGCCATACAAAACTTATTCGAACCGACCAAGCCCTTAGCGCCAGGTTTTTATCATTATCAAGCGCCGCCCGAAGACCCGCTCAATTACCGGCTGCACCTGCGGATCGAGGCGGATGGGCGCGGAGTGCTAATAATCAATGCGGCCACGGTGCTGCATCTCAATCAGACGGCGACGGAATATGCTTACCATCTGGTACAAGAAACACCCAGAGATGAGGTTGCCCGGACGATTGCTTCGCGCTACCGAATCAGCAGTGAGCAGGCGCAGTTGGATTACGATGAATTTGTGGGACGCATCGAGGCGATCTTCAACGTCCCCGATCTCGATCCGGTCACCTACCTGGATTTGGAACGCCAAGAGCCCTATAGCGGAGACATATCCGCACCCTACCGCCTGGACTGCGCGCTGACTTACCGGCTGCCGGAGGGGGCGACGCAGGAAGACGCCCCAACAAAGCGAGTTGACCGCGAGCTGACCACAGATGAATGGAAGAGCGTCCTGGATAAAGCTTTCGAGGTGGGCATCCCGCACGTTATCTTTACCGGCGGGGAACCTACGTTGCGTGATGATCTGGTTGAGCTAATCACTCACGCGGAGGCAAACGGCCAGGTCACCGGGCTGCTCACTGATGGCCTCCGTTTGGGAGACACGGAATATTTCGACGCTCTTCTGCAATCTGGGTTGGATCACTTGTTAATCATTTTGCGGCCGGATGATGAGAAATCCTGGGAAACCTTGGCCGGGTTCAGCTATTGGGCCGATGTGCTCGAAGCGGATATTTACGTCGCCGTACATTTGACCATCACTCCCAATAACGCTGGGCAGGCCAACCAATTGCTAACCAGACTGGCAGAGGCGGGGGTGACTGAAATCTCGCTAAGCGCTAGCGATTCGTCGCTCAACGAAGAGCTCCAGGAGGCGCGTGAAGATGCGGCTGATCTGGATATGGCTCTGATCTGGGATTTGCCGGTACCCTATTCTTCGGTCAACCCGGTGAGGCTGGAACTGGAAGAGGAGGAAGACCCCCTCCCGGCCAGCGCGGGGCGAGCCTGGCTGTATGTCGAACCGGATGGGGATGTACTCCCCGCTCAAGGTATCAATAAGGTTCTGGGGAATTTCCTGACGGATGCCTGGGAGAAAATCTGGGGCGCGGCGAGTTAAATCTCATCCCCGGTTTCAGTTAGCGCGGCCATGAACTCGACCACAATTCGGTCAGGGCCGTGTTGAGGGCGGAATTGCAGGAGTTCTGTTTTGATGGCTGGCTGCAAATTGGTTTGGAGTGTTTTCACCCATTTTGAAAATGACTCAACTTCTCCTGTGGAACGCAGCCATTTGGGCATGAAAGGTGTGGGGGAAGCATCAAATATTGACTCAAATCTCTCATTCATTAGCGCCCAAAGGTAATTCACCATGAGCACTTGTTCTCGCTCGATGATGAGGGCGTCTCCGTGACGAAGTTCAAGAGGCGCGCGGTTGACGATCTGTTGGTAGTATTCTTGACTTGCAGGGAGATTAAAACCACGCGTCCGATGGGCAACGTGGCGGAGTAATGCTTTCATCGCCAGGGTGAAATCAATTTCCTGCGCGGGAGCAAGGTGGTTTCTTGATAACAACTCCAGGAAAGGCTCTTCGTATTTGTGGATGAGGACTGCTTTTGCTTGGGCTGTAAGTCGCCAGTGGGCGGCGCGTGAATCGGGGTTGTGGTGTGAGTCATCTAACTCAAAGGTATCATCCATCCGCACGGTGAACGGGAGGGCGTGAAGGATTTGGAGAATCCCTTTGTGAAGCATCTCGAAAAGAATCAAAGTTAGGATAAATGGGTATGATTTTCCTAGAAGCAACGCAGCTTCGGGAGGGGTGAGGCCGCGTTTTATGCCGCCGCCCTCGACTCGGGCCTGAATCGGCAAGTAGTCCGTCCGCGGGCGGGCTATATAGCGTTCGTTGAGCACAATCAATGCGAAAAGAAGCAGATAGGAAATCAAATGGAAAATGGGACTGAGGGCAAACAATAGGCTCATTCCTGCAGCCAGGACAATAAATGCC
>CBDUUP010000159.1:0-9451 GCA_965370435.1 uncultured Anaerolineales bacterium | reverse complement strand
GGACAACTCCTGCCGCTGGGCCTACAACTTCACCCCCGTCGGACACGAACCCGGCCTCTGCTACATCCCCCCCACCGCCACCCCCCCGCCCACCCCCGTCCCTCCCGGCTCCATCTCTGGAAGAGGCTTCCACGACGGCAACCTTGACGGCATCTACAACGCCGGTGATTATGGCGTTGGCGGCCTGACCGTATGGCTCAGGCAAGGCGGATGCGGCTCCTCCGTGGTCGCCACCACTGCCACCGCCGCCAGCACCGGACGCTTCTCCTTCAGCAGCGTCTCACCAGGAACCTATTGTGTGCGAGTTCAGGTACCGGGCGGCAATTGGGACACCACCACCAATCCCCGGCCAGGAATATCCGTCTCCGGCGGCGCAAACACCAATGCCGGTGACTTTGGCTTTGGATATTTTGGGCTGTTCACATTCAATTTTGGCCTCTTGAACAACTTCACCGAGCCAACCTACTAACCAAATGCGCATATGTAAGTTGAAATAAAAATCTACAAAGTGCGCATTTGCCCAGTGATTGAATGCTTTTTCAATCACCTAAGCCATATCCCTTCAACCAATTTCGAGCATTTTTTCACCCTTCCCTGGAGGAAGTTCCTATGCAAAGAAAACGATCCCTTGCTTATAATATATTCACCGCCCTCTTCGCCCTGATCCTGGGCATCATGGCCTGCGGGCCTTCAGCCGCCACCCCCACCCCGGTGGACGAATCCGCCCTGCGGACTTCCATCGCCGGGACCTACATAGCCGAAGGCAACACCCCGCCCCCCGAAGCCACCTCGCCTCCCGACGCCACCGCCCCCTCCGACGCCACCCAGGTCCCCGGCGCGCCCACCTTCACCCCCATCCTCCACACCACCCAGCCCGGCGAACCCACCCCCCTCAGCTACTGGCTGACCGATTCTTCCTCCGCCTCCCTGGCCGCAGAGCGCCGCGCCAACGCCGACAACTACACCATCAACCTCCTGGAGCGCCCTTTCACCTCCCAGGTGATGGACTACCAGGATTACCTCGACATCGTCCGCGGCGAACTCGACGTGCAAAGCGCCTGGGTCTACGTCAACGTCTTTGTGGAAGGCTCCCCGCCCCAGGATTCCACCGCCCAATACGGGGTCGAAATAGACCTGAACCTGGACGGCCGCGGCGACTGGCTCATCATCGGTACCGTCCCCAACACCTCCGCCTGGACCACCGACGGCATGACCGCCTTGCAAGACCCCAACGGCGACGTGGGCGGCCTCGACCCCATGCGGATCGACGCGCCCAACCCCGCCTGGAACGGCTACGACTCCCTGGTCTTCGACCTCAGCCAGGGCATCGGCGCAGACCCCGACGCCGCCTGGATACGCCGCCACCCCTCCGATAACAACGTGGTCCAACTGGCCTTCAAATACACCCTCATCGGCTCCCCCTCCACCTTCCTCTGGGGCGTCTGGGCCGACGAAGGCGCTCAGCAGCCCGGCTGGATGGACTACCACGACCACTTCACCCTGGCCCAGGCCGGTTCCCCCGCCTCCGGCAGCCCCGATTACCCCCTCAAAGAACTGGCCTCCATAGACAACTCCTGCCGCTGGTCTTACAACTTCACCCCCTCCGGGAACGAGGTCGGCCTCTGCTACATACCCCCCACACCCACACCCACCAGCCCGCCGCCCCCCACCCCCCTGCCCCCCACCCCCACCAACACTCCCCGCCCCGGCACCATCCGAGGCACGGTGTGGTCCGACCTCGTCGAGAACGGGGGTATTGACAGCCCGAACACCCGACTCAGCGGCAAAACCATAAAACTGGGCCAGGGCAATTGTCCCTCTTCCGGCTATCGCTCCACTACCACCAACAGCAGCGGCGTCTACATTTTCAGCGGCCTGCCTGCCGGAACCTACTGCGTGACCTCCACGGTGTCCACCTCCTGCTCCTTTTACCTCAGCAGCGCATCTAAAAATCCCGATAAAGTCACTGTCAATGCAGGCCAGACCAAATACCTCAACTTCGAATATCATCAGACTGTCTGCATTTTCCAGTGGATCGCCCCCGAAACGCCAACCATCAAAATCCACTGACCACTCACTATCCATAACCCAACTCCCTCGCGGCCTGCCCTCCCAGCAGGCCGCGAACCTTTTAATGATCGTTACATTCCATATTACAAAACGAAAAACTTTAGGCAAGTATCCCCTGACGATACGTATGGGCATGGTAGAATGGGGACGAGGAGAAAGCCATGTTTACTAGAATTGGGCTATTGCTTGAATGGATTCGGGATAAACCGTGGAAATATGTTGCCAAACCTACAATCTTGCTTGTTGTATTTACTGTTGCATGTTTTATTGTGTTTTTTTTCCTCACGACTATTCAGGGTTGGGTGGGAGAAATCGTAGTAACCGCATTTTTAATTCCACTAATCGAATACACAATAGGGATTTTCCGATGGGCATCTGACGACCTTTTGAAATGGACATGGGTAATATATGTAATTTGGGTCTTAGCAATTATTACAGTTGGACTTTACCAAACTATCCCCTATACCAGAAGAGGATATTTGATTGCATTAGAATCTAAACCCTATAAAACCAATCATGTTGATAATGATAATTGGGGGGGGATAGAGATCATTAGCCGAATAATCCCAACCGCTGAAAATGTTACTGTGAGTTTGATATCTGTTTTAAATTCTCATACTAACGAAATTGTATTCGCTGATGACATACAACTAACTTGGAGTGGAGAAAATCCTCCTCCCCACAATGATCATAGACATATTTTAACTCGTGACAGACACCTAAAGCTTGATGTAGTAAAGACATATAAAAACGAAAACAAATTTTATTTCACTACACTAATAGAAAAAAACTCGAAACTAGGATTTGGTGCAGGAAATTATCAATTTAAATTCGTTGTTCGTGGGGATATAAATGGCAAAGGAATACACGAATTTGAATTTTTGGGAAACGTTGTTTACAGAAACGACTCAAATATAGAAATTGACGGCAAATTTACTAATGAGCGTATTTGGATAATGACACATGAAAAGAAATGAAATTGTAAATCAAAGAGACCGCTCTGCCCGGAGAAATAGAAAATAAGGAAGGCTATAATGGCAAAAGATAATGAAGTGGTGGATCAAAATACCGTTTATCAGGAAGCTTATGCAGAAATGCGGCGTTTCCGTGACTACGAGATAACAGCATCAACTTGGTACATCACGATACAATTGGCATTATTTGGGGTTTTGACATTAAGTAATGGAAAACTTCCATTCCAAATGCGTTGTATAGCGATCTTTTTATCGATGTTAATTGGAGTTGGTGGGGCGTATACCGTTTACTACGCTCATGTACGATACAAAAGTCTTAGAGACCTTGTCGATAATACACTAGAACCACATTGGTATAATGAAATGTGGAAGGATATAAAAAGAAATGAGAGTTGGTATATGGAATGTATTCAACCGTGGCTTGTAATTTTTCTCATCTTGCTGTTAATACCGGGGTGTATGATTTTATCCCAATTGGATTGGGCTAGAATATTTAGACAGGTACAGTTTTGGTATTGGTATTAATAAGCCCCAGCGCATTCTCCCCCGCACAAGATCACCTGCAAGACACATCCCTTTAACATTGTGGGCATCCAATTCTTTCTAGCCTCATTGGGGCGTCAATCCAAAATCCGTTTTTCAGTCCGCCGAAGGGCGGACTTCGTAAAAGTTCGCGCGACTTCAGTCGCTGAGTCGCCCCTTTCACGCAGATCAAAAAAACTTCGTACCTTCGTGTCTTGATGTTAAAAAAAATCTCCCCATATCGCCAATTTGCGGTAAAATTACTCCTAGATGAACCTCAAACTCTTATCCCTTCAAAGGATTCTGAGTGAACTTTCACCCTTCCCTGGAGGATGCTTCCATGCAAAGAAAAAGATCTTCGGCTAATAATTTGTTCAGCGCGGTCTTCGTCCTGATCCTGGTCATCATGGCCTGCGGGCCAAGCGACCTCCCCACTCCCTCGCCGGTTAACGAAGCCGCCCTGCGCACCTCTGCCGTCCAGACCAGCCTCGCCGAAAGCGGCGGCTCCCCTCCAGCTACCGCCCTAATGGGGACCACCCTCACCCCAGCGGGAGCCACCCTCACCCCGGCGGACACTCTCACCCTTTCCCTCACCCTCGCCCACCTCACCCGCCCCGGAGAACCCGGCTCTATTGGCAGTTGGATCACCGACAGCTCCTCCCAGGCGTTTGCCGGTGAGCGCCGCGCGGTCTTCGAAAACTTCTCCGCCAATCAACTGGAACGCCCCTTCACTTCCGAAGTCATGGACTATCAAGCTCACCTCGACATCATCCGCGCTGAACTCAGCCTGAGCGCACCCTGGGTCTACATCACCATCTTTATGGAGGGCGCTCCCCCGGCTGACTCTCAAGCAACTTACGGGGTGGAGATAGACCTCGACCTGGACGGGCGCGGAGATTGGCTGATCGCCGGCCTGGTTCCTCCTTCATCGGATTGGACCACCGATGGAGTGCGCGCCTACCGGGATGCCAATAATGACGTCGGGGGCGCTGCCCCGATGCTCTCCGATGCGCCAGATCCCAACCTTGACGGTTATGATGACCTGGTCTTCGATCACGGCTTTGGCCCCGACCCCGACGCCGCCTGGATCCGCCGCGACCCATCTGATCCCGACCGGGTGCAGTTGGCGTTTAAACATTCCCTTATCGACTCGGATTCTGATTTCCTTTGGGGAGGCTGGGCGGATGAAAGCCTGGGCGAAGCTGCCTGGTTCGACTATCACGATCACTTCACTTCTGCCGAGGCAGGTTCGCCTTT
This sequence comes from uncultured Anaerolineales bacterium, assembly GCA_965370435.1. Classification (GTDB taxonomy): domain Bacteria; phylum Chloroflexota; class Anaerolineae; order Anaerolineales; family UBA11579; genus CBDUUP01. The sequence continues at coordinate 4,628 of CBDUUP010000159.1, read as the reverse complement.
AAGCGGCAGCAGCCAATATCCACTCAAGGCTCTGGCTCTGGTAGACAATACCTGCCGTTGGGCCTTCGGATTTGTGCCCTCCGGCGCCGAGCCGGGGGTGTGCCTCATTCCATCCACGCCGACCCCCACCAAACCCCCATGCGATTGGAACGGCGCCTGGACGATCTGGATAGACGGCGGCCCTAACGGAGCGCCGATGAGCGCCACCCAGAACGGGAACACGATCTTCGCCACTTTCTTGGATGGGGGTATGACTTATGCAGTGAACGGGACCGTGAGCGCCGATGGCTGCTCCGCTACCGGAACTGCCGGGGAGCAGGGTTCTCCACCCATCTGGAGTTTCACCTGGAAGATGCTGGCGAATCTCAATCAGTTTACCGGCAACCATGATGTTACCGACTACTGGTGCGGCGCTCGCAACGGCGCTTCAGAGCCTTCACCCTGCCTGGGCCCATAAAATTATTAGGCAAGTATCCCCTTGCGTCACGTATAGAGTGGGGTATAATATTGAGGGAGGTGAATCGTGGATGAAAGAGGAAACAAAGAGACCAGTTGGTTATTTTGGGGGCTGGAAGTGATTAACTTCGCAGTCACTGTAGCTTCGTTTTATTTAGATGCCACAGGCTTTATGCCTGAGGTTCCCTGGCAATTTATAGCTATAGGGGCATTATTCTTTTTTGCCTATCTTGCTTTTAACCGAATTATAAAATTAGATAAGTTAATGTGGGATCGTACACCAAACATAAAGTTGAAAGAAACTAAAGTAAGAAAGGGCGGGATGTTGTCAAAGAAACCTTTTATTTTGTCCGAAAAAGGAGAGCAGGTCAAATCAAGAGAGACCTATTATGCGCAGGCCATATTTATTAATGAACCAAAAAAAGGAACTGAGAAAAATCACGGAAACAATGTACGCGCTATTCTTACCTATTATGATGATAAAGGAAATATAGAACACGATTCGCTGGTTGGGCGGTGGGCTGGCTCGGCTGAACCTCAGTCAAATAATCATATTCAAGAAATAATTAGAAGGCGGATTAGATCAGACGGGTCAAACGAAACCCTAGATATTGTGTCCAAACCCGAGGATGGAAATTCTTGGTATGTGTATACCAACGAAAATTATAAATTTCAGAATATGATAGACGAAAGCCTGAAATTGACTTCTAAAGTAATAGATGTCTGCATTGAGCTTAGGGGTGACCGGGTAAAGAGATATTTTTGGGTGAGGATTCGGAACGAGGAGGGGGAAGGGATTACATTCGAGAAGCGCAGTTCGTGGATTGTGAGACTGATAAGGAGAACCAAAAGATGAACGACCCCAAACGCAAGAAAAAGAAACCAATGCGCTCCGAAAACAAGGGGGGCGGCATGGTCTTTACCAGAGACGACTTTTTCAACGCGCTTCGTAAGGTTACGAAGCCCTTGAAGAAGAAAAAGAAGAAGAATGCTGATTAGAAGTGCTGTTGTTATTTCTCTTTTCTCTTAGTTATTAATTCTCCATCATCTGATGGTTTCGGCTTAGGCTTAGGCTCAGGCTCAACGCTAAAGTCAGAGGGCTTTGGGGTTGGAGGCTTTTCGGTTGCGGTTGTTTTTTTAGCCCGCTCAACAGGCTTTTTGACAGGTTTTTCGGTAGGCTTTTTGACGGGTTTTTCGGTAGGCTTTTTGACAGGTTTTTCGGTAGGCTTTTCATCTGATTTAGAAGACATAGTATTTCCCTGGAGAGTTTGATATGAGCAATTTTAGTAAGGAAGAATTGGCACTAAGCGAAATCAAGCAAATATATGACCAAGTTTATAGTGCTGGAGATATATTGGACAATAAAGCGATGAGCTTGTTGTCCAATTCAAGTTTAATTCTAACACTATTTGGAGTTTTGCAAGTGGCTTTAATAACAGAGCCTCAACCCTTAGTATACAAGATAGGACTAGTTGCTGTATTTGTTTTATATCTTGTATTGGTAGGTTTTACATTATGGACATTTCGGCCACAAGATTATCGTGGAGCCTTTAAAGCCACCTGGAAAGGCGTTGATGAAGCAATTCTTGATTTGGAAATGCCCGATGCCATAAATCAACTTATTGCCAATTATTTAGATCGTATAGAAAAAAATAAAGCGATTATAAAACAAAAGAGCGACAGATTAAAAAAGACTGAGTATATTTTTTTCTCCATTATGGCATTGCTATTAGTTCTTAGTCTATTTGTTGCTCGCTAAACTTTTTGGGCCGCCCGGTTCAAAAAAGTCAGAAACATCGGAGTAACATCGTTCCGGTGATTGTATCGGAAAGCATACTCATCTAAGTAGTTTTGGAGATACTTAGGGCTTACACTATGAAAAACGCCTCTAATCCCATTCTTGCACAGAGACCAGAAACCTTCTACCGTGTTGGTGTGAACGTTCCCCATAACGTAGATATTGTGGGAATGCAAAACCTTGTCGTGCTTGTATCCTATCTTCTCAAGCGTGTTATAAACGCTGTATTCGTCCGTGTAAATCTGCGTACCTTTTTCGACTTCACTTTCAATGATTGGGAAAATTGTCTTTCGCTGAGTATTGGGAACTGCAATCGCCTCAATCTTGCCCTCTTGCCGATTGGCGATACCTACAACGGCGGTTTTTCCAGCCGCCCCGCGTCCTCGTTTACCCTTGCGCTTGCCGCCAAAGTAAGACTCGTCAATCTCGGTCTCACCAGTGAAGGGGTCAATATTTTCGTCAAGCATCTTGCGGATTTGGTTGCACATTCTCCAAGCCGTTTTGTAAGTAACGCCCGTCTCTCGTTCAATCTGCTTTGCAGAAATGCCGCCTCTGGTTTGCGCCAGCAAGTAAATCGTATAAAACCAGGTCGTCAAAACCGTTCGCGACTTGTGGAATATTGTGTTAGCAGTAGGTGAAATTTGATGACCGCACCATTCGCAACCATAAACTTTTCTGGCTTTGATGCGATAGTATTTGGCGTTCTTCCCGCATCCTTCGCATTCAATCATTTCAGGGTATCGCCGCTGGCGCAACCACTCCAGGCAAATGTCATCATTCGGAAAGTCCGCTTGAAAGTCCTTGATTGTGTATCTCTGCATCGGCGATTTCTGCTTTTTCTTGGTCATCGTTTTTGCCTTTTTGGTCTCGTTTTATCAATCTCTTACACTCATATTATAGCAGAAATCTTACGTGTTGTCAAGGGATACTTGCCAATTATTAACCCCCGCTGCTCATCAAAGGTTAACAAATGCGCATATGAAAGTTGAAATAAAAATCTACGATGTGCGCATTTGCCCAGTGATTGAATGCTTTTTCAATCACCGTGATTTGAATGCTTTTTCAATCACCTAACTCCATTTTCAGCGCTGCTATAAAAAAACTTCACCCCACCCCGACCACGCAACCCCACCGGAATGCGTTTTCACGATTTGAACGAGACTGGTGAACGGTCAAAAACTTTACTGCAAAGGCACAAAGAAAACATAATAACTTTGTGTATCTGTATTCTTTGTGCAAAAAATTTCCCCACCCCCCAAAAAAATAATTTTGCGGTAAAATAACCCCTTGCTGCACCCCATCCAAAATCCCCCATATAAAAAAGGAACCTCTTATGCAAAGAAATAAAACACCCCTATACCCCCTGCTCATCCTGACCATCTTAATGATCCTGTCGGCCGCCGCTTGCGGCTCGGCTGACCCCACCGAAGCGCCCCCAACCGACGAAGTCCAGCCGCCCACCAGCGTCCCGACCGACGTTGTCGAAAGCGCCGACACCCCTCCCCCTCCCTCGCCCACCAGCCCCCCTGAAGCCACCCAAATCCCCACCAACACCCCCATCACCCACCTCACCCAGCCCGGCGACCCCGCCCCCCTCGCCACCGTGCTTTCCGACGCCTCCTCCGCAGCCCTGGCCGAGGAACGCCGCGCCAACGCCGACACCTTCAACATCAACCTCCTCGAGCGGCCCTTCACCTCCCAGACCATGGACTACCAGGACTACCTCGACATCATCCTGGGCCAGATCGGGGTAGAAGGCGACTGGTTGTACGTCAACGTCCACGTGGAAGGCGCCATCCCGCAAGGCTCCAGCGCGGCCTACGGCGTCGAAATTGACCTGGATGAGGACGGCCGAGGCGACTGGTTCATCACCGGCGCATCGCCCTCCTCCACCGCCTGGAGCGCCTCCGGCATGCAGGTCTGGCAGGACTCCGACGATGACCTGGGCGGCAGCACACCCGTTCAGTCAGACGCCCCCGACGCAGCCTGGAACGGCTTCGACGATCTGGTCTTCGACCTCAGCCAGAACATCAGCGACGACAACGACCTCGCCTGGATCCGCCTCCACCCCTCGGAGGACAACGTCGTCCAATTAGCCTTCAAATACACCCTCATCAACAACGCTCCCCGGTTCTTCTGGAGCGTCTGGGCCGATGAAGGCGTCCGCCAGCCCGGCTGGATGGACTACAACGACCACTTCACCCTGGCCGAGGCCGGTTCGCCGGTCGCCAACAGCGCCGATTACCCGCTCAAAGCCCTGGCCTCCGTGGATAACACCTGCCGCTGGTCCTATGGCTTCACCCCCCTGGGCAACGAACCCGGCCTCTGCTACATCCCCCCCACCCCTACCCCCCCGCCCCCGCCCACCGCCACG
>CBDUUP010000158.1:0-9478 GCA_965370435.1 uncultured Anaerolineales bacterium | reverse complement strand
CGATGGTGACCGCCCTAGTTTCATTGGTTTCCGGTAGGCCTGTCTCCTCCGACGTGGGCATGACCGGCGAGATCACCCTGCGCGGGCAAGTGTTGCCGGTTGGCGGGATCAAGGAAAAAATGTTGGCCGCCCACCGGGCTGGATTGAAGAAGGTTATTTTACCCCGGCGCAACGAAATTGACCTCGAAGACCTGCCCCAGGAGGTGTTGGAGGACATTGAATTCACCTTCGTAAATACTATGGATGAAGTTCTCGCTGGCGCATTGGAATCCCCGCCCCGCAAGCGCACTTCCCGGGCCAAGAAGACCGCAAAAAGCGCCTCCAAACCCAAGGCCAAATCCAAATCTAAAAAGAAATCAGGAAAATCATAATATGCATAAAGTTATGATCATTGAAGACGATCCCTCCATGCTCGATCTGCTAACCACATTGCTGCAAATCGAGGGTTTTGAGGTCGTCCGAATGGGTGAACCCCAGTCAATTATTCAAGATATTAGCCGGGAGATGCCGGTCTTGATCTTGTTAGACGTTCACCTGGAAAACGAGTTGAGCGGCTTTGATGTGCTTGCGGATATAAAGCAAAACCCGCCTCTCGAAAATATCAAAATCGTCATGTCGTCTGGATTGGACTTCAGCCATCGCTGCAAAGAAGTTGGCGCTGATGCTTTTGTCCTCAAGCCCTATATGCCCGACGAATTAATTAATATTATCAACCAACAGATAAATGAGTGATTGTTAGGGTAGTGTTTGACCATTTGCGAATAGGCGTTTGAATACCAAGGGCAAATAGCCCCTAAGCTCAAACGAATCAATTTCAGTTACCCGGATACTCATTCATTTATTATAAATAAGAGAGTGAAACTTGGCTAGAAAACGAAACCGTGCGCCCATGCAGTGGTACACGATGGATTTCCACATACACACACCTGCCTCCAGTGATTTTCAGGAACAAAATGTTAGCTATCTGGACATCTTGCGGCGGGCGGATGCACGCGGTATGGATATTATCTCCTTCACCGACCACAATACGGTTGCCGGATACCGGCAAATGCAGGAAGAAATAAAGCAGCTTGAACTGCTTGAAGAACTGAAACGCCTGCTTCCAGAAGAAAAGGCCAGCCTGAGTGAATATCGCCGCTTGACCAAGAAAATCCTGATCCTTCCAGGGATAGAGTTCAGCGCGACTTTTGGCTTCCATATCCTGGGTATTTTCCCGCCCGATAAACCGGTTCGTGAGATAGAGCATCTGCTGCTAGATCTAAACGTCCCCACCGACCAACTCGACGATGGCTCAGTCACAGTGGGCGCCAGCGCAGACGTATTGACTGCTTATCGCTTGATTAACCAGGCCGGAGGGTTGGTGATCGCCGCCCATGCCAATTCCAGCAACGGCGTCGCCATGCGGGGCTTTCGCTTCGGCGGCCAGACCAAGATCGCCTACACCCAAGATTCGAACCTGCATGCCCTGGAGGTCACCGACCTGGAGGGGCGTGGACGCCATACCACCGCCCGCTTCTTCAACGGCACAAAACCCGAATATCCTCGCCGCATGCACTGTATTCAAGGTTCTGACTCCCACCGGCTGACCGCCGATCCGAAAAGGAAAAAGAATTTCGGGGTGGGAGATCGGGCCACTGAAGTCCAACTCCGGGAAATCACTTTTGAGGCTTTGATAGAACTTTTCCGCAGCAATGACTTTGCTCGCACGCGCCCCTTGCGCAAGAAAGCCGAGCCGGATTACGATTTTATCCGCCTCGCCCGCGAGGAAGGCGGAAACATCATTCAAGATTTTCATGAAAGCATGACCGTGCGCGGCGGCAACTTATATGCCGTCATCGCTGATGTTTGCGCGTTCTCCAACACCAACGGCGGAACACTTTACATTGGCTTGAGCGGTGAGGCAACCAAACCGGCCGCCGGGGTCAATAACCCCACCCAGGCCATTACCCAGCTTGAGAAAGAGGTCACCAGCCGGATCAGCCCGCCGCTAACCGTCACTTTGGACACCCATACTTCTGGAGGAAAGAAAGTGGTCCGCATCCTGGTGCCTCGGGGAGAAGATCCGCCTTACGCCGTTGACGACAACAAAATATACATACGCTCAGAAGCCGAAACCGGATTAGCGGTCCGGGATGAGATTGTCGGTCTGGTGCGGCGAGGCCGCACCGAGCCAGCCAGCCCTTCCCCTCAGCCCTTGATGGCCTCCGTCGTTCCAGACCCAACCGTTATGGCAAAAGCAGGCGCCGAAGAAGATGTCAAAGAGGCCGCCAACCCGCCCCGCACCGGCGTAGAAGTCGTCTCGGTGAACAAACGCTCCGGTGTAGATTACTACACCGTCCGAGACCTGCGCAACGGGAATATGGTAAAGAATGTCACCGAGAAATCGGCTCGCCGATTGTGGCATTACGCTATTACCCGCCATGCCAAGCTGCCCAAAGACCTCGCCAAAGCAGAGATTGAATGGCTAGGAGATGGCGGTTTACTGCGAAAGTACAAGCAAGCCAAGAGCTATCGCTACGACCTGGTGCAGCGCGCCCCGGATGGGAATCGCTTTTATTTCGGCGTCACCGATGACGGCATTCACGGCATGTGGCGGCAGGTCGTTGGGGCTGATGACGATTGAGAACTCGCTGACTATTCGAGAATTCCGCTTCCCGGAGGATTACCCCGCGGCCTACGATTTGTGGGCCAATGCCGGAACTGGAATTCATCTCCGCCTCTCTGATGAAATTCAGGAGATCGAGAAAAAAATTCAACGCGACCCCGATTTGTTCCTCCTCGCAGAGCGGGAAGGGCAAGTCATCGGAGTTGTGCTGGGTGGTTTCGACGGGCGGCGAGGGATGATGTATCACCTGGCCGTGTCCGATTCGAATCGACGCCAAGGAGTGGCGGCCGCCCTGGTTGACGAATTAGAAACCCGCCTTCGCCAGAAAGGCTGCCTCCGCTATTACCTCCTTATGACCCCAGACAACCCCGCCCTCCAATTTTATCAACAACGCGGCTGGGAAACTCTTGACCTCCTCGCCCTCGCCAAAAACCTCAACTGAGTCAATAATTATTTCCCACTGTTCACTGCCCACTGACAACTGCCTACTGACAACTGAATCCCCCCATGTCCATCCGCTTTGGCATCCTCACCGTATCCGACCGCTCCTCCCGTGGAGAGCGCCCCGACCTCTCCGGCCCCGCGCTAGTTGAGGCAGTTGAGGCTGAAGGTTGGGAGGTCGTTCGAACCGCCATACTCCCCGATGATTTGCTTACCCTCCGAGATGAGCTTTCTGCCTGGGCTGATTCTGGCGCATTAGACATTCTGCTCACCACCGGCGGAACCGGATTCGCCCCCCGGGATGTGACTCCCGAAGCAACCCAGGCCATTATAGAGAGGATGGCTCCCGGCCTGGCAGAAGCAATGCGCGCCGCAAGTCTAAAGATCACCCCCCACGCCTCCCTCTCCAGAGCCGCAGCGGGTATCCGTGGTCGAACCCTCATTATCAACCTGCCTGGCAGCCCCAAAGCGGCCTTGGAAAATCTGGCCGTCTTGCTGCCCGTTCTCCCTCACGCAGTGCAGTTGCTCCGCGAAGACCCAGAGTCTGAAGCGGGGCATCGTACTATTGAATAAGTCGATATTTATTAGCATAGGATAGCTTTTCATATTGAATTTCTATCCCATTTCGATACTGCAAACTTACAATTTCGTATAGAAAACCAATTGCATCTAATTATTCATTATGCTAAAATCCAATCACTGTATCCACTACCTCTTGAGGAGAATACCGACATGGACGACAAAGAAAAACAGCTCAATCTGATGCGATTCTGGCTATTTGGTACGAATCTGATCGTTATTATGGCAGTTACGGTTTATGCTTATTTTATTACCAGAGCTGCAGGCGCCAGCGCCTTAGACATATTTGGCCAACTCAATTACTGGATCATTGTGCTCGTCACCGTGGTATTGAGCGTCGTTGTCTATTATGTCTACAAAGGATATATAGACAAACAAGAATAAACTGCCCTCGTTTCAAAACAGAAAACCCAACGCCGATTCAACCTCGGTGTTGGGTTTTTATTATTGAATGCTTCAATTGGAAGAAAATGGATTAAGCTGATTGCAACACCAGGCGGGAGATCACTAAACGTTGGATCTCACTGGTTCCTTCACCCAGGGTCATGAGCCGGGTGTCCCGGTAGATTCGCTCGACGGGGTATTCACGGCTGTAGCCGTAGCCGCCGTGGATCTGGATAGCGTTCCGGCAGACCCGTTCGCTCATCTCGCTGGCGAAAAGCTTGGCCATCGCCGCCTCTTTGCTGAAAGGGCGTCCCTCCTCTTTGAGCCAGGCGGCCTGATAGACCATCATCCGGGCCGCGTGTATCTCGGTGGCCGCGTCGGCCAGCATAAATTGGATAGCCTGGTGGCTGGCAATAGGCACGCCAAATGTCTCGCGTTCCTTCGAGTATCGGATGGCCTCCTCAAATGCAGCTTGCGCCAATCCCACCGACAGCGCTCCGATACCGATGCGCCCGCCGTCCAGCGTCGCCAAGGTTTGCTGCAAACCTCGCCCCTCCTCCCCAACCAGATTATCAAAAGGCACGCGCACGTCTTCATAGGTGACCGCGTGGGTAGGCGACCCGCCCAGCCCCAATTTTTTCTCTGCCGGGCCGATGTGCAGCCCTTCCGAGTTGGTGGGCACGACGATCTGGCTCAAGGACTTTGACCCTCCCGCTGGGTCGGTGCGCGCCAATGTGACGATGAAATCGGCGACGCTGGCATTGGTGACCCACATTTTAGCGCCATTGAGTACCCATTCATCTCCATCTATAACCGCGCGGGTGGTGATCCCGCCTTTCAAGTCTGATCCCGCCCCAGGCTCGGTCAAGGCGAGAGCGGCCAGCTTGCCCTCTCCGCTGGTGACGCCCGGCAGGAACCGTTTTTTCAATTCATCGCTTCCAAAAGCCGCCACCGGCCAGCAGCCCAGGCTGTTATGCGCGGCGATAGATAGCGCCGTGCCGCCGTCCCCCCAACCTAACTCCTCGACAGCTATTGCCGCGCTGATCGCGTCCACCCCGGCCCCGCCGTACTCCTCCGGCACGTTAAGCCCCCGCAATCCCAACATCCTCATCTTGTTTACCGCCTCCCAATTGAATTCACCGGTCTCATCCACATGCCGCACTCTGGATTTGACCTCCTTCTCCACAAAATCGTGGACCGCATCTTGCCACATGCGTTGTTCTTCGTTTAGACCAAAATTCATAGGGTTTCTTCCCTCCGGGAAAAATCGAAAATATATTTTTGGATATTCATGAGTTTGATTAGCGGCCGATGAAAACACATAACACGCCAACTAACACGACAATGACGATGGGGATGAGCAAAATGCCAATCGTATACAGGCTGATAGAGAATATCGCCGAGCGGTCAAGCGCGGCCTCGTCTTGCGGGCCGAGTTTGGCCCCGCACCGGGTGCAGCTCTCCGTTCCTTCGGCCAGCATCGCGCCGCATTTGGGACACCAATCAGGCATTTTAACTCCGTTAGAATGTTCAACGTTAAAACGTGTTAACGTTTAAACGATTTCGCGATCTCTTCGACGGCTTCGGGATTGACCAGGGAGGAAGTATCGCCCGGGTCTTGCCCCAGAAAGGCCGAGCGCACCATCCGCCGCATCACCTTGGCGTTGCGGGTCTTGGGCAGGTCGTTGACAAAATAGATTTCTTTGGGGGCCAGCGGTTTGCCCATCTCCTCAATGACCAGGGATATTAATTCACGGGCAAGTTCGTCGCTGGCCGTGTGGCCGGGCGCGGTCACGCAGAAGAGGACCAGTTCGCTGCCCTTGATCTCGTGAGGGACGCCGATAGCGGCGGCCTCCAGGATGGCTTCGTGGTGGACGACGATAGACTCAACCTCCGCCGGGCCGAGGCGCTTTCCAGCTATCTTGATAGTATCGTCTGAGCGCCCCAGGATGTACCAGAGGCCATCCGAATCCTTCGCTGCCCAGTCGCCGTGGACCCAAACCTCCGGCCAGCGCGACCAGTAAACCTCTTCGTACCGTTGGGGGTCTTTCCAGAATCCCCGCGTCATCCCTATCCAGGGAGATTTGATCACCAACTCCCCCACCTCATCAGTCACCGAGTTGCCCTCCTCGTCGTATACGTCCGCCGCGATGCCGGGGGTCGGCCCAGAGAAAGCGCAGGCCTTGAGGGGCAGCAAGGGGTTGCCCATCACAATGCCGCCGGAAATCTCCGTCCCGCCGGAGTAATTGATGATGGGAAGTTTTCCGCCGCCAACCGTTTCATAGAGCCACATCCAGGGGCCGGGGTTCCAAGGTTCCCCGGTGGAGGCGAAATACCGCAGCGAGGAGAGGTCGTGTTTGCGGAAGGGTTCTTCGCCATGCTGCACCAGGGAGCGGATCAGCGTCGGGGAGACGCCCAGAGTGGTGATTCCGTGTCTCTCCACCATCGCCCACAATCGGTCGGGGCCGGGGAAATCGGGCGCGCCATCGTAAATAAAGAAAGCGCTGCCCAGTAGCAGCGCGCCAAAGACCAGCCAGGGCCCCATCATCCAGCCCATGTCGGTCATCCAGTAGATCATCTGTCCAGGTTTCACGTCGGTGCCCAGGGCCATATCCTGTGCGCTCTTGACCGGGAAGCCGCAATGAGTGTGTACCGCGCCCTTGGGCCTCCCCGTGGTGCCGGAGGTGTAGATCACCATCAGGACATCTTCAGCCTCGGTGACCTCCGTCTCCGCCTCTTCGGATTGCTCGTCAACCAGGTCGTGCCACCAATGGTCCCTCCCCGGCTCCATCGGAATTGCCAGATCGGCCCGGTTCAAGACGATGACGTGTTCCAGCGTGGGAACCTGGCTCACCGCTTCGTCCGCTGTGGGCTTCATCTCCACCGGCCTGCCCCGCCGGTAGAATCCATCCGCGGTGAAGAGAGCCTTGGCATCCGCATCCGTGAGTCGGTTGACCACCGCGCTGACCCCATACCCGGAGAACAACGGCAAGATGATCCCGCCGATCTTGGCGATAGCCAGCAGCGCGACGACGATCTCCGGCGTCATCGGCATGTAGATACCGACCGCGTCGCCCTTGCCCAGCCCCAGTGACCGCAAAGCATTCGCGCACTGGTTGACCTGGCGGTATAACTCGCCATAAGTGACCGTTCGGCTCTCCTCTTCTTCACCCTCCCAGATGAAGGCGGTCTGGCCTTCGGTTGGCGTGCCCATATACTTATCCACGCAATTATGGACGATATTCATCTTCCCGCCCACGCACCACTTCGGCCAGGCAATCCCCTTCGAGAGGTCTACGACTTGTGTGTAAGGTTCGTAGAATCGGATGTCAAGGAACTCCAGGACCGCCTCCGTGAACCAGGCTGTCTCCTCGGTGGAGCGGCGCATCAGTTCATCGAAGTCCCCGATGTCGTGCTGCCGCATGAAGCGGGTGAGGTTGGCATTTTCGACGTAATCAGCCGTAGGCCGCCAGACAATCTCGCCGCCAAAATCAAATTGCTCGCTCATGGGAAAAATCCTCCATGGAATTGATGGTTGTTGCTATTGATTTTACCCCATGTCAGGGAAGATATGGAAGCACTTGCTATCCAAAAAAACTTACATTATATTAAATAGAATTAAGAGGAAATGAGGAAAGTATTTATTGTGGTAATGGATATAAAGTATAAAAAAATATCAATAAGTCTCTGGACTCATGACGATTGTAGTATTTACTATACGCCTTGGGACTTCAAAATCACATTGAATTAGCGTAGCAAAATTGTTATCTCCAACTTTATTAAATAGTTCTACGAGTTTTTCAATATCAGAAAGAAAATCTCCTCCACCCCACGTTCCCATAGCATGGAGGCCTGCTATGAAAAACATTTTAGCATCTGTTGTAGGTAGGTCACATTTTCCAATCACACAATAATCCCATTTTTCTGGAGGGTCACGATCCATGGGTGAACTAAAAGTTTGGTCGTGATCTTTGTGTGTGATTTTTGGATATTCTCCCTCTTGAGCTTTGAAAATATACGGAAACCCTTGTTTGTAAAGATGCTCATATAACTCGTCATTTAAAGTTCGATGACAGATAAATATGATGTGTCCTTCCCATGTGTTGATAGCAGATTCCTGGTCGTCCATTAAAACCTCGATTTTCACTTCGACTTTTTCCTTGAGCAATATGGCTTCAATTGCCCTAAGTGCCATTAAATCTTCCGTAGCGACTTGTGTAAATGGGCGATTAGGAGTTTCCCGTCCTGGCACAACTATTAAATATGGTTTTTCATCAATTTGCCAAATTTTTTCTAAGCAATTCTTTTGCAGTTTGTTAGCCTCAAATTCTTCATCTAATCTTTTTAATGCATCATACTCATGCCCATTCACCCATAATTCGCAAAAACGACTCAAAATATAGTCTAAAAATATTTTTTGAGGTCCGTCATCATCCGTAAGCCAAACACCAGACCAATGTTCTCCCACGTATGGAGTTCCTCCTTCTTGGCGGAATTCTCTCCATGCGTAGAAGCCAATATGTGCTGCACAGCTTCCTGTCTCTGAGTTTCTTAGAATTGCTCCCTTGAATAAAGGTGGAGAATCATAGAAACGTATATGCATGTCATTTTTAAAGGGATCACTGGCTTCATGATCTATGAGCATTTCACTCATAGACCTAATATTCTTAGATTTTAACCAAGGACGATGAAGTTCGCCGGTTTTTGGTTTATCTGCATAGGCCTTGTTATATTTTTCGTTGTAATAATTTTCTTGTTTTGCTTCCGCCATCCAGCTTCGAGCTAATACTTTTATTTTTACTCCTGGCAAAGAAGATCCTAGATAATCATAAAGAGTTTCGTTGGTGTATGAAAATATATATAACTCATCATACCTTTTTTGTTTTACTGAGGTAGCTATCCAGGCGCGAATATTTTCTGATGTGTGTTTGTTTAATTCGATTGATGCTAAACCTTTATTTTCATCTAATATATAATAAGTGCCCAATTTTTCATTTGGAGTAGGCGAGGGTGTAAGACGAGAAATTAGATCATCAGATAGATCGCGATACACTTCCTCTGTAACAACAACATGATCTATTACACCAATCTCTTTTTCTTGTTTTGCTAAATGGTTAATAACATTAGCAGTTAATGTTTCAGGATCTCCTGTGTTCGTAATCTTCCCCGCATGGCATACTATCCGAAGATGGATGAAATCATTAGAGAGAAAGTTATATCGTCCCCGTGAAGCATTAAAGAACGGAAGAAGACTTGCGAGTTTGCTGCAAATAAGTACAAGGTCATCTAGTCCCTCTGATCGATCGAATATCAGTAGTCCTCCATCGCCACGCCAATCTAGTAATGCAACGCAATAATCGTCAAAAAGAGAGATCATTAGGTTTCTTAATTGGGTTTTCGTCTCGCTAATATTTTCATCGGTTCCAATTAATTCGGAAGAACCGATTATATCAACACTGGCAATGCCTG
>CBDUUP010000157.1:0-9572 GCA_965370435.1 uncultured Anaerolineales bacterium | reverse complement strand
ACAGCAAACACCTTGTGGCTATGCGCATAATACTGCTGGATAGGAGAAAACAATGCTAGAAATCGCCCTTATGCTCGAAGGACAAAATGGACTCACCTGGCCGCACTGGCAGCGATTCGCGGCGGCGGCTGAAGATTTGGGATTCGTCGGCCTTTACCGCTCAGACCATTACACCAACGCCCAACCCCCGGATAAAGACTCGCTGGAGCTTTGGGTCTCGCTGACCTGGTTGGCGAGCCATACGAAGCGGATCGAATTCGGCCCCATGGTTTCGCCGGTCTCTTTCCGAGATCCGACCTTCACGGCCCGGATGGCCTCCGCGGTGGACGATCTCTCCAATGGCCGCTTGATTCTCGGCCTAGGCGCGGGTTGGCAGGAGCGCGAGCACACCAACTTTGGCTGGGACCTCCTCGACATCCCCAACCGCTTCGACCGTTTCGAAGAAGGCCTGGAGGTCATCACCCAGTTGCTCAACAGCGACGATCCGGTTGATTTCAGCGGCGATTATTACAATCTGCAAGAAGCCATCTTGCTTCCCCGTCCGCAGCGTCCCGGCGGGCCGCCCATCCTGATAGGCGGCAATGGCCCCAAACGCACCCTGCCCCTGGTGGCGAAGTATGCGACCGAATGGAACGCCGTATTCATCCCGCCAGAGAAATTCGCCGAACTTAATACCCGTCTTGACGAGCTATTAGAAGCTGACGGACGCCAGCCCTCCGAGGTTCGCCGCTCGATGATGACCGGATGTATATTTGGTAAAACCGACCAGGAAGTCGCCCAGAAAGTCGAAGCGCGCACCAGTGGCAAACGCACCCCCGACCAATTGCGCCAGCGCGGTATGGTAGTCGGGACTGGCGCGCAGATCGTTGAGCAGCTTGGAAAATTGGAAGAGGCTGGATTGCAGCGGGTGATGCTGCAATGGCTCGACCTGGATGATCTGGACAGCTTTGAAGCGATGGCGAAATCCGTCATAAAGTAGAGGTGTTTATGAATGTTGTCAATGCGATTCGAACCAAACGGGCGGTGCGCGAGTTTCAGGATAAATCCTTGCCGGAAGATGTAGTGCAAGCCATCCTCAACGCCGGACGGCAAGCCCAATCCGCCAAGAACATGCAGCCCTGGCACTTTATCGCTGTTCAAGATAAGGCCACCCTCAAGGCGCTCTCCGAATTAGGTCACTTTGCCGGACACATGGCAGGGGCTGCTCTGGGGGTCGCCATCCTCACCCCGCCAATAGAAGAACGCTTCAGCGTGATGTTCGACGCCGGGCAAGCCGCCGCCTGTATGCAGTTGGCCGCCTGGGAATTTGGGGTTGGCTCCTGCCCGGCGACCATATACGAACCGGACAGAGCACGCCAACTTCTCGGCTTTCCCGACGATCTTCACATCCGGGTAGCTCTATCGTTCGGCTACCCCCTCCCCTCTGACGACCCGCCGCGGCCTCCACGGAAAGAGGGCCGCCGCCCCTTTGATGACGTAGTCCATATGGAGAAATGGTAAACCTCTTCAATCAAACTGAGTCATCCCCGATTGAGTTGGATAGGGTATACTCTAGTACTTCAACCCAATTTCGCCATTTCTCGGAGACCTGAATGTCAAAGAATCAATCCTACCAATCGGTCAGCGAAGTCAAAAGCGGCCTGGAAAGCCAGCGTTATATTGCCAGCGACGAGATCGCCACCATAACCTATCTCAGCCAGGAGTTGGGCAAACCTTTGTTGGTCGAAGGCCCAGCCGGAGTCGGTAAAACCGAGTTGGCAAAAGCCATCTCTGGAGCCACGGGCCGCGAATTGATCCGATTGCAATGTTATGAAGGGTTGGATGAAACCAAGGCTCTCTACGAGTGGGAGTACGCCAAGCAGCTTCTTTACACCCAATTGCTGCGAGACAAACTTCAGGATACCTTGAGCGGAACCAGCAACTTGACCGAAGCCGCCGACCGCCTGGCAGAAGAGGAGGATGTATTTTTCTCCATGCGGTTCTTGCTTCAGCGCCCCTTGCTGCGGGCCATCCTCAGCGAACAACCAACCGTGCTGCTGATTGACGAGATTGACCGGGCGGATGCGGAATTCGAAGCCTTCCTCCTGGAGGTGCTCAGCGATTTCCAGATCAGTGTTCCAGAAATAGGAACTTTGGTCGCCATCCATCATCCCATCGTTGTGCTCACCAGCAACAACACCCGCGAATTGAGCGAAGCGCTCAAAAGGCGGTGCTTGTACCTCTACATAGACTACCCCAACGTAGAACAAGAACTGGCCGTCGTGCGGTTGAAAATCCCCGAACTTGCGCCCAAATTGGCGAAGCAGGCCGTCGAACTGGTGCAGCGCTTGCGGGGTATGGACCTCCGGAAAGCGCCCAGCATCAGCGAAACCCTGGACTGGGCCAAAGCTCTGGTCACCCTCAACGCCCAAAACCTCGACGCCGCAACCCTGGAAACCACCTTGAGCGTGCTTCTCAAACACGAGAGCGACCTCCAGCGAGTGAAACGACAGCTCTACCGGTTGACCGGCGAGGATCATTTGCGGGACGATGACCCCGGAAGGATTCGGTGGCAGAATTAGGGATTGGTTAAAATAGGTAATCAGGTAATTAGGTATTAGGCTGAACAGGTAACCTGACTATGGAAGAACGAATACTGCAATTTATATCTTCGCTGCGGAGCAGCGGTGTGCGCGTCAGCCTGGCGGAAACTGAAGACGCATTCAAGGCGGTTGACCAATTGGGTATCCAGGATCGGGAGACCTTCCGCCTGACCCTGCGGGCGACGCTGGTCAAGGATGTCCGCAATTTGCCCTCCTTTGACGAACTCTTCCCTCTCTTTTTCGACACCAGCAACGCGCCGCCGATGATGAACATTGAACAAGACATGACGCCCGAAGAAGCGGACATGCTCGCGCAAGCGCTGCAAAACTTCAATGAAACTCTGCGGGAAATGCTGGAGCGTCTCATCCGGGGAGAGCAATTCACCCAGGAAGAGCTAGACCAGATCGGGCAGTTGACCGGTGTGCGCCACGCGGATGACTTGCGCTACCGGGAGTGGATGGCCCGTCGCATGCAGCAAGCGCTGGGTTTTCAAAAAGTTCGCCAGGCCCTGGAGGATATGCTCCAACTCCTGGCGCAGTTGGGGATGGATCCACAGCGCACCGAACAGATGCGCGGCATTCTTCAAGCCAACCAACGCTCGCTCGAAGAGCAGCTTCGCCAATACGCCGGACAGCAGATCGCCGAGAATATGAGCGTACAGCGGCCCGATAATGACATTGAAAACCTGCTCAACCGTCCATTTGGCGCTCTCTCCGACAAGGACATGGACAAGCTGCGCAAGGAAGTCCAACGTCTGGCGACCATCCTTCGCAGCCGGGTGGCCTTGCGCCAGAAGCGCGCCAAGAGCGGCCAACTCGACGCCAAAGCCACCATCCGCGCCAACCTCAAACACGGCAGCGTGCCTTTCCACATCAAGCACCGCAGCCGCCGCCTCAAACCCAAGCTGGTGGTGATCTGCGACATCAGCACTTCCATGAGGCATTGCTCCGAGTTGATGCTGAGTCTGCTCCACGCCATGCAAGACCAGGTCAGCAAAACCCACGCCTTCGCCTTCATTGACCATCTGGAGTTCATCTCCCCGGATTTCATGGGAAAACAGGCTAAAGAAGCGGTCTCAAGCGTGATGCAGCGGATGCCGTCGGGATACTACAGCACCGACCTGGGCAACAGCCTGGGGAACTTCGACCAGGACTACATGGATACCATTGACAGCCGCACGACCTTCATCATGGTCGGAGATGGGCGCAACAATTACAACAACCCCCGGCTGGACATCTTCCGCACCATCGCTCGCCGGTCCAACCGCACCTTATGGCTCAACCCTGAACCGCGCGGCCAATGGGGTACCGGGGACAGCGACATGCTGCAATACGAACCGCTGTGCGACGAGGTTCTCAAGGTTGGGACCCTGAGAGAACTCACCGCCGCGGTTGACCAACTTTTGAGTTAGGACCATGTAAGCTAAATGTTGATGAAAGGATGCAATCAAAATAGGTTCTGTGCTCCGAAACCCAGCTTTTCAGTCCGCCGTAGGGCGGACTTCGTAAATGTTCGGGCGACTTCAGTCGCTGAGTCACCAGTTGACATCCCGCTTTATTGAACAGTATACTTACGCCGCAAGCCCATAACTCAATGGGCTAATATATGCCACTACAGGACACCCACATGGAACAAAGCCAAACCATCCTCATGTACAGCACTTCGTGGTGCAAAGACTGTAAACAAGCGAAGAGATTCTTTGACGCCAACCAGATTGAATACACCGTGATTGACGTGGATGACGACAAGGAGGGATTGTCCATCGTGAAGAAATTAAATAACGGAATCCGCATTGTGCCCACCATCGTTTTCCCAGATGGGTCAATCCTGGTAGAACCCTCGGATGCGGAATTGGCCGTCAAATTGGGAATAGCGGCTTAAACCAGCGAGCGCCTGTTCCGTAAATATGTCTCGTGACTCTGAATGCGGGGAGTGACTAATATCCCCCATCCATCAGAGTAATTTTTTTATACCTATCAAATTTGATTGCTGTCTATAAACCGTCCATCTTGCGAATCAGGATATAATTTTATCCATTCAGCGTTAAAGTGATCACTCCATGTCTGATAGCGCCCGCGATCTACTAGTCCGCGGCCTGGCCGCCGCCAAAGCCAGAGACGTTGACCAGGCCCGTTTTTACCTGGAATGGGTCTTGCGCACCGATTCCTCAACCTCCCAGCGGGTGGATGCCTGGTATTGGTTGAGCGAAGTCTCTGACGACCCGGTTGAAAAGCGCGATCTCCTTGAAAACGCCATCATACATGACCCCAGCCATCATCGAGCCAGGCGAAGTCTCGCTATCCTGGATGGACGGCTTGACCCCGATGACATCATCAACCCCGACCAACACCAGGTTTCCGCCGCCGATACCCCCTCTCCGGCGGACGCGGACCGGTTCGTATGTCCCCAATGCGGCGGACGGATGAGCTATTCCCCGGACGGCAGAAGCCTGGTCTGCGAATATTGCGCCTCCCACGCCCAGCAGGGTGGCGATGGCAGCGTGGATGAACAAGACTTCATCGCCGCCATGGCGACCGCCCAAGGCCACTCCCATCCGGTGACGATGAACGCCTACGATTGCCAGGCCTGCGGGACCGTTTTCGTATTATCTCCAGAAACTATCTCGCTCTCTTGCCCATACTGCGATGCAGTGTATGCCATCAAGCAAATCGAAACCCGAGAACTCATCCCACCCGAGGCCATCATTCCCTTGACGGTGACAAAAAAAGAGGCTCAACTAGCGATGGCTGCCTGGCTCAAGGAGCAGGATCTGCTGGAGAACGTAAAAGCCTCTCCGGTGCATGGATTTTACTTCCCGGCCTGGTCGTTTGACTTGAGCGGAGAAATTCCCTGGCACGCTTACCAGCACGATGGGGAAGATTGGGAACTGGTCAAGGATATGCACTTCACCCTCACCAACGACCTGCTCGTTCCAGCCTCAAATTCCTTGCCTTCCAAGCTGCTGGCGGACGAGATATATAATTTGGAGGAGCTTAAACCCTACGACCCACAGTACCTGGCCGATTGGCCCGCGACCACCTATGATATAAAGATGTCCGATGCCGCGTTGGAGGCCCGGGTAAAATGTCTTGACCTCGCCAGCCAACAGATCACCAGCCGAATCTTCCAGCGGGTGAAAGACCTCACTCTGGTGTCAAGCAGTTTAACCATAATCGCTTTCAAATTGATTCTGCTCCCCGCATGGTTAACTCACTACGAATTGGCCGATGATGACCGCCGGTACGACCTGGTAGTGAACGGCCAGACCGGCGAAATTCAGGGTCAAAAACCAAAAAATAGCATAGGCAAAGTCATATCCAAGTTCCTGAGAGGGTGATAAACTTCAATATATTTTCACCTAATCGAATTTGCGCATGAGGCTGCCTAGCGATCTCAACACTCTTCCACAATGACCTACAAATTACGCACCACTACCGGAACTCATCCGGGCCAAATATATCAAAACAACGAGGATACTGTATTCGCCTACGTGCAGCACACTGAGGAGGGCGGCACGAAAGGATTATTGATTGTGGCCGATGGGGTTGGCGGCCACAAAGCTGGAGAAGTCGCCAGCCAACTGGCCGTGGAGACCATTTTCCAGAAACTCAAGCCGTATCTGGATGGCCAAAGCGAGGAACCTCCCTCGCCGTCCGATCTAGAAAAAAGACTCATGCTTGCCGTCCAGGGCGCAAATGCCGCCATCAATGAATACGCCCAGGAGAATAGAGAAGACGCCGGAAACCTCATCACCACCGTAACCGCCGCGCTGATCTCAGGAAACCTGGCCGCCATCGCCAACGTGGGAGACAGCCGCACCTATCTATTCCGCAATGGCAAACTCGATCAACTCACCCAAGATCATTCCTTTGTGGGTGAATTGGTCAACCAGGGCAGCATTGAACCCGAAGAAATCTACGACCACCCTCGGCGCAGCATCATCACCCGCGCTTTGGGGAATAAACCGGGCATTGAGGTTGACGTGCAATCTATTACCCTGCAATCCAGCGACCTCATCTTGCTGTGCAGCGATGGCCTTTGGGAGATGGTGCGCGATCAGGAAGCTCTGACCTATATCCTCCGCCCAGACAATCCCATCGAAACCGCAGTGCAGGATTTTATTGACGCCGCCAACGTCCGCGGGGGCGAAGACAACATCGGCGTTGTACTGGCAGAGTTTATAGAAGAATGGTAACCCACTGGAGGTTATGACTGTGAAAAAAGATCCGTTCCTCAAGTTCGCCCTCTTGATTATTTTCCTGGGCTTTCTAGCCTCATCCTGTAATATGCCCACCACATCTGAGACTGCTCCCCCAGCAACTGATGACCCATCCATAACCTCCCCAACCCAAACACCAACTTTTATTATAGATTCAACCTCTACCGCAGCCCCAGAAGCGACATTGACAGTATCCGCCACCGAAACTCTCTCCGGCCAAGAGACTGAATTTCCAATTGATCTCATCACACTGGACAATCTTCAGGACATCGGCCCTCTATTCATTCTGGAAGTGCAAGATGATTTAATCGCCGATCTGGCCTTCTCGCCGGACAGTTCAACCCTGGCGGTGACGCCCAGAGACACCAACATCTCCCTCTGGAACACTGCCGATGGAACCTGGCTGCAAAATCTAAGTGGACACTCCGGCAACGTCACCAGCGTGGCCTTCTCCCCGGATGGCGCCATGCTGGCTTCCGGCTCATGGGATAAATCAATTATTCTGTGGGACTTAGATCAAGGCATCCCCCTGCGCATCCTCCAGGGACATGATGGCTTTGTAAATAGCGTGGACTTCTCCCCAGATGGCACGTTATTAGCCTCGGGTAGTGAAGATCGCACCGTCATAATTTGGCAAATAAGCGACGGCTCTATCCTACATCGATTAGATGAGTCTATCCTTCAGGTCCGCCATGTCGCCTTCTCTCCTGATGGAACCTACGTTGCGGCAGCTTCGGGTGAAACTACCTTCCGCATCTGGCGGGTGGCGGATGGGGAATTGCACTTGAATCAATTGTCCGCTTCTTCGGTAAACAAAATCGCCTTCTCCCCAGATAGCAGCGCCATCGCCACCGCCTCCTGGAGCTCCAGCGCAGACACATTGCTCCCTCTCGCTCCCATTCAAATATGGCAGGTAAGCGACGGAGCCTTGCTGGTGAGCATGGAAGAAAAAATGGTGGCCCTTGACATCGCCTTTTCCCCTGATGGATCGATGTTGGTTTCAGCCAGCGACGATAATGCGCTCATCTTTTGGGATGCCAGCGATGGCTCTCGGCTGCAAGAAATCAGAATGCATCACGACCGGATTTGGGCGCTTGATTTCTCCCCTGATGGGAGGCTTATCGCAACCGGGGCTTATGACGGGACGCTCATTTTGTGGGGACTACCGGAAGGATGAAAAAAAAAACAAGAGACCGTGACGTTGAAATATCATCAACGCACGGCCTCTTGATTGGGAGGGAGGGCGTGAACGCCTGAGGTATGGAAAGTTTACTCGCTCAACGGGGTGTATAGGCCAACGTTGTTCCCGGTAGGATCAGAAAAGATGCCAAACCAGCCCGTATTGGGGATCTCGGTTTTGGGCATCAAGGCTTTGCCCCCCAGGGATTCGACCTTGGCGAGGGAGGCTTCAATGTCATCGGTTTGGATATAAACGAGGACATCGCCCGGGTTGACCGATTCGCTGGAAGTGGGGTTGAAGCCGCCGCCGGGGCCGCCCTCAGCTTCGAAGGTGACGTAATTCATCTCCGGTATGGCTTCAAATTTCCAATCGAAGGCATCGGAATAGAATTTTCCAGCGGCTTCGGGGTCATTGGCGGATAATTCAATGTGGACAATAGGATGTTTTGACATTTTTCATCTCCTGAGTTAATGGGTAAGTTGAACAAATAGTAGCACATTTGTTCTTATCCGTCAAGGATTTTTTGAGCCTAGAGTGTATTTCCGTTTGGAGGCGAGTTTGGTGCGATACAGCGACTGAAATCGCACCAACAACTACGAAGTCCGCTCTTCGGCGGACTCAAATCCATTTTAGTCGGCGAAGGCCGACTTTGTAAATGTTGGCGCGACTTTAGTCGCAGAGTGGTTCACCACCCAACCTAAACCCCAAACTGAAATGCACCCGTTGATCATCGAAATTCTCTTAGTGGCGCTCTTGGAAAAATACGCCTTGAATTACCAAAAGGTGGACAAACAAATCCAGCGGTAAAATTTTTCAGTGATTCAGTTTTTTCAGTGTTTCAGTTTTTTCAGTGTTTCAGTGTTTCTTTGCCTGAGTGAAATGTTATCCGCGATTACCCTTGAATCATAACCAAATTAACTTGACATACCGACCATTTGTTCTATAATTGGAGTATGGATTCTGTACAACGTCTGGAACAACTTTCCGCCTTTATGCACCTCGAACAGATCGAGGCGCAGGATTGCGTCAAAAGCAAGATAGAGACCAAGCCTGATAAACTCATCATCAGCCACGTCGCGTTGCCGGGCGGCAAGCGGATGCCGATATTGAAAACCATGCTGACCTCCGCCTGCGAGCGGAACTGCTTCTACTGCCCTTTCCGTGCCGGACGAAGCATGCGGCGGGACACCTTCAAGCCAGAGGAGTTGGCCCGGACTTTCATGCAGGTTGTTAAGTCGGGGCTGGTGGAAGGCATGTTCCTGAGTTCGGGGGTGATTGGCGGCGGGGTGCGCACCCAGGATAAATTGATCGACACCGCCGATATCTTACGCAATAAATTGGGCTACCGGGGATATATCCATCTCAAGATCATGCCCGGCGTGGAGAGAGACCAGGTGCTGCGAGCCATGCAGCTTGCCAGCCGAGTCTCGGTGAACCTGGAAGCCCCCAACAGCGAGGGATTACGGTTGCTGGCTCCCCTCAAGCAGCACACTGAGGAATTGGTCCAGCCCCTGAAAGGGGTGGAAGAGATCCGCCGAAATCACTCCCCTCATGAGACCGGGCATGGCCGGGGGCCCTCGTCGGTGACCC
>CBDUUP010000156.1:0-9574 GCA_965370435.1 uncultured Anaerolineales bacterium | reverse complement strand
CATCACTCTGGATTCCAGGTCGTAGAAGCGGGTGACGAAGGCCAGGAGAATGATGAGGACGAAGATCACCGTCTCCCAGTTGATGGTGATGGATGATAGCAGTGGCCGGTCTAAGAAGGTGGATGGTTTATCTTGAGTCTTCAGCATAGTCGCTCCTGAGAATATTATAGGAGTTACGCATTTGAACCTTGCGAAGGTTGTTTGGTGTCAAAACAACAATTAGCAATTACATTCTGAAGGAAAATTCACGCTAGGGTTCCAAAAATCTTCGCAAGGTTTTGTGTTTGTAATTCGAACTGCGTAACTCCTTGTTATTGCATACTTTCCGCGATGGCGATAAGTTCGGGCTTCGTAATTGTACCCGCTGCGATGAGGTGAAACAACAGGCCATTTTCTTCCCATCGCAGGGTTTGGATAGAAGAATCCGGGTTCCAGTATACCCTCAATGGAACGCCTGCGCCCGGCGTTGAGGTTGTCAATTTTGAGGCATCCTCATCCAGGATGTTCCAAGCGCCGCTGACATATTCGCCGGTGAGGCCTCCGATCTGAACCTTCTCGATCTCGGCGCTGACGCCGATGCGGTTGTAGACGCTTCCGACAGGACGTTGGGTGATGAGCAGCTTGCTCTCGGCGCTCACGTATAGAAGGGTTATGGAGGGGCCAACGGGGTCGTAATTGGCTCCCAGGAAATGGAAGCCAGGAGGCAGGATGGCAGGCGTTTTTAGAGGGAAGTCAATCAGGGAGGCGGCTTGTTCCAGGGTGAGGGATAATTCAGTGTCGGCGGAGAAAAGCGCTATTTCGATCTGGTCGGTTTCGGCGAGGCGGAAGAAGTTCCAGGCTTGGCGGGCGACGGCCTGGAGAGGGGGCATGGTCAAGAAGCTGATGATGAGAAGCAGCGCGGAGATGACTGCCGCGGACAATAGGCGGGCTCGGTTCCATTTCCGGGAGTGAATCCGCCAGGGGGCGTTGGCGATGCGCCGGTAAAAACGCTCTCCGGGGCGGGGGGTGAGGCTGCCGAGCAAAGCCTCAATCTGGTCCTCATCGGGAGGGTGGTTGGCTGGGGGAGGGGATTGTTCTTCAAGGGGCATGGTATTTTGGGTCAGTCAACCGGCCAAAGGTCGCGGATGCGTTGGAGCGCACGACGGAGGTTCACCGAGATGGTGTTCTCGGCGATTTCCAGATGGGCGCCGATGTCCTTCACCCGCCAACCGAGGCTGTATCGAAGGGTCAGTATCTCGCGTTGTTGCATTGATAGAGATTGCATCACTTTTCGCAGGGTCTGGCGGCGCTCCCGGTGGATAGATTGCTCTTCAGGGCTATCACCGGCCGAAGGCAAGGCCAGGGTTTCGATGTTCTGGTCAACGCCTCTCACTTTCTTGCGGCGATGGGCGTCTATGACCGGACGGCGGGCGATGGTCAGCAGCCATCCCAGGGCTGCGCCCTCGTCGCCTTGGAACCGGGAACGGGCTTTCCAGGCCCGCAAGTAGGTCTCGGCGGCCAGGTCTTCAACGTCTTCGGCGGGGCCATTGTGCAGGCCGTAGATATACCGGAAGACGATCAGGTGGGTGTGTGAATACAACTCGTCGAAAACTTGCCCATCCCGCAAGGGTTGGGCGCGGAGGGAGAAGTTTTCTATCTGTAAGGCGCGCTTCACGCAGGTTGGCTCCATCTAAGGAAACGCAATTTCTCACCCAATCTGACAGGGATCAGCGAGGTTTCCTTTTGGACCGGCGGCGTTTTTGTTTGGGTTGCCTCTTGAGGGCGACGACTTCACCCGGGGTGAGCTGCCGCCATTCGCGGCGTTTCAGGCTGCCCAATGCCAAGGCGCCGATGCGGACGCGGATGATCCGCGAGACCGAGAGACCGATGCGGGCGCCCATCTCTCGTATTTGGCGTTTGCGGCCTTCCCGCAGGACCATTCGGAGCCAGGTGGCTTTGGGGGTGGAAGATTCCACCGTCACCGTGGCCGGGGCGGTGCGGTAGCCATCTTCAAGCACAACGCCGCGCCGCAAAATTTCTAGCTGTTTCAGGTCTGGTTTGCTGCCGACCCGCACGCGGTATTCTTTTTCGTGCCCATAACGGGGATGGGTGAGTTGGTTGGCTAACTCGCCGTCGTTGGTCAACAAGATCAAGCCTTCGCTGTCGAAGTCTAGACGCCCGACGGGATAAATTCGTTCCGGCACGTCCACCAGATCAATCACCGTTGGGCGTTCATCCCTGGATGCCACCGCGGAGATCACCCGGCGGGGCTTGTGCAGGGCGATGTACACCAGGGGTTCTGCGCGGGGGATCAACTTGCCATCCAGGGAGATATGGTCTTTAGCGGCGTCGGCTTTGGTCCCAAGCACGGCGGTCTTGCCGTTCACGGTCACACGGGC
Organism: uncultured Anaerolineales bacterium; assembly: GCA_965370435.1. Taxonomy (GTDB): domain Bacteria; phylum Chloroflexota; class Anaerolineae; order Anaerolineales; family UBA11579; genus CBDUUP01. The sequence continues at coordinate 7,196 of CBDUUP010000156.1, read as the reverse complement.
TTCGGCGATGAACACTTCACAGGCGCGGCGGGAGCCTTTACCGGCCCGGGCCAATATCTTTTGCAGGCGTTCTTCAGGCATGGTCCTCGGTCTCCATTTCGGCAGGCTCTACTTCCTGCGCTGGCGCTGGCTCCAGCTCTTGCTCTCCGAGCAATTCCTCCAGGTTCAGGGGAGGGAGTTCTTTCAGGGAGGTCAAGCCAAAGTGTTGTAAAAATTCGGGGGAGGTGCTGTATAAGATTGGCCTTCCGGGGCCTTCGGTTCTCCCAATTTCTTCCACCAACCCTTTGTTGAGCAAGTTCTTGAGGACGCCGTCGCTGTTCACCCCGCGAATATCATCAATTTGAGGACGGGTGACCGGCTGTTGGTATGCGACGATAGACAAGGCTTCCAGGGCGGCCCGGCTCAGACGGCTGGTTGCGTCCAGGCTCAGGAAGCGTTCTACGATCTGGGCGGTCTCCGGGGCGGTGGTGAGTTGGACGCGCCCTCGATGACGTTGGAGCCTCAATCCGCGCTGGGTGTAATCCTCCTCCAGGAATTTCAGCCCTTTCTCTACTTCGCGAGGGGAAATTTCCAGGGCGGAGGCAATTTGGGCCGGACTGACGCCGCCCGGCGCGACGAACAGAAGGGCTTCGATTTTAGCGGCCAAGCCGAGTTCGGCGGTTTGAGGGGATTGGGAGTTGTTTTCTTCAGACATGCTATAATACCGGTTGCTAAATAGGAGATTTGATTATGGCAAATAAAAGACGCTCAGGCGTATTTTTAGTGATTTTGGTCGTGATGCTACTCGCTGCGATGGCTTGCGAGATCAACGTCGGCGGTCCGGCGATGCCTCAAACGCCAATCGCCATATCTACGGAAGCGGTGGAGAGTCTCACACTGGACTGGGAGGCAGCCGTGGAAGGCGCTCTGGAGGATGGGCGGGTGACGGTGGAGATCACCGAGACCCAGATCACTTCTTATCTGGCTTTCAAGCTGGAAGAGCAGGAAGATCCTCTCTTCAGCGATCCTCAGGTCTACCTCCAGGACGGCCAATTGCAGATCTATGGCACTGTGCAGCAGGGTTATTTGGTCGGCACGATGCGGGTGCTGCTCTCCGTGGCTATTGACGATGAGGGGATCCCGTATTTTGAATTGACCGCGGTAGATTTTGGGCCGTGGGATGCTCCCGAAGGTTTGCTGAATGGCCTTTCGACGCTGCTGGACGAAGCCTTCACCGGCGCGGTTGGGCCGGTGGCGACCGGGATCCGTATCGAAAGCATCACCATTTCGGATGGGGTGATGTCAATTACCGGACGCATCCGCTGAACGCGGCCACCGCAATCTGAGATTATACCAGTCCCCATGCGGATAAGCAACGAACCCAGGAATCACAATCGCCATATCAACCCCGCGCGCCAGCGCGGAGGCCGTCTGGTTGGGTTATTTATTTTTCTTCTTCTGATATTGTCGGGCTGCGATTCGCCCCAGGTTACGCAAGGAGAGATCGCGGTGAGTTTGTCGGCGGATGGGGAGATACACCAGGTTCAGATCGCGGCGGGCAGCACGGCGGAAGAGGCTTTCGAGATTGCTGGGGTTGTGGTGAACGACCTGGACCGGAGCGAGCCTCCGCTTTTCACCATCCTCACCGACGGGGCCAACGTGCGCTTGATCCGGGTGCGGGAGGAATTTGACGTTGAGCAGGTGGTGATTCCCTTCTTACAGCAGGTGCTTCGCAACGAGTCTCTGCCTGAAGGCGAAGAACTCTTGCTTCAAGCTGGGGTGAACGGATTGCAGGAGGTGACCTACCGCCGGGTCTACGAAGATGGGGAGATGGTGTCGGACGGGGTGGTCAAGGTTGTCATAATCACAGAGGCGACGCCGGAGATCAAGATGGTTGGCAGCCAGTCGGCCTTTAGTTCGGTTTCGATCCCGGGGCGGTTGGTGTATTTGGCGGCGGGGAATGCCTGGCTGATGGAAGGCTCCACCAACGACCGCCGTCCGATTGTGATGACGGGAGACCTGGACGGACACGTCTTTTCGTTGAATCCGGGCGGCGATTGGCTGCTTTTCAGCCGTAGTGAAGCCGACGAAGAGGTGATAAACAGCCTTTGGGTGGTGAAGGTTGACGACCCGGACTTGATGATTGACCTGGGTGTGCAGAATGTCATTCACTTCGCTGATTGGTCGCCTACAACCTTGTTGAAGATCGCTTATTCAACTGTGGAACCTCGGGCTACGGCTCCGGGGTGGCAAGCTAATAATGATTTGATCACCATTACTTTCAGCAGCACCGGGGCCGTCAATCGAGGGCAGATCATTGTGGATACCAACTCGGGCGGATTGTATGGCTGGTGGGGGACGACCTATGCCTGGGCGCCGGATGGACAACGTCTGGCCTATGCACGACCGGATGAGGTTGGGGTGGTGGCGTTGCGAGAGCAGGTTTTGCAGCCGGTGTATGCGATCACGCCGCTCCAGACTCGCAGCGATTGGGCCTGGACGCCGGACATCGCCTGGGGGCCGGACAACAATTTCTTGTATATTGTGGATCACGCGCCGCCTCCGGCTTTGGTTTCCCCAGAAGAGTCGCCATTTTTTGACATTTCGGCGATACCCTTCATCGGCGGGCCGCCGGTGAGGTTGGTTTCTGAGGTGGGGATGTTCGCGGCGCCATCGCCCTCACCCTTGCAGGTGACGCCTACCGGCGAACAAGGCTACCAGATCGCTTTCTTGCAGGCTCTCTCGCCGACGCAGAGCGAAACGAGCCGCTACCGGTTGATGGTGGTGGATCGAGATGGTTCCAATCCGGGGGCAATATTTCCGCCGGACGGCGCGCCGGGGTTAAGCCCTCAGCGGGTGGTTTGGTCGCCTTCGCCGCTGCTGGGCAGGGAGGGTCACACCCTGGCGGTGATCTATCAGGGCAATCTATGGCTGGTGGACGTTTTGACCGGGCAGGCTCAGCAGCTCACCGGGGATGGGTTGATCAGTTTGGTGGATTGGGTGGGGAGATGAGGAAGGTGATTGGGCAACAAGGTGACAAGGTGATTAGGTGAAAAAAATTTCACCACAGAGCCACAGAGAACACAGAGTTAAAAAAACTTTTCTCTGGGGACTCGGCATCATTAAATAATTATTGAAAATGAGGAGTGATATGAGAATTTTAATTACTGGGGCGGCGGGTTTTTTGGGGTCACATCTTTGTGACCGGTTGTTGGCGGATGGACATGAGGTTATTGGGATGGATAATTTCATCACAGGCAATCCAGAAAACCTGGCGCATTTAACAGGGCGGGATGACTTTTCTTTCATACGCCATGACGTTTCGGATTACATTTTTGTGCCTGGCGACCTGGACGCAGTGATGCATTTTGCTTCACCGGCCAGCCCTAATCCCAATTCTCCCTACGGCTACGTCAATCTCCCTATCCAAACCATGAAAGCGGGCGCGTTGGGGACGCATAATACATTAGGGGTCTCTCACGCCCATAAAGCCCGATTCTTGCTGGCCTCCACCAGTGAGATTTACGGAGATCCCCTTGAGCACCCCCAGAAGGAAAGCTACTGGGGACACGTGGACCCCATTGGCGAACGTTCGGTGTACGATGAGGCCAAGCGATTTGCGGAAGCCCTTACGATGGCTTATCATCGCTATCATGAGGTGAACACTGCTATCGTCCGCATTTTCAACACTTATGGACCCCGCATGCGTTTGGATGATGGACGGGTGGTGCCGAATTTTGTGAAACAGTCTTTGAAGGGCGAATCGCTGACTGTTTATGGGGACGGCCAGCAGACTCGCAGTTTTTGTTACGTGGATGATCTGATTGATGGGATCGTCCGGCTGCTGTACTCCGAGGAACACATGCCGGTCAATATCGGCAATCCGAAGGAAACCAGCATCCTGGAATTCGCCGAGGCAGTGAACCGCTTGACCGGCAACCAGGCGGTGACCGAGTTCGAGCCAGACCTGCGCGGCTCTGGAGACCCTCAAATGCGGCGTCCCGACATCACCCGGGCGAAAGAGGTTCTGGAATGGGCGCCGGTGATCGATCTGGATGAGGGACTGAAAAGGACCATCGAATTCTTCAAGGAGCAGTTGGGAATAGGATGAAAGCGCTTAAAAATTCCCGCGAACGGACCCGCTTCTTTCGTTTTATGGTAGTCGGCGTGTTTGGCGCAGTGGTGGATTTCGGCACGTTCAATTTGCTGACTTCTGTTTTTGGCGTTCCCGAAGTCATCGCCCAGACTTTTTCCTTCCTTGCGGCGGTGGTGAGCAATTTTATCTGGAACCGCTTCTGGACCTATCCCGATTCTCGCTCCAAGCCGGTTCTCCGGCAAGCGTTTGAGTTCACTTTGATCAATGTGGCGGGCTGGTTGGTGCGCACGCCGATCTTTGCCGGATTGCTGGGGCCTCTCAACCGGTTATTTGAGAGATTGTCTTTGCCGGGACCTTTCAATCCTGAATTTTTAGGGAATAACCTCTCCCTGGCGATCGCGGTGGCGGTGGTCATGTTTTGGAATTTCTTCGTCAACCGTTACTGGACATATTCTGACGTAGAGTGAAATGCTTTCGCAATGGGGGAACCCCTTAACATAAAATATAATTTTGGTAGGCGTTTCCTGGTGATTGACGGCTTGAAGGTTAAGATAAGATCAGCGCCATTACCGTCAATCACTCTGCAAATGCGCACTTGATAGATTTTTATTTCAACTCTCATTGGCGCATTTGCTCTCCTTGGAGTGACTTTAGGCGCGCCTGTTCTTGATTCTTATTGATTTATTGAGTGTATAATTACTTTACAATGACTGAAACTCGCCGTCCCGTTCCTATTTTCACCACTGCCGGAGATTTCGAGGCATTTTTGATCTATCCATTCATATTCAACACGGTGGGCGAGTGGATTGGATGGGTGACCTCAGACCGGGATGTGTATTCTGTGCGGGGGCATTACGTGGGGTGGTTGAGCGATGGCCCTCGCATTCTGCGAAAGCGTTCCAATGATTTCAGCAATCCGGTTCGCAAATCTCCTGCGGCTCCCCCTCGCGTGCGGCCGCCTGGCTCGGTGCCTCTGCCGCCCATGATGCCGGAACTCACCTATGACACCATTGACGTCCTGCAAGATGAACCTGAACGCCTGCACACTTTGGATTCGGGTGAAAGCCAGGAGGATATGGATTAGATGGCCGATACAGAACTCAAAAAAAAAGTAAGCGACTCGCGGGTCAGCATCGCGCAAGTGATGCAGCCCAACCACGCCAACAACCACGGAAACGTCCACGGGGGATGGATCATGAAGCTGGTTGATGAAGCGGGCGGACTGGCCTCCATACGACACGCCCAACGCCGGGTGGTCACGGTGGCGGTTGACCAGATGATCTTTAGGAAGCCGATCCGAATAGGGGACCTGGTGACCATCTCTGCGGAGGTCAGTTACGTGGGCCGCACCTCCATCGAGACGGAGGTTCAGGTGACAGCCGAGAATGTTGTGACCGGCGAATGCACCCATACTAACACGGCCTATCTGGTGTTCGTCGCCCTGGGGGATGATGGCCGTCCGATGCCGGTGCCAGGGCTGATCCCCGAAAATGAGGCTCAGCAGAAACGAATGGAGCAAGGACGGGAACGCCAGGCCTACCGTCTGGCTCAAAGCAAGCTTAACGAGGGAGCATGACCGAAGAAACGCTATCCACGCCCGACGATCCCCAACCGGATTCGGGCCATGATGTGCGCTCGTTGAGGGATTTGATTGACCGCGTCTCCGGGCGAGCCTATAAAGGGACAGAACCCGACCGGGACGCCGGAATCGCCGAGAGGCTGCCGTTCCCTTTCCTGGCTCTGGTGGGTCAGAAGGAGATGAAACTTTCTCTCCTGCTGGCGTTGATAAACCCAACCATTGGGGGCGTGCTGTTGATCGGCCCGCGGGGCACCGGCAAGACCACCGCGGTGCGCAGCTTGACAGATTTGATGCCCGAAGCGCCGCGCAGTTTATGTTTCTACGGCTGCATGCCGGATGATATTGAGGTTGGCGGCATGGACGCCGTGTGCCCTGATTGCGCGGAGAAATTCGCCCAGGGTGAGCCGTTAGCGGTGATGGACCCGGTGCGGCTGATCGAACTGCCGCTCAACGCCCGTTTGGATGACGTGGTCGGAAAAATGGACGAGCGGGCTGCGGTCCATAATCGGATGCGCCTACAGCGCGGCATTCTGGCGCAGGCTGACCTCAATCTGCTATACGTGGATGAGGTGAACCTGCTGGCCGATGAGGTGGTTGACGCAATTCTGGACGCCGCGGCGCAAGGGAGTTACACTGTGCGCAGGGGACCGATATCGGCGAGTTATCGCTCGCGTTTTGTCCTGATAGGCTCGATGAATCCAGAAGAGGGCAACCTCCGCCCGCAAATATTGGATCGCTTCGGATTGCGCTTGATCGTTCACGGACTGGATGAGCCAGAGCAGCGGCTGGAAGCCTATCGCCGGGCGCAGGGCTATCTGACCCGCCCTCGCCACCTGGCTTCCCTCTATTCGGAAGAAACCGAGATCGCCCAAGCCGAGATCCAGCTTGCCAGGGAACTGCTGCCCAAGGTTGAACTCCCCGATGAGATCGCCAATCAAGGATTGGCGCTGGTCAACGGCCTCCAGGTTGATTCGCTGCGGGCTGAAATCACCTTGTTCGAGAGCGCCCGCGCCCACGCCGCAGCGGATGGCCGCACGGAGGTCACGGTGGATGATTTGCGCCAGGTAGCCCCCATGGCCTTGCGTATGCGCCGTTCAGCTTTTATCGCCGAATATTTTGCCAACCAAGAGACCGAAGAATCTGAGTTGAAATCGGTCATCGAAAAAACCATTCCTTCTTAACTTTTTATTGAAAAAGGAGAAAGTTACGATGAAGTTTTTCCGCAAGAAAGAAAAAGAAATAATTACCGTTCTACGGATGGAGCCGGACGCTATGCCGGAGCCGCAAAGCGCGGAAGATTATTTGCGCCGCGGCCGGGCTTTTCACATTCGTCAGGAGGATGAAAAGGCCGAGGCCGATCTGCGGCAGGCTATTTCTATGGATGCGGATGACCTGGAAAGTCATTTCGCCCTGGGGTTAACGCTGAAGGCGCTGGGGAAGAAGGATGAAGCCGCGAATTCGTTCCGCCATATCCTTGAAAAGATCGAAGCGGGCGCGTTTGATGAACAACCTGAAAAACGAGCCATGCTGAGACGACTCACC
>CBDUUP010000155.1:0-9575 GCA_965370435.1 uncultured Anaerolineales bacterium | reverse complement strand
TCAGCGATTCAGTGTTTCAATCTTTTACCAACATTTAGCTTAACATTACACTAAGGCACGAAGAAAAACCAAAAACTTTATGCCTTCTTGCCTTAGTGGTATTTTTTTTTGCGATCACTCGCCGTTTGCGCTGAACATCCTGGTCTGCAGACCCAATTGCCGAATGCTGGGGATCATCAACACCCGGAGGGTTATCAGCGTCATGGCGATACCCACTCCCAGGAACATCCCTTCCAGGCTGTAGCCAATGACCAGGCCGCACAACGCCTGAGACGCCGGCACCATGCCAATCGAAGCCAGCATCACCAGACTCATCATGCGTCCCATCAAACTCTCAGGGGTGCGGTTTTGCAGCCAAGTGATAATCGTGATACTGACGTAGCCCAGCGCCGCGCCGAGCAGCAGGGATGCCAACACGATCGTAACCGTGTCGGTCACAAACCCCAGACCGCCCATACCCACCCCCAACAAGATGGTCAGGAGAAGGACGAGGGTCCCCATGTGCTTGGCGGGAGGTTTGGGCAGAAGCCCGGCCAGGACGATGCCCAGCAGCGAACCGCCTCCAAAGGCGGAGATGATATATCCGTAATCTGCGGCCCCTCCTGCCAGCCGGGTCTTGGCCAACACGGGGATGCCGATCATCATCGGGCCTACTACCAGGAAATTGACCGAGGCGACGAAGAAGAACAGCACCCGCAAGGTTGGATCATGGTACACGAAGGCTAATGCCTCTTGGATGGATTTCCACACCCCGTTTTTCTTCCCATTGTTCTCACCATTGCCCTCCGGGCGTACCTGGGGCTTCATCAGCAGCAGGGTGACCACCGAGATCAAGAAAGTGATGGCATCCACGCCAAATGCATAACCGGTCCCCTTGATGTCCGGTACCATCTCAGTCAGACCTTGGGGGTTGTTGAGGAGAGCGTCGGACCCATTCATCAGCATGGCGATGGTCAGCCCGGCCAACAGCGGCCCGGCAAATGTGCTGGCCTGCACTGTCCCCTGGACCAGGGAATTGGCTACCTGGCGGTGTTTGCTCTCCACGATTTTGGGCACAATTGCGCTTTGGGCCGGGTAGAAGAAGGCGTTGGCGATCCCCATCAAGAGGGCGAAGGGATACAACATCCACAGGGCTAAGGTCTCGCTCAACACCAGGGCGGTCAGCATGGCGACCAGGATCATGCGGATGGTGTTTGACAACAGCATCAAATCGCGGGGCGTGAAGCGGTCAATGAGCGCGCCCGCCAGGAGCATGAAGATCAGCCGGGGAATTCCCTTCAAGGCCATCACGAGACCCAACACAAAGAGGTCATCGGTGAGTTGGAGCACCAGCCAGGGCAGCGCAATGGAATAAAATTGGTCGCCCATCACCGAAACGCCCTCGCCGATCCACAGTAAACGGAAATTCCGCAGGCGCAGCAGCTCAATGAACGAGCGCAGCGGGTTGATTGGGGCCGGGGCGTCGGCGCTGATTTGGGCTTCTATAGTTTGTGAATCAGGCATAAATAGTCCCCCTCCAGAGGGGGCGGGCGTTTTGCGCAGGCTAGTATAGTATAAATTACCCCTATGTCAAATGATTTATGAAGCAGGTATGAATGCAAAAGATGTCCGCGAGACACGCAACCTCCGGCAGGTTTGATATGAATAATCACATCTAGTTGACTGACACTATTTATATCTACGTTAAACTTGTCAAAAAATCTCAAAAATTTTTTGCTTTTCTCTGTGTCTATGGGGTGAAATTTCTGATTCAGGTTACAATTTACCCATGTCTGACCCCTTGATCGCCCTTATCGAAGAACTGGCCGCCAACGCCTGGCCCGCCGCGGTGGCGCTGGCGGTGGACGGCTGGCGGCTGCGATTCAACTGGGGCGTCACCCGGAGGGCCAACTCGGTCTGGCCCAACGCCGCTGAAGGCCGTCACTCGCGGGAGGAGAAAATTTCCCTGGCAGAGGATTTCTACCGCCGCCGTGAAACCCGCCCCCGCTTCCAGATGACGCCCGCCGCCCAGCCTCCCGATCTGGATGAAATACTCGCCCAGCGCGGCTATGCCACCGACGCCCGCACCGCCGTCCAGACCGCCGACCTGGCCAACGTATTGGCGCAAGCCCCTCCCCACCCAGAAATGACAGTCTCCATCAGCGAGCAATTCGATGAAGCCTGGTTCACCGCCTACTGTGAGTCGGAGGGCTTCGACGGTCACGTGGCCGATATGCGCCGGGGTATCCTCAAACGGATCGCTCCTCGGATAGGCTATGCCCATCTGGAGATTGAAAGCTCTTCCGCTGCGGTGGGCGTCGGCGTTGTGGAGCGCGGCTGGCTGGGCGTCTTCGGGATGACCACCCGCCCAGCCTACCGCCGCCGGGGCGCGGCCAGCGCGGTCCTGCGCGCCCTGGCCGAATGGGGAAAAGGCCTCGGCGCGGCGGAGATGTACCTCCAGGTGATGGAGAATAACGCTCCGGCCCGCGCCCTGTATGCCGGAGTGGGCTTCGAGACGCTATACCATTATCACTACCGTGAAAGCCCGGAGTAGAGAAAAAAAAGAGACTGGGAAGATATTAAAAAACATTTATCCGCGAATAACACTAATCTGCACAAATTTTTTTTATTCGCGTTATTCGCGAAATTCGCGGATAAAAAGTTTTTGTTTTTCTTGCTTTTCTCTCTAAGCGAAGCGGCGTACTCTGTGTCTCTGTGGTGAAATATTTTCAATCAATCATCCATAAAATACAATATAATCATACCCAGAAGTCTTACTCACCCCGATCATACAATTGAGACCCACAAATGAACCCCCATATCCCTCAACCTGACCCCGGACAACTGGCCGAAGCGCTGGGCGTTCCCCTGTTCACCACCGATTTCTATCTGCCCCAGTATAAAGAAGGGCGCGCCGGTAAATGGAAGCTCGCCCGCTCCCCTTTCGGCCTGGTGCCGGGCTACTACACCAAGCTATGGGCCGCATCGGATATGCCCGTGCTTCTGCGAAGCGCCGGCGGCGATTCCCCGTCCTGGGAGACCTGGATGTCTCTCTCGCCGCGGGAGATCGAGAGTCAAGAACTGGCCTGCCGCTTCGCCCGTGGATATACGGTGGTAATGGGCCTGGGGATGGGCTGGGTGGCGGCCAACATCGCCCTCAACCCGGCCGTAGACCGGGTGACCGTGGTGGAATATGACCCCCAGGTGATCGCCTTGATAGAAGAATCGGGCGCGCTGGATCAACTGCCTCCCGACATCCTCGCCAAGCTGGATATTGTCCAGGCCGACGCGCTGGCCTGGACTCCGGCAGAGGCAGTGGATTTTCTGTACGCCGATATTTGGCTCACCCTGGATGAACCGGAGACCCTGGGCGAAGTCGGCCGCATGCAGGAGAATATCCACGCCAGCACGATCTATTATTGGGGCCAGGAGCTGACCATCCACGCCCAGGCCAAGAAGCTGGCCGAACCGGGCCAGGAACTGACATTGACCGAACCGTTGATCCGCCGCATTGTGACCCAGGAGATCGGCCTCCCCTTGCTGATCCCTGACGACGAGGACTACGCCGGGATGATCGAGAAGGTGGTTCAATTGCGGGGCGCTAATGCCGAGTAAAGGCTTGTTCCCTGGAAGAGCTATAAGCGTTTTTCCCAGCAGCGTGGACGGAAAAGGCTTCAAGAAGCGTTTTCTATGCGCTCATCAATCATGTCTTGCGTAAATTTCCCATTTGGTCGGATTACCTTCGGCCAATAGAATATCTGAAGATGCGTTCAATAGAACAAGCGAGGGGGTCTTGCTTGAAGTTCCTACTGGATTGCCTATTCCGAATTCCCCCGCGCCAGCGCCAGCGCGCCCAGCAGACCGGCGTCATCGCCCAGTTGGGCGGCGGTGATGGTGAGGTTCTCCAGGTATTCAGGGGTGAGGATATGTTGGTGGAGGGCGGCCTTTATCGGTTCAAACAGCAGCGGTCCGCTCTGGGAAACGCCCCCTCCGATGAGGATGATGGTCGGGTTGAAGATGTGGCAGAAGTCGGCCAAAGCTCGTCCGATGAACGTCCCCGCCCTCTCTAGGGCCTGTATGGCGAGTGGATCGCCGCTCTGGGCGTCCTGGGAGACGGCTTTGGCGGTCAGGTTGGGGACTCCGGCTAGACTAGAAGGTTCACCCAGAGCGATTTGCTCCCCAACCCACCGGGCGATTGCCAGTCCGGCGGCGACCGCCTCCAGGTGGCCGGGCTGCCCGCAAGAGCATACCGGGCCGTCCGGCAGCGCTGTGACGTGGCCCAGCTCTGCGCCCATACCACTGGCCCCCACCAGCAGCCGGTCGTCCAGGATGACCCCGCCGCCGATGCCGGTGCTGACGGTCAGGTAGAGCAGGTGGTGGTGTCCCTGCCCGGCCCCGTAACGCCATTCCCCCAGAGCGGCCAGGTTGGCGTCGTTGCCCAACGCCACGGGGACTTCAAAGCGATCCTGTAGAATTTTCACCAGAGGCACATTTTCCCAGCCGGGAATATTGGGGGTATTAAGGATGACGCCGGTATAGGGGTTCAGTGGGCCGGGCGACGCCACGCCGATGGCCTCCACCTCCCCCTCCTCCGGCCAGACGGAGGCGATGAGGTCTATCAAGCGATCAGTAAGACCAGACGGATCCTCTCTCTCAGTGGGCCGGCGCAATTGAGCTAGGGGGGTCAGGCTATCGGGGGGATAGCAGGCGGCGCGCATTTGGGTGCCGCCCAAGTCCACGGCGATGTGGGGGTTCATGGGGTCAGTATAGCATGGGAAGCGCAGGTGGGCAGGTGGGCAAGTGGCAAGTTTGCAGGTGGGCAAGTGGCGGGTTGCGGATTGCGGGGGAGGACCTGCCTTGATTGACTTGTTGCCTGATTACCTCATCACTGGTTGCCTCATTACTGGGCCTTGAGTCGCCGGGACTATTCAGACCACTAAGACCAATTAGACTAGTCTGACCAGTCATCCAAATCGTTGACGCTGACGCCAAACACTGCTATCATCGCGGCGATATGAAACCGCAACCTCGAACTTTGTGGGAACGCTTGCGGGGGAATCTAAAGCAGTCGCTCCTCTGGCTAACCCCAGGGCTGGGCGTTAAACGCTGGATCGTATCTGTCTTGATGGGCACCACCATCATCGTGGTGGGCGCAGCCGACGTGGTTTTAGACGTGTACCGCACCGCGCCGGATACCTGGTGGCTGCCCATTCTCTCGACCATCTCCCTGCTCTTCCTGCCTCGAACCGTCCGGGCGGTGATCTTTGGCAGTTTGGGCCTGGGCCTGATCCTGATCGGCATCTGGGGCCTCAACCGTTCGCTGCTGGCGCCCTTCATCCAGCCCGGCCGTCCGGTGGTTGACACCCTGGCCTCCTACCGCCGCAGAGGGCGGGGACCCCGCCTGGTGGTGATTGGCGGCGGGACCGGCCTCTCCAATTTGCTGCGCGGCCTGAAAGAATACACCCACAACCTCACCGCGGTCGTCACCGTGGCCGACGACGGCGGCTCATCGGGCCGTTTGCGAGAATCGATGGGCATCTTGCCGCCGGGAGACATCCGCAACTGTCTGGCGGCCCTCTCCAACGACGAAGCCTTGATCTCCCAACTCTTCCAGTACCGCTTTGCCAACGGCGGTGACGACCTGGAGGGGCATTCCTTTGGCAACCTGTTCATCAGCGCCCTTTCGGAGATCACTGGCAGCTTCGAGGAGGCGGTAGCCGAGTCGGGGCGGGTGCTGTCGGTCCACGGCGAGGTGCTGCCCTCCACCCTGCATAACGTGAAACTGGTGGCCGACCTGGCCCTGCCCCACGACGGACAGGAGGTGCGCGTGGAGGGCGAGAGCCGCATCCCCATCCATCCCGGCGCGGTGCGGCGGGTCTGGCTGGACCCCAACGGGCCGCCAGCATTCCCCCGCGCCATCCAGGCCCTCCTGGCGGCAGATCTGATCGTCATTGGGCCAGGCAGTTTGTACACCAGCCTTCTAGCTAACCTATTAGTGCCCGACATAAGCGCCGCCATCCGAGCCAGCCAGGCCCTAAAAATATTCATCTGCAACGTCGCCACCCAGCCCGGAGAAACCGATTTCTATACCTGTGGCGACCACGTGCGAGTCTTGGAAGAGCACGTGGGCCGGGGACTGTTCGAGATGGTGATCAGCAACCAGAACTGCGCCGGAAAGCTCCCTGACCGGGTGCAGTGGGTCACCGCCGAAGAGGGGCTGGACCTTGATCATGCCGTCTACCGGACCGACGTGGTTGACGAAGAGCGCCCCTGGCATCACGACTCCGCCAAGCTGGCTATGGTGTTGATGGATTTGCTGCAGGAGCGAACTGGGCCGCTGATTGAGTAAGGTTGCAAGTGGCAAGTGTGCAAGTTGTAAGTGTGCAGGTGGCAAGTGGCAAGTGTGCAGGTGGCAGGTTGCGGATTGCAGTTAACATGGCATTATTGAGCAGTTAGTTGTCGGGATGCCTTTCTCCCACGCTCCCCCGCACCCCTGCCCTAAAGCTGGTATCATTAAAATCTATACATCAAAATTTGGAGGCACAGCATGACGACAAAAGTAGGCATCAATGGCTTTGGCCGCATTGGACGGCAGGTGTTGAAAGCCATCCTCGAGCAGCACGGCGGCGAACTGGAAGTAGTGGCGGTCAACGACCTGTTCGAGGCCGAGACCAACGCTCATTTGTTCAAATATGATTCCAATTACGGCATCTATCCGGGGGAGGTGGAGGTCGTGGGCGGCGACCTGGTGGTGGACGGCAAGGCCATCAAGGTTTTGGCCGAACGAGACCCCGGAAAGCTGCCCTGGGCTGACCTGGGGGTGGAGATCGTAGTCGAATCCACCGGCGTGTTCAAGGATGCCAAACCCGACCCGGCTTCCGGCAAGCCCGGCGCAAACGCCCACATTGAGCAGGCTGGTGCCAAGAAAGTCATCATCTCGGCCCCGGCCAAGAACGAAGACCTGACTGTGGTGCTGGGGGTCAACCACGGCCTGTACGACCCGGAGAATCATCACATCATCTCCAACGCTTCCTGCACCACCAACTGCCTGGCTCCTCTGGCAAAAACCATCAACGACACCTTCGTCATTGTGAAGGGCTTGATGACCACCATCCACGCCTATACCACCACCCAGCGCCTGCTGGACCTGGCCCACAAAGACCCGCGCCGGGCCAGAGCGGCGGCCCTCAACATCATTCCCACCACCACCGGCGCGGCCAAAGCGCTCGCCCTGGTTATCCCGGAGTTGGCGGGCAAACTGGACGGCTTCGCCATGCGGGTTCCCACCTCCACGGTTTCAATCGTGGACACGGTGTTGGAAGTGGAGAAATCCACCACCGTCGAGGAAGTGAACGCCGCTCTCAAGGCCGCCGCCGAAGGCCCTATGAAAGGCATCATGGGCTTCGAGACCAAACCCCTGGTTTCGGTGGATTACAAGGGCGACAACCGCTCTTCCATCATTGATGCCGAATTGACCAAGGTGATAGGCGGCAACATGGTCAAGGTGGTATCCTGGTACGATAATGAATGGGGGTACTCCTGCCGAACCGGCGACCTGGCCGCGATGATGGCAAAATCGCTGTAACTTTCTATCATTTCGCTTCGTAGGGGCGGGTCTCAGGAACCTTCGGTTCCCACCCGCCCCTACGAGGATGGGAATAGTTGCTGGTGTAGGAAATCTCCATGTTCAACAAGAAAACAATTGATGATCTAGATTTACAAAATAAACGCGTCCTGGTGCGGGTGGATTTCAATGTTCCTCTCCAGGACGGCGAGGTGAGCGACGACACCCGCATCCAGGCGGCCCTGCCCACCATTCGGGTTCTCTTGGCGCAAAACGCAGCGGTGATCCTCTGCTCCCACCTGGGACGCCCCAAAGGAGTGCGCAAGCCAGAGCTATCCCTGCGCCCAGTCGCCACAGCCCTGGATGGACTGCTCCCGGAGGCCAAGGTGAATTTTGCGGAGGACTGCATCGGCCCGGCGGCGGAGGAGGCCGCCCAGGCGCTGAACCTCGGCGAAGTCTTGTTGCTGGAAAACACCCGCTTCCACCCAGGTGAGAAAAAGAATGACCCGGAGATGGCCCGCCAATTGGCCGCGCTGGGTGAGGTCTTTGTCAATGACGCTTTCGGGACCGCCCACCGCGCCCACGCTTCCAACGTGGGGGTTGCGGCAATCTTGCCCGCGGTGGCGGGATATTTGATGGAGAAAGAGATCCGCTATCTGGGGCAAGCCATCCAGGACCCCCAACACCCCTTTATCGCCATCCTGGGAGGGAAAAAAGTGAGCGACAAGATCAAGGTGATCGGCAACCTGCTAGAGAAAGCCGACCGGGTCTTGATTGGCGGGGGGATGGCGAACACTTTCTTCAAGGCGCAGGGCCTTCCGGTGGGCGATTCGCTGGTGGAGGACGAAGCCCTAGATACGGCCCGCGAGCTATTGGCTGAAAGCGGCGACAGTCTGCACTTGCCGGTGGACGTCGTCATCGCCGACCGTTTCGAGGCCCAGGCCGAGCGTCAGGTGATGGCGGCCGGGCCGGTGCCGGAGGGCTGGCGCATCCTGGACATAGGGCCGGAGACGGTGGCGGATTACGCCGGTAGGCTGCGGGGCGCGGGGACGGTGGTCTGGAACGGACCGATGGGGGTATTCGAGTTCCCCCGGTTCGCGGAGGGGACCTTCGGGGTAGCGCGAGCCGTGGCCGAATGCGGCGCGGTGAGCATCGTCGGCGGCGGAGAGTCGGCGGCGGCGGTGCGCCAGGCAGGGTTGGTGGAAAGCATCACCCACGTCTCTACCGGGGGCGGGGCCTCGCTGGAGATGCTGGAGGGGAAAATATTGCCTGGATTAGCGGCGTTGATGGACAGAGGAAATGATGAAGGATGAAGACTGAGGGATGAAAGGCCTGTCCTGAGTTTGCCGAAAGATTGAAAATTGGGGCGTTAGGAAATGCGAGGGATGGAGACGAGACCTTGCCTGCAACTTGCCTACATGCCACTTGCCTACTTGCAACCCACCTCTCACTGTCCCGCCCCTTATCGTTATCCCTCCCGCTTCCCTCGTGCGATGACCTCCAGGAAAACCTCCACAACCTGGGGGTCAAACTGGGTGCCGGAGCAGCGTTGGAGTTCTTCCAGGGCTACTTCGTGGCTGCGGGCTGGGCGGTAGACCCGGTCATCGGTGATGGCGCCGTAAGCGTCCACCACCGCCAGGATGCGGGCTTCCATAGGAATTTCCTCGCCGCGCAGTCCGTCGGGATACCCGCTGCCATCATATCTCTCTTGGTGAGCGCGGATGATAGGGGCCACGGACGCCAATTTTTTCACCGGCGCGACGATCCGTGCCCCAATCTCAGGATGCAGGCGCATCGCCTCCCATTCCAATTCGTCCAACTCGGTGGGTTTTAGCAGTATGTCGTCAGGCACACCCATCTTGCCAATGTCGTGGAGTAGGGAAGCCCAACGAAGGGTTTCCAGTTGTTCTTCGTCGCATCCTAGCTCCCGGCCCACGTCCTCCGCCATGTCGGCCAGGCTTTGGCTGTGCGTATTGGTGTAGCTGTCCCGCACGTCCATGGCATTGGCCAGGGACAGCACCGTCTGGACAAA
>CBDUUP010000154.1:0-9615 GCA_965370435.1 uncultured Anaerolineales bacterium | reverse complement strand
CTCACACCCACCACTACGCCGCCCGACCTGCCCCTCACCCAGACGGCGTTCTATCCCACCCCCACCATCACCCTCACCCCAACGCCCCTGCCCAACATCCCTTTCGGCAAGATACAAATATTCAATCCCGGCCAGCTTTCCAAGGTGATTTCCCCCCTCCGATTGATAACCTACCTCATCCCCGGCGCTAATGGCAATGTGACCATTGAACTGATCGGAGAGGATGAACGCTTGCTGGTGCGCAATCTTCTGACATTGAGCGGAAACCCGGGCGCTCGGGTGAACCTGATCGTCGAATTAGACTTCGAAATCCCCGGCGTGGCCGAAACGGCTCGTCTGCAGATCATCACCCGGGATCAATACAGCCGCCTCCAGGCGGTGGCCTCCGTTGGCCTAATCCTGCTCTCAGAAGGCGAAACCGAACTCACCCCCTCGGGCGATTCTCTGGAGAAGATCATCATCCAGGAACCGCTGCCCCGGCTGCTGATCCAGGGGGGCAATTTGACCGTTTCAGGGATCTTCCGCTCGTCCAGCGATAAACCTCTGCTGGTCGAATTGACCACCGCCCAAGGACGGGTTGTAGGCTCCCGGTTGGCTTCAGTGGTCCCGGTTCCCGGTGAAAATTACAGCCTATTTGCTGTTGAAGTGCCATATTCGGTTACATCCCTTACCTGGGTGCGGCTGTCGGTGCGCGAACAAGGCGACCGCATCCCCGGTACGGTTCATCTTTCAAGTTTGGAGGTTCAGATAAGCCCGTGAAAAATTTACGCCAATTTTCCTTTACCTTGTTATTTATCTTGCTGGTGAGCGCTTGTGGAGAAACCATCAACACGCCGCCAGTATCTACCGCCAAAGTGCCGGCCATTTCAACAATTGATAACGCCATCCGTACCTGGGAAGACAACAATTTAGACAGCTATTTTGTTGACATTGAAGAAATCCGCTCGGATGACTCCCAGCGGATTCGTGTCGTTGTGGTTGATGGAGAAGTCTCTGTTGCCCAGCGATTGCTTCGAGCCACTGCGGGGGATTGGGGAGAGCCGGTAGCGATTCCCCTGGAAGAGGCTGAAGCCTACACTGTAGATGCCCTGTTAGCCCGGGTTCGTCAAGATGCTTTAGGCGCCGGTGAGGTTCCCTTGAACATTGACGTTGTGTTTGATCCCCAATTGGGCTATCCGGCGATTGTGAATGCGCAGGCCATGGCAACCTATAACGAAAAGGGGAACCTGGTACTCAACCGGGAATACACTTATCAATTAGCCGTTCGAGTTGAATCCCTCTTTGAAGACATCTTCGGAATCACCGATGATCCGGTCATGACCATGACCCAGAGCGGTGGACCGGAAGTCTGGTGCGACACCCTGCGCATCTTCGAGAACGGAGACGCCATCTCTTCCAACAATTGCAACCGCACCATGCTGCAAAACATACCCCCGGCCCGCTTGCTAGAAAGATTAGACACGCTGAGAACTCTTTTTGGGTCTTTGGACGCCACCCTGGAGGTGGATCTGGGTTGGCAGAAGCTCATCATTGTAGGCAGCGGAGAGGGAGAAGCGGATGCCGATACTCTCGCGGAAGCTTGGGAACTGGCCAATGAAATGATGGACTTGCTTTCCCAGCCGTTGGGCGAAGGCCTGACCATGCTCTATTTCCAAAACAACCAGGCTTTCGGCACCAGTATGCGGACCTACATGTCCCAACCCGCCTCTCTGGACGTGGCCGACCAACTCTATGGGCTTCTGGTCAGCCCGGACAACGATTTCATGGTCTATGCGGACGGCAGCGGTGTGCGTCTCTTCAACCTGGAAACCGGCGAGGCGGAATTGATGCTAGCTCCTCCCAGCGAGGAGGGCAGCTACATGCCCCGGGTCTGGATGGCAGATGGCCGCATTATCTTCACCCGCATCGAAGGCGACCAGAGCAGATCTTTGGGCTGGGCCTCCCTGGATGAGAAATATTGGCATGAACTGCCTACCCCGGAGGGCGTCGACAGCTACGGCTGTGATACCGGCTTGGGCGTTGATAATGGGTCTGGCCGCATCGCCATCACCGGCATCGGCTACGCCCACCCCTGCAACACGAATCCCGGGCTGGTCATCATTGACCCGGAGACTGGAACCGCCACCCAGATCCTGAACCGCAGCATCGCCACAGGAAATGAGGGCGACATGAGCGACATGATCTCCGGCGGCGCGCATACCCCCGCCTGGTCGCCGGATGGGGAGTGGCTTGCGGTGAGTCTGGACGAAGACGCAGTCGAAGAACTGGACTTCCCCAGCCGACTATATCTGGTGCGGCCCGACGGCTCCGAACTCACCCCCATCTCCGAAAATACCGCCGGTCAAGCTTTCGCCCCGGTATGGGGAGCCAACGGCCGGAATCTGTACTACACTCTGGATGGCGTGGATGAAGAGACCGACGGCATTTACGTCTATGAATTGGATAGCGGGACCAACACCTTGCTCATCGCCGGAAGCGGACAACGCACTATAAGCGTCTCGCCCGGTGGAGAATACCTGGCCTTCATGGGAGGCGGCAACCTCAACGTCTGGATCATTGACTTCGAGGAGATCATCCCGGTCGCCATAGGCACAGATGAGAATATTCCCACCTTCGCCGGATGGCTGGATCAAGCCGGAGATTGATACAGCCTCCTCACTAGCTCCCCAACCAAACTCCTGCGCGGCCAAGAAACCGCGCGGGAGTTTTTTTATCCATTCAGATCAAAGACCAAATAAACCCTTACAATACTCGACCACTGAGACCACTCAGACCAGTTCGACCACTCAGACTCCTCCCCCCAAACAGGTTGCCTCAAATCCATCTGCGGGTTACAATATTCCTATGGCCTTACCACAAGGAACCCTTCTAAAAGATCGCTATAAGATAGAGAGCCAGTTGGGGCTGGGCGGCATGGGGGCCGTATACCTGGCCTACGATACAGTGCTGGATACCCAGGTCGCAGTCAAGATGAACCAAAGCCCCGGCCCGGACAGCACGCGCCAGTTCCTGCGCGAGGCCAGCTTATTGGCGACCTTGCGCCACCCCAACCTGCCCCGAGTCACCCACCACTTCGTGATTGAAGATGTCCAATACCTGGTGATGGACTACATCCCCGGAGACAACCTATCCAAACGCCTGCGGCAGCAAGGCGCGGCTCCGGTTGACCAGGTGTTGAATTGGGCCGGCCAATTGGGAGCCGCCCTGACCTACCTCCACACCCAGGAGCCGCCCGTCATCCACCGGGATATTAAACCGGCAAACCTCAAGCTCACCCCGCAAGGGCAATTGGTCCTGGTGGACTTCGGCATCGCCAAAGCCTCCGACCCCACCGCCGCGACCACCACCGGCGCCCGCGGCTACACCCCAGGCTATGCCCCTCCAGAGCAGTATGGCTCGGCCAGCACCGGCCCCTATTCAGACCAATATGCATTCGCAGCCACATTCTATGCCCTGCTCACCGGCCAGTCCCCCGCCGATTCGGTCGAGCGTATGCTCAATCAGGCCCAGTTGACCGACCCCCGGGAACTCAACCCCCAGATCCCCGCCCACGTGGACGCAGCCTTGCGCCGGGCGCTGGCCGTCCAGCCGGAAGAACGCTTCGCCACGGTTAAGGATTTTGTGGATGCGCTCAACGATCCAACCTATGCCGATACCGCCCAGGCAGCCAGGACCGCCCGCGCCCGGCGTGAGAAAACCCAGAAGCCCAAAGCCCGCTTCAGCGCCCTGCCCGTTCTGGCGATCCTGGGTGGATTGGCGCTGGTAGTCGTGGTGCTTGGTGTGGGAGGGGTTTTCCTCATCAACAATCTGAATCTCGCATCCACGCCGACGACCGCCCTCGGCCTGGTCTTCACTGAGGCCGCGCCGCCCAGCCTGACCCCGATCCAGACCACCGCGGCCGTTATTGTGAATGACAACCCAACCGCCACATTCACGCCCACCCTCACCATCACCCTCACCAGCACAGCCACCCTCGAGCCGACCCCCGCTTACGGCCAGGGGTTGATCGCTTTTGTCAGCGACCGCGCCGATGAGCGCAACCTGAATATTTTCACCATGCGTATGGATGGCAGCGACCTGACCCAACTCACTTTTGGCGAAGGCGACAAGACCCAGCCGGCCTGGTCGCCGGATGGCAGCCAGTTGGTCTACACCGCGCATGGCGGCACCCTCTTCGGCTCCGATCTCGGTCTGGACATCTGGGTGATGGACGCCGATGGGGGCAACAAGATCAACCTCACCGAAAGCATCGGCGACGATTACGACCCCGCCTGGTCGCCGGATGGACAAACCATCGCCTTCACCAGCGAAAGAGTGAACGGCATCCGCCAGATATTCTTTATGAACCCGGATGGCTCCAGCCCTCGCAACATCACCATGGGATATGCGGCCGAGTACTCTCCCAGCTTTTCGCCCAGCATGGACTGGCTGGTGTATGGCGTCTCCATCCGCAGTTCACCCACCTATATGTGGCTGCGCACAGGCAGCGGAGGAGACGTGCGCCCTATCCTCACCCGGGACCCCTATTGGGAGACAACCGAGCTGTTGGAAATCTTCGAGCCGGTCTTCTCCCCCGACAGTACCCAGATCGCTTTCACCGGATATAAGAACGACGGCAACCGCATTTACGTCGTCACCTTTGATCCCGAAGTTGGCCGGGTGATGGATATCCTGGATATTTTTGAACTCACCACCATCGGCAACAAAGAGCCAGCTTGGTCTCCCAACGGACTGTGGATTATCTTCACCTCCTCCCGGGATCAGAATTTTGAACTCTACCTGATGACCTCCAATGGATTGTCCCAGACCCGGATCACCGATAATCCTGCCGTAGACATGCAGCCCGCTTGGCAGCCGACGCCCTAACAAGCTCATCTACCCTATTAATAAAATCACAGCGGCGGGTCTAAGACCTGCCGCTGTTTGGTTGCATCTGGGATGGGGAATCTATCGTTTACGCTGCCTAGTCTTCCTTATCCCCTTCTTTCCGGTCAAATTTCAGCAGCGATCCCGTCATAATGCGGGACATCCGGTCACCAGCGGAGGCGAATTCGGGCTGGGGAATGCCCTCAGTTTGCCATTCGGCCGTCCTGCGTACCGACCACCATTTGGCCCGCGCCAATTGAGCTTTTTCCAGGCGTTCCTTCAAGCTTTCACCATCCTGTTCGGCAGCCTCCTGGCGGATGCCTTGCAGCGCGGCGATCACATTGTCCAACAGGCGGACCACATTTTCGTGGTTCATGACTGCGGCGGTGGTGAGCGCTCCTGCGGTGTCAGCCTCCAGGATCGGGCCGGTGGCCTGTGCAAAGGGACGTCCGGCCAATTTGCGTCCTTCCAGCCAGCCTGGGCGGTCGATGGTCGCTTCGGCAAGCGCAGCCGCCACATACTGGGGAAGCAGATGAGTGGCGGCCATTAAACTGTCAATTTCGGCGAGGTCGGCGAAAAGCGGTTTGGCCCTCAGCATCACGGCCAGGTCAGTAGCCAATTTCAAGGCTCCTGAAAAAGTGCCCCGTGGGGAAGTGATGGCAATCAACCCGCCCAGGAACAAGTCCGCGTCGGCGGCCTCAATGCCAGCTTCCGGCTCGGTTAAAAATGGAAAACTCAATACCGGGGTCAATCCCACGTAGTGGCGGTCTCGGGGAAGTATCTCCGCGGCCCATTCGCCCACCGTTTTCTTGGCCGGGGCGGTATCCAACACAACCGCGCCTTCTTTAACGTGGTCGGCGATAAAAGACAAGGTCTCCCGGATTTCGTCCAGCGGCAGAGCCAGCACGATCAGGTCAGCGTCGCTCACCGCGTCGGGGAGGCTGTAAACTATCTTATCCACCGCGCCGATTTTCTTGGCTTTACTGGCTACCGCCGGGTCAATGTCGTTGCCGATGCGCTTCACGCGGCGGCGGTGATCGCTCAATGCCAGGCCAATCGAAGCCCCGATCTGCCCCAGGCCGATGATGGTGATTTGTACGGTCATGTGTTTTCCTCAAGTCTCATTATCTACGGCTTGCAGCTTTTGCAGCAAGCGATCTTCCAGGGATTTTGCTTCGCCGGGAAGCGGATCCTGGTGGCGGCGGATCAACGCCTGCGCCAGAGGCGAGGCCCCGGCCTGCGCGGCCATCTCAGCGCCCCAGAAGGGATGCTGTCGGGCGATCACAAAGGGGCGCCGCCATCCCCGGGGCAAGCCCCCGCCCCAACGCTGCGCCCGTGCTGGTGAACTTGCCTTCGCCAGCACGATGACGACCCGCTCCCAGATGCGCAGCCGGTGGCGGGCTTTTCCCACGTCATGCAGCAGGGTGGCGGCCAATAAATCAGGCTGGTCTTTATCCTTCACCCGCAATTGGCTGAATACCTGCAGGGCGTGGGCTTGTTCGGAGGCTTGTAGTTGTTGGAAAAGCGCCAACTGCGGCGGGGTGAGCGTTTGTCGGGCCAGGGCCAGGTCTTCCGGTTCGGGGCGGGCCAACAGCGCTTGCCAGAACTGGCGGAGGCGGTATCCGACCCGGGGAAGACTCATCCCACCAGCAACCAGAACAGGTTATTTATCGGCTCACTAATGACCAGACTTAGCGCTGACCTCCCGCCGAAAATGGGCATCGGCACCATGAGCAAGATCAAGATCAGGATGGAATAGGGGCGGATGCGGTTCAAAAAATCGCTCACCGGCTCGGGGAAAAGATACATGGCAACCTTCTCGCCGTCCAGGGGGGCTAAGGGGATCAAGTTGAACAGCATCAAGATCAAGTTTATCCACACGAATTCAGAAAGCAACTGGGAAGCTGTAGGTATTAAGGTTCCTTGTGGACCAAAGACGTTCACCCACCCCATTTTGAAAGGGATGGCGGCTCCTATGGCCAAAACCAGGTTAGAAAGCGGCCCGGCCAATGCCACCAGCATCAATCCGGCTGGGGTGCGCCGCTGCAAGGCATAAGGATTGACCGGGACCGGCTTGGCCCATCCAAACCCAGAAAAGAGAAGCATCAGCGAACCCAGGGGATCCAGGTGAGCCAGGGGATTGAGGGTCAGGCGTCCGTGCATCCGGGGCGTATTGTCGCCCAGAGTGTCTGCCGACCAGGCATGGGCGAATTCGTGTACTGTAAAGGCTACGACCAATACAGTCAGGCGGGCAATGAGCAGTGCGGCAGTCATGTTTCCAAATAGCATAGGGCAACTCCTTGCCCAGCATTATACCATCGCGTGTTATAATGCCCTGCGCACCTGACATTATGAGCAAATATCGGTTGGAGAGATCCCTCCCGCAGGTCTAGCCCAAAAGCAACCCAGATTTGCCCGATCCGTGCGTATTTTGCCCCTTTTGATTGTCAAAACAGCCTGCGGGAGGGGTTTTCAACCGGACTACATGTGACCCGGTCTACACCATGTATACCCTAAATCGCTGCGATTGGTTCATTGGGAGGGTGGGTATCGGGTTTTATGCTGCCAGGGCATTAGAAAATCGGAATTTGGGGCTGGGCTGCCGAGTTCCTGATCGCCAAATAGCCCATTCCCCCGCAACCTGAATCGAAAAATTATGTTACCTGATCTCAAACTGGAAGACATTGTGCGTTTGCGAAAGCCCCACCCCTGCGGCAGCCGGAAATGGCGGGTTGACCGATTGGGCGCGGACATTGGCCTGGTCTGCTTGGGCTGCAACCGGCGGATCATGCTCCCTCGCCGAGACCTGGCCCGACGGGTGAAGACAGTTCTCCCGTCGGTGGAAGAAGAATAGGTTGGACAACGCAGATGAGTGACCCCTTGATAAAACCATCCCTCCTGAAACAGCGCCTGCCCACCCTTAGAGCCTCCTGGATAGTCTTGGCTGTTCTGATCCTGAGCGCCCTCCCAGCCTGCAATTTGCCCGAAGGCGGCCCGACCCCCGACGTTCGGGTGACCAACGCCTACCAGACGGTGAACGCCCGCCTGACCGAGGGAGGCAACTGGACCCCAACCTCGGCAGTCACGCCTTTCCCCACCCTGGGCGCAACTTCCACCTCCAGGCTGGGACAGCCGACCTCCACCCAAAACCAACCCCCGGCTACCCAGGCCTGCGACCAGGCGGCGGCGGGAAACCCCATAGATATCACCATCCCCGACGATACCGAGATGGCCCCTGGAGAGACCTTCACCAAGATCTGGCGGCTGGAAAACGCCGGATCATGCACCTGGACCACCAGCTACAGCGCGGTGTGGTTCTCAGGAGAGAAATTCGGCGTGACCCTGGAATTGCCTCTGGCCGGTTCGGTCGCGCCCGGTCAGGCCATTGAGATCAGTATCGACATGACCGCCCCTGAGGAGCCAGGTTCCTACCAGAGCAATTGGAAGCTGCGCAACGCCTTTGGGGTGTTGTTCGGCATTGGCCCGGCGGGAGGTTCGTCTTTCTGGGTGCGTATTGAGGTGGTCGTGGCCCCCACCATCACCCCCACCCCGACCATCACCCCCACCAGCACACTGACCCCAACTTCAACGCCTGACGTGAAAATCGACGGCACCATAACCCTGCTTCCAGGCGAACTGGCCGACCTGGACGGAGAGGGGACCACGGCGGATATATTCTTCAGCACCGACAGCGTCAACCATTTCCTCACCCCCCAAAACGGGGCCATGCTGGGTGTATATGGCAGCAGCCCTCCCACCCTGGACGCCTGCCAGAACGCCAGCCTCAGCAGCGCGGCTCTGGCAGTGGAAAGTCTGGGCGCAGGGACTTATTTATGCTACCAGACCGATGAAGGCCTCTACGGGTGGATCTACATCAATAACTTTGACTCAGACCTCGCCACGCTGGTTCTCGATTATCTGACCTGGGCCGCCCCGACGCCATGAGCACACTCTACCTTGTCGCCACCCCTATCGGAAACCTGGAGGACATCAGCGCCCGCGCCATTCGAACCCTGCGGGAGGCCAGCCTGATTGCCGCCGAGGATACCCGCCACACTCGCAAACTCATCTCTCACTTCGGGATCCATACCCCCCTGACCAGCTATTACGACCATAACAAGTCCAACAAGATTTCCCGCGTGCTGGAGGCCTTGGAGACTGGCGACGTGGCGTTGGTCTCGGATGCAGGCACCCCAGCCCTCAACGATCCCGGCTACCTGCTGGTCCGAGCCGCCTTGGATGCCGGGCACAACGTCACCCCCATCCCCGGCCCCAGCGCGCCCGTGGCGGCGCTGGTCGTCTCTGGCCTGCCGACCGACTCATTCTTATATTTAGGCTACCTGCCCCGTAAAACCAGCCAACGCGTCCGCTACATCGAGGAGGCCATCGCCTCCCCGCATACCCTGATCTTCCTGGAGTCGCCCCACCGCCTAGTAGTCGCCTTGCATGATCTGGAGGAAGTGTTGGGAGACCGTCAGATAGCGGTGGCTTGCGAAATGACCAAGATGTACGAGGAGATCTTCCGCGGCGCGTTGAGCGAAGCGCGGGCTTATTTCGACGAGAAACCGCCCCGGGGCGAATATACCCTGGTGATCGCCGGAAACCCGCCCGAGACCGAACGCTGGGAAGCCAGCCGCCTGACCTCCGCAGTCCAAGAGCTTTCCGACAGCGGCGAAGCCCCCTCCCGCATCGCCCGCCAACTGGCCTCCGAATCCGGCTGGCCCCGGCGGGAGATCTACCAACTGCTCA
>CBDUUP010000153.1:0-9721 GCA_965370435.1 uncultured Anaerolineales bacterium | reverse complement strand
GGCGTTGGAGACCGCCAGCGCGGCCTGGGAGGCGTAGGTTTGCAGCAACCCAACCTCATCCAGGCGGAAGATGTGGGGAGCGTCGAAATAGACCGTCAAAAAGCCTATGTGCCCCTCGGTCGTGGTGAGGGGGAAATCGCCATAGGCCAGGACGCTTTCGTCCTTCAGGCTGGCATGGAACTGGCTGTCAGATAAGGGAGGCAGGCTCAAGTCCGGCGTCAGGGCCGGTCGTCCGGTGTGCAGGCAGCGGGTGCGCTCGCCGTCGGTGGTCGAAAACGATTGGTTGCGTTCGATAAAGTCAACTGAAAGCCCCTGGGATTGGGCCATTTGGAGACGATTATCCTCTGGATTTATCAGGAAAATGGCGCTGCGCTGGCTGTCGCTGACCTGGGTTACGGAATGACAGACTTGAGCCAAGACCTCTTGAGGGTTCAGGCTGGCGGTGGTCAGGGCGGTGAGCCGGTTGAGAGTTTCAAGCTGGGCGGCGCGGCGCTGGGTTTGCTCGAAGAGCAGGGCGTTCTCTATGGCTACGCTGACCGGGCCGGACAGGGTGGTAAGCAGGTCGAGGTCGGAAGTGGTGAATTCATCTTCGGCGGAGATCGAGAAAGCCGCCAGGCAGCCCATGATGCGGTTGGAGGTGATCAGGGGGACGCCCAGCCAGGCGGTGGGGGTCTCTTCACTGGGGGGCAGCCCTACGCCGGTGAGTTCCTGGTGGGATTGGCTGGGTATCAGGATAGGCTTCCGCTCTTTGATGACCCGGTCGGTGAGGCGGTCGGTGAGGGCCCGGCGAACCCAATCTCGACGGACGCCATGCTTCACTGCCAGGGGATACCATATCTGCTGGTCGGCGTTATCATACAGGGCGACGTAGAAATTATCCACCCCCAGCAGTTCGGTCACCTGGGTTTGAATTTCGCCCAGCAGCCGGTTCATATCCAGGGTTGACCGCATGGTCTGGCTGATCTGGTCCAGCATGGAGAGGTCTTGCAGGCTGCGCTCCAGTTTGCTCCGGGCGCGGTTGATGTTCGAAACGAACACCGAGATAATAGAGAGCGTCCCTCCCAGGATGACCAGGGAGATGGTGATATTCCCTGAAGAGGCCAATGCCCAAAGGATAATGAAAGGCATGGGGAGAAAGATCAGGAGTATCAGGGAGCTTAGATCATATCTGATAGACACCCACTTCCGGCGCTGATGCCAGGCGTCCACCAGGAAGAGGAGGCTGTGGATCAGGGCGAAGATCAGAGTGAAATACCCCGCTTCGGGGAGGATGCTGCCGACTGCGTTGGAGGTATTGGCTGTGCCTTCAACCCAGTCTAGCAGGTAGGAGGCGGTCATTAATGGAATGACCTGTTGGGCGATGGCGAAGCCGGAGTCGAGCCAGGCCAAGTTATCCGTCGAAGTTTGGGAAGGCTGCTGGTTTGACCGCCACTGTTTGATCTGCAGACCCAGAGGAATACCGAGGGCTGCTGCCGTGGCCGCGAAAGTCGGCCCTAGAAGCAGGCCCATCCCCAGGGTCAACACCTGGAGGAGGGTGATCTCACTAGCCAGTAAGGTCAGGGGGAAGTTGGTTAAAAACGCGGTGAAGAAGATGCTGCTGACCAGGGCGGGATAGAGATTTTCTATGGCATAAGGCGCCCAGAGCCAGGTATAAATAAGCAGCAGGGCGCCAAGTATGGTCATGGCAAGGCGGAACCAAAAGAGCGCTGTTCGGTTGGGAGACTTCATTGGAGAGCTTCCAGGCCGCTCATGGTTCGGGGGTTTCGGTGAGCGTGGCGCTGGAGGTAGAGGTGGGTGTGGGTGTGGGAGTGTTGGTAGGCGTGGGGGTGAGGGTAGGCGTGGGCGTAGGCGTGAGGGTTGGGGCGTGCAGGGCTTCCAGGTGTTCGATAGCAGTTTCGCGCCAGGCTGGGGGGACGGCTTCTTCCGGCAGGGCTAACAAAGCTTCCCAATCCGCTTCGGCGGGTTCAGTATGGCCCAGGAATTCCAGAGCCAGGGCGCGCCAGTAATATAAGGCCGCATAGTCTTCATCCGTTTCAGCCAGAGAAGCGCTGGCGTTGATTTCCAGATAGCCGTTGCCTGCGTCTCCGCTGTCGAATAATGCTCTTCCATAACCTAGTTGGGCTTCAAAGGAATTGGGATAGATTCGCCGGGCGCGGTCCAGGTCGCTCATGGCTTCTTCGTACATGCCGAGTTCCAGGTAAGATAACCCCCGCGGCAGGTATGCGGTATAGATCTGGTCGTACAATTCCAGCGCTTTGGTCAGGGCTTCGACCGCGCTTTCATATTCGCTGCCGCCGAAATAAGCCAGACCCAGCGCCAGCCAGGCATAGGCGTCATCCGGTTCGTAGAGCAGGTAGGTCTGCAAGGGGCCGATGGCTTCTCCCCCGTTGTCATTGGCCAGGTAGGCTTGCCCCAGCGTCAAATAGGACTCCAGCATGGTGATGTCTAGTTCGTTGGCCTTGATGGCTGCGGCCAGGGCTTCTTCGTTTTGTTCTAATTCCAGGTGGGCTTTCGCCAGGCCCAGGTACACCAGAGGGGAGTCGGGCATCAACTCTACGGCGGTCAGGAAATCTTCCAGAGCGGCTTCGGGATTCTTTTTATAGAGCCGGTAATTGCCTCTTTCCAGATAAGCCTCGCCCCATTCCGAGTCGTAGATGATGACCTTGTTCAAGTCTTCGCTGACGTCGGCGTTGGGGTTGAGGCCCAGGTAGGATCTGGCCCGGCCCAGGTATGCGGGGGCGAATTCGTCGTCCAGGTTGAGGGCCAGGTTGTATTCTTCAATGGCGGCATTGTAATCTTCCATGAACCGGTAGGCCTCCCCCATGTAGTAGCGGGCGTCCAGGGCCATAGGGTCTAGCGCAACCACCTGCTCCATTGAAGTGAGCATGCCTTCCCAGTCGCCGCGCCGCATGGCGGAGATGCCCGCCCGGTAATAATCCGAATCGGTGCCGGTGTGGGGGGTGTTGACGTAGAGGGGGGTGGCGGTGTAGGGTTCGTCCAGGAGCGCCCAGAGCGGGGTTGGCCCAGCAAAGGTCGGGGTGCGCAAGTCGGGCGTTTCAGATGGGGTGGGGGTCTCGGTGGGGCCTAGGGTTAAGGTGGCTCCCAGGGTGATGGTGTAATTAGCGCTCAAATCACCGCCCCCGAATAAATTGCTTGAGATACCCAAATAGATCAAGGCCACAATCACGATTCCCCCAATAATCACCGGCGCTAACTGCCGGGCGGAGATGCTGGGGCCAGTTCGCTCTTCCCCTTCGGGCTGGGTGTCGATGGTTTCCACCTCCCAGCTTCTCTGGCGGGTGGGCGGGACAATGACGACGCCTTCATCGGGCGGCAGTTTTCCCAGCAACACCAACCCCCGGCGGGCGACGGTGTTTTCCGGTTCCAGGCGCAGGACGGTTTGGAGGCAATAGGCTTGTTCCTTGGGAGATTCGACCACCGCGCTCATCCACAGCCAATAGCTGGGATTTTCTTTGTCGGCTCGCAGCAGGCGCGTCAGCAGATCCCTGGCCCGTTGGTGTTGGCCCTGGTAGGTAGCCTCAATGGCTTCTTGAAGCATGATGTCGTCAGCCATGGTTGTTGCCTTTCCTTTAAGTCAGTTTAGCACAGGCTGCCTTAACAGACAAGTGGCGAGAGCTATAAATATTGAAAGGTTATTCCCTATTTTCCTCCTTTCGTGTCACACAAAATGTGTCAGGGAGACGCGCAGCCTCCCGCAGGTTTGTCTTGAAACGGTCGTTTCAAGGAATAATCCAGGCTAGATTGCACATTTTTATCTGAGCGACAACCTGCGGGAGGTTAAGGTGACAATATAATGCCCACACCCCCATTTCTAGCTGCCAGCGGCAATATATCTCGCCTGGTATAATCAAATTATGCGTTCTAAAAGACGAAATCTAATTTATGCAGGCGTGATCCTGGGGTTGGCGTTCGGTGTTGGGGCTTGCACGTCGGTCACGATCCCGGAGACTTCCCCGGCAGTGATGGCCGGGCAGGTGACTCCCTATCTGACCGCCATCCCCAGCCAGACTGCCACCGCCTGGCCCACTTCCGCCCTGGTTACCGCGCCCGCGCAGCCTACGCCGACGCCTTTCACTTACGTTGTTGTGGAGGGCGACACTATGCTGGGTATCGCGGTGCGCTTTGGGGTGACTTTGGAAGACCTGCAGGCGGCCAACCCCCAGGTTGACCCGCGCTTCCTCTCGGTGGGGACCATTTTGATCATCCCCCTGGACGGGGAGGTGATTTCGGGGTTGGCTTCGCCTACGCCGGTCTCGCTGTCTCATGCCGCGCCCCAATGTTACTTGACTGCGGAGGGCGGGTTGGGATGTTTTTTGCTGGTGCGCAATACCTTGCCTCTGGATGTGGAGAATGTCACCGCTTTGATAACGCTGTTCAACGGCGGGGAAGCGCAGGCCAGTTTGCAAGCGACCGCTCCCCTGAACCGGATCCCTGCCGGGGGTGAGATTCCCCTTTGGGTGGTTTTTCCGCCGCCGGTGGCTGCCGGTTATGGGGTCAGCGCGCAGGTCTTGACTGCGCTCACCATCTCGCCGGAGGATGAACGTTATTTACCTGCAGTTGCCAGGGTGGAGGAGACCGTTTTTTCCTTGGGAGGGAAGCAAGCCACAGTGATGGGGCAGATCACCCTGGAGGAGGGGTCTGCGCCGGCCGGTTTGGTCTGGCTGGTGGCGGTGGCGTATGATGCGGACGGCGGGGTGGTGGGGGTGCGCCGCTGGGAGAGTCTGGCCGGGCTGGCCGCGGGGGACAGCCTGCCTTTTGAGATGAATGTGTTCAGTCTGGGACCGCCTATAGAGCGGATTCAAGTGTTGGTTGAGGCGCGTCCCTGAGCGATAGGTTGAATATCGAAAGAAGAAAAAATCTTAAAAATATCACCACAGAGACACAGAGTGCACAGAGAAGAGCAAAAAACATAAAAAAAACTCAGCGAATCTCCCCTAGCGGAGCAACGGTCTCTGCGCCTCTGTGGCGAAAAGTTTGAAATAATCATTCATTTCGATGATCGCTTTTGAAAACTGTCAGGTGGCTAGTTCTCAATTTCCTGGTTGAATAAAAAGAACCCACTGAGAGTCTCAGTGGGTTCTTTCTCAATTCAGGGGATCAATGTCTAGGGATTGCCCCAGATCAAGAAGTTGTCCTTGTAGCAGACTTTTTCGCTGTTCAAATATTGCAAGCAAACCTTGTAAGGTATGAGGGTGCCGTTGGGAGCGACAATGGGCGGGAGGGTGAGGGAGGTTTGGCCGTTCACCAGGGTTGGCGGGAAGTGATATTCCTCCTGACTGCCGTCAGGCAAGGTCAGGGTGAGGGTGGGTTCCAGGTTGAAGATGGGGGAGTTTTCATCCAAGACCATAACGTGGATGACCTGCTCCTGGGTGGAGTTGAGGATGGGCAGGAATTCCCATACTTGAATGCGCAGCCCAAACAGCGCTTGGGGGTCGGGGAAACTATCAACTGGCTCCTGATAAAATTTGGTTTTGTAAATGTGGCCCAGCGAGGCGGGTTGGATGGATAGATGCTCGGCCACGTTGGTGTAATAATCCAGGCATATGTTGGTGAAGCATTGCCGGTAGATGTTTTCTTCGTAGGGGAATATCTGGGTGATGGGCGGGCCAAAGAGGTCGAAACCGCCGTGCAGGGCGATGAAATCGCGGAAGATCACGGGGATGTTGTAGCCCAAATTGCTCTCAATCTCG
Organism: uncultured Anaerolineales bacterium; assembly: GCA_965370435.1. GTDB lineage: Bacteria > Chloroflexota > Anaerolineae > Anaerolineales > UBA11579 > CBDUUP01. Next base: position 4,010 of record CBDUUP010000153.1, on the reverse strand, counting down.
TAGAAAGTCATTCGGGGGTCATCTACCCGGGTGGTCAGGGGTTCGGGCGGGAAGCCGAGCATCGTCATCAATGGGCGGGGAAAGGCCCGTCCGGGCGAGGCAGGGTCGGCGTAGAAAACAAAGTTCTCAAAGATGACTTCCAGTTTGCCATCGTCGGCCTGGTAAGGGCCGGTGAGGGCGCTCCCGGTCAAGGATGTCCCCAGGCGGGAGATGGTGGTGGCGAAGGGGTCGGGAAGTTGGCCGTGACGGGCGGGGATGCTGAAGTATTGGGTTGGGTAGCGGCATTCGAGATCGCACACAAAAGCCCCATAGTCCAGCAGTCTGACGGTCCCCGGAGGGTCATTGCGCAGACGGTAGAAGCCCAGGTTTTCAAAGTACTGCTCGTAGCGGTCTCTTTCCGTATTCAACCGCATCTCGGTGAGCGGCCTTCCAACAAAACGCGCCCCGCCCAACAAATCGTACAAGGGTACGAATTCCTCGTAAATGATGTGGCCGCCCACGTAGCGGGGACCAGGTTGGTTGGGGTTGGGGACTGGAGGGTCGCTGATGCCGATTACGAGGCCCAGGGAATCCAGGCGGAAGCGTTGGTTGGGTGTGGCCTGCGGATCGTAGACGAGCAACCCTGCGAGTACGTATTGTTTCTTGAGGTGGCCTTCCTGGCGGAGAGGCGATATCGCCGGGCCTAGCACATCGTAGCCCCCCAGAAAATCGTAGAGTTCCCGGAATATCGGGTCTACGTCGTAAATCCCTTCCGTGGTTTGGGTGAGAGTTACGCTCGGTGGGGCGCATGCGCCGCCGAGTAAAATCAATGCCACTGCTATGGCAATTGAATACAGTAATCTGTACTTTTTATTCGTATTCATGCTACTCCCCCCGTCGGGAGTAGTAAAGCTTCAAGGTAGTTGGTTGGCTAAAGAGAGTCGATGTCAGGATTATTATTGTATAGTAAGACCGCTTTATGTGCAATGAGTATTCTGTCCTAATGGGGGAAGTCTAAGACAGGATATTCATGGATGAATAATGCGATTGATAAATTGCCTAAGGAACCGGTAACTCTGTAAACCTGCTACCCATACGAATTGTGATGTATAGTGTATTGAGCATTGCGCCCCCTGCGATCTGGGGTATGCCTCATTGATTAGCTCTCTAGTACTATACAGTACTATAAGGTTCGTGTCAAGTAAAACTTGTAATAGACTTGAGGAATGTTTGCGGTTTTGGTCTGGTTGATAGTATAACAACGCCGATGATTGTTGATCCCCCTATTTTATTAGGGATTCAGTTCCGAGGGTTCAATCAGATATTCGACCTCTGCTTCTGGGGGGAAGGGCCGGTGAGCGCGCCGGAATGTAAACCCAGATGCGCCGGGATGGCCGCCGCCCCCGAACTTGACCGCGATCTTGGATACATCCACCTCTTTTGAATAGAGCGTGACGTGGGTCATCAACTCGCCGCCTTGCAGTTGGTCTATGTAGCAGTAGCCGATCTGGTAACCCAGGTCGTGGATGTGCTGGCCCAGGTCACCACTGCCCCGCTGGTTGAGGGCCAGGGTGCGGAATCCTTCGAACAGAACAGTGTATCCGTATTTGGCCGTCTGGCGGCGGATGCGGCGCTGGCGGGCCTCCAAGAGGAGAGCGCCCTGTTCTTTTATAGAGGCGATAAGTTGAGCTTCTCCATCCAGCAGGGGCTGCCAGAGTTGGTCGTTCTCCGGGGCGGTGTTATGCTGTTGGAGGCCTTCATTAAAAGGGCCGGTATCGGCTTCCGCCCAGCGCCAGATGTCTCGGTCTCCGATCAGGACCAATGCCTGGGGAACCGGCTGGTCGGGGAAGAAGTACTGCCAGGCCAACACACAGCCAGCTTCCTCGGTGGAGCGAAGGCCGGGCCAGTTCACCGCGGCTTGGGCCAAGGCATCCAGGGCCGATTGGTGGTGGTCTATCCAGATCAATTGGCTCTCTTCTGCCAGACGTTCCATTTCGGGCCGGGGCAGGGAGAAATCCACCAGGATGACTTTACCGGCCTCCGCGGCTTTCTTCCAGGGAACCGGGTCGCCATAGTTTATGGCGTGCAGGAGGGTTTTGGTTCCCAGAGCGCGGCGCACGACCGCAGCCGCGGCCCGTCCATCGGCGTCACTGTGATATATGCAGAGGGTAGACATGTTTATTGGTGCATTTCAGTTTTGGGGTGTATGGCGACCAATGTCGCAGCGACTAAAGTCGCACAAACACTTACAAAGTCGGCCTTCGCCGACTAAAAGCTGTTTTAGTCCGCCGAAGGGCGGACTTCGTAGTTGTTGGCGCTACTTCAGTCGCTGTGTCGCGCCAAACTCAATCCCAATTTGAAATGCCCCTATGTTTATTGGGGAAGCAAATGGATATTATTCCCGATGAGAATGCTGAGTTTGCAAGGATACGATCTTCCTCTGCGGTCTCCGCGGTGAGATTTTTTTTAGATGGGCAGTATCCTATGATTGAGGTGTCCGTTTGGATAGGTTATATGTGCGGCCCGATGAACTGCTGCAAGGGCACCGGGACGAACACCAGGATGAAGACGATGATTCCCAGGATGGCGATCAGTTTACGGCGGGGATCAAGAGGCGTGATCTGGTCGAGGGGTTCGGCGTGGACCCGTCCCAGGAAGAAGATGAGCAGCACCCACAACCACCAACCCGGCCAGATCAACCCCAGCAGGGCTAATCCGCCCAATATGAAAGGCAGGACGGCTTTGGCCCGTTTCCCGAACAGCACGTATAGCACGTGGCCGCCGTCCAACTGCCCGGCGGGGATCAGGTTCAAGGCGGTCACCAAAAGCCCCGCCCATCCAGCCCAGGCGACCGGGTGCAGGCTCACGTCCAGGCTGCCCATAGGGGAGGGCAGGCCGGTGAAGATGTAGCGTATCCAGAAGAGCAGCGGCGGCATGCCCATGTAGCTGGTGGGGGCGGGGAGCATTTGGCCGTGGATGATGTATTTGGAAAGCAGGTAGAGGATGGAATTGCCTTCCATGACGATCATCCGTCCTTCGGGGATGAACAGAGGCAGGCGTTCGACGGGTGAGAGGTAGATCCCTAACAGAAGCACCGGGATGGCGACGATCAATCCGGCCAGCGGCCCGGCGATGCCGATGTCCAATAGAACGCGTTTATTCTTGGGCGGTTCCTTGAGTTGGATGAATGCGCCCAGGGTGCCGAAGCTGCCCGGCAGGGGAAGAGGCAGGAAATAGGGCAGGGTGACGGCGGTTTTGTGGTAACGCGCCGCCAGATAGTGCCCGAATTCGTGGGCCAGCAAGATCGCCAGCAAACTGACCGCAAACGGCCAGCCGCGGCCCAATCCGACCAGGATATTTCTAAATATCTCACTGCCTGAACCGGTGAGGTCAATGCTGTCGGTGTAAAAAGCCCCCACCAGCATCATGCTGATCAGTGTGGCAATGAAGAGCAGGATGTTGGTTCTGGGGTTGGAGGGCTGGGGGTCGACGACTCCCTCCATCAAGATCACCGTGTGGCGGCCATCTTCGACCCGGAAGAGGGGGGTGATCGAATGGGGGCGCAGGGCCTGGGCCAGTTGGTCATAGGCCTCGCTGGCGCTGTCGGCCCCGCCCAGGATATTCCCCCGGTAGCGGACTACGTAGCCTTGCTGTGTTCCGCCCCAGGTGATCTCTTCGACGCTCATGATGCGGGTGACCAGGGGCGTGAATCGGTCTATTTCGTGTTGAGGGGGTTGGGAGGGTGGGGTTGGTTGAGTCATGTTGGTCAATTTGTTGGCGTGGTGTCGCCTGATGAGAAGTTAAGTTGAAAATATGCCATTATTATAGGGGATGAGTATTAGAGGGGAATAAGAATCGTAGATTTTGGAGTAGATTTGTTTTTATTCCAAGTGGTCCGAAATCCGTTGATCTAATATCGCCAATTCACAAAAAAAGGCGGGAGTGAATGGGAGTCGAACCCACCGCGGCCCGCAACGCGACCCGCCACCGGTTTTGAAGACCGGGGAGCCCACCGGGACCCAACCACTCCC
>CBDUUP010000152.1:0-9722 GCA_965370435.1 uncultured Anaerolineales bacterium | reverse complement strand
AAGACTACTCTGGGGATATACAATATTTTAGTGTACCTGGCTGGTCGAAGTGATCGGGGGAATGAGAGGTTTTGGTTTATAATTTTGGGCTGTGGATATAGGTGAGGTATCTGCGAATATTATTTTAGAGGTTGTTGAAGTGACAGGTAAAGATAACGGTGAGAAGAAAACGATTTTGGCTGTATTGGCGCATCCTGATGATGAGTCATTTGGGATGGGGGGGACTTTGGCGTTGTATGCTTCCAGGGGGGTGGAGGTGCATCTGGTCTGCGCGACGCGGGGGGAGGTGGGCGAGGTTGCCCCGGAGTTCATGGAAGGCTTCGAGACGGTCGCCGACCTGCGAATGAATGAGCTGCAATGCGCTTCGGAACACCTGGGGTTGACCAGCGTCAATTACTTGGGCTACCGGGACTCGGGGATGACCGGGTCGCCGGACAACGAACATCCCAACGCGCTGGCCGCGGCTTCTGTCGAAGAGGTCGCCGGGCGGGTGGTTCCTTATATCCGCAAGCTGCGCCCCCAGGTGGTGCTGACCTTCGATCCCATCGGCGGGTACATGCACCCTGACCACATCGCCATCCATCAAGCGACGGTGGAGGCTTTCAAGGCGGCGGGCGACCCGGAGCAATACCCTGGGGAGGAGGCCGCTTTCCAGGCTGAAAAACTTTACTATCACGTGATCCCGCGTGGGTTTCTGAAGGTTGCCGTTTCCCTGGCGCGTCTATTCGGCCAGGACCCGACCCGTTTTGGGCGCAATAATGATATTGACCTGGTGAAATTGACCGAGGGTGGGGAGTTCCCCGTCCATGCCCGGATCAATACCCGTCCGGCTGCGGCGCAGAGCGAGGCGGCCACCGCCTGCCATGCCAGCCAGCTTGGGGGCGGCCCGCCGCGGCGGGGGCCTATCGCATGGCTGCTGCGGATGATGCGCGGCCGGGATACCTTCATGCGGGCTTACCCTCCGGCGGAGAATGGGTTGCGGGTGAGTGATTTGTTCCTGGATTGAAAAACAAGTTATCCGCTAATCACGCTAATCACACTAATCTTTTTCTTCGGCTCATTGGCGGAAATATTAGGATGAGTTGTTAGGTGAATATTTTTTGCGTTCAAACCGGGTTTATTTCAGTTTGGGGGGGAAATTTGGGCGACACAGCGACTAAAGTCGCACCAACAACTGCAAAGTCCGCCCTTCGGCGGACTAAAACATCGTCAAGTCGGCGCGGTCCGACTTCGTAAACGTTTGGGTGACTTTAGTCACTCAAACCCCCAAACTGAAATGTACCCTTCAAACCCGTGTGAATTTTTCTTCTCAAAATGGGGTGGGCGTGGTATAATTCTCCGCTGTGCTGTAAGGGGAGGCACGGATCGAGAAATTATCCATACGAAGGATTTTGACCATGAGCGACGAACAATTGAGATCGGTAGAAGCCAAAGTAAATGAGAATATCCCCCAGTTGAAGCCTGGGGATATTGTGGTCGTACACCTGCGCATTAAAGAAGGCGAGCGCGAGCGGGTGCAGGAATTCAAAGGCACCGTGATCCGCCAGCGCAAAAGCGGCAACAACGCCAACTTCACCGTGCGGCGCACGGCCAGCAATGGCATTGGCGTCGAGCGCACTTTCTTGATGCGCTCCCCGCGGCTGGAAAAAGTTGTCGTGGAGCGTTCCTCCCACGTGCGGCGAGCCCAGTTGTATTTCCTTCGAGAACGCACAGGCAAGCGCTCCCGCCTCAAGCAGAAATTTAACTAGATACCTTCCCCTCTAGCCATTTGTTTGGTTTAATAAGGGTGCAGCCCGGTTGACGCTGCACCTTTTTTGGGTGATTCTTGGCAAGTCGCCACAGGAGAGTTCATGTCCGCTCCACTCATCGGCCTGATCACATATCGTTTAGACTCGGGGTATGGATTCCCGGTCTTCGCTTTGGCGGAGAAATATGTGGAGGCGCTGAAACAGGTGGGGGCTTTGCCGGTCTTGATTCCCCTGGGACTGCCGGAGGAGGCGCTGCGGGATTTGCTGCCCCGGTTGGACGGAGTCCTGTTCACCGGCGGCGGGGACATCGCCATCCACCGATTTGGGGGGGAGACGCATGAACGAGTGGAAAATGTAGACGAAGACCGCGACCGGATTGAACTCCAACTGATGCAAGACCTTCTACAGAGCGACATGCCCTTACTGGGAATCTGCCGGGGGATTCAGGTCATCAACGTGGCAATGGGGGGGACTCTTTATACCCATATCGAAGATCAACATTCCGGCGCTATCAAACATGATTACACTCCCGATTACCCCCGCGATCAACTCTCCCATACCGTCACAGTGGATGAGGGGAGCCGCCTGGCGGAGATCCTGGGAGAGGTAGAGGTGGAAGTTAACAGTATGCACCACCAGGGTATCAAGGAGGTGGCTGATGGCCTTCAGGTCACCGCTCATTCCCCGGATGGATTGGTGGAGGGTGTGGAGATTCCCGGCTCGGTCTTCCGGCTGGCGGTGCAGTGGCACCCGGAGTGGCTGCCGGATCATGCGCCGATGAGGGATTTGTTCGCTGCGTTCGTGCGTGCGGCTTCCGGCGAGAATGGGAGCGCGGCCGCGTGAATAAGGAAAGAATCACAGCCGCGCCAGTAGGCATTTTTGATTCGGGGATCGGGGGTTTGTCGGTGCTGCGGGCCATCCGCAAACAAATTCCCAACGAGCATCACATTTACTTCGCCGACCAGAATCACGTGCCCTTTGGCCCCCGCCCGATGGCGGAGGTGCGCTCCTTCTCGGAGGCGATCACCAATTACCTGGTGGGACAGGGCGCAAAATTAATAGTAGTGGCCTGCAACGCAGCTTCGGCGGCGGCGCTGCATTATCTCAGAAAAACCTTCCCGGAAACGCCCTTTGTGGGCATGGAGCCAGCGGTGAAACCCGCCGCGGAATACACCAGCACCGGCATTGTGGGCGTGTTGGCGACTCCGGCGACCTTCCAGGGCGAGTTGTACGCCTCGGTGGTGGAGCGATTCGCACAGGGTGTTATTGTGCTGCAAGATACGGTTCCCGGGCTGGTGGAACAGATCGAGGCTGGGGATGTAGAAGGCCCCAAAACCCGCGCAATGCTGGAAAAAGCTCTGAACCCCATGCTGGCGCAGGGGATTGATACGGTGGTGCTGGGCTGCACGCATTTCCCCTTTGTGATTCCGTTGATCCAGGAGGTTGTGGGGCCTGAGGTGCGGGTGATTGACCCGGCCCCCGCCATAGCCCGGCAGACTGAGCGCCTTTTGGATGCCCACAACTTGCGCTACATGGGCACGGAGCACGGGCTGACACGCTTCTTGACCACCGGTGATGCGGCCAAAATGAAAAAACTCATGCGGAAGCTGTTGGATGATTACAGTCCGGTGGAGTACGTGGATTGGGGGAGGCGGCGAGTGGGGTTTTCGCGGCGTTAGGGGGAATCTGACGCTTATTTTCTTAAATCCGCAGCGGGGAATCCCAATAATCCCTCGGGTAAAGTCACGCTCCTGAAATTGTCAAACGTCAGATCGCGGAATTGCAAATTTAGTTTCTGGCAGACTTTCTCAAATATTGCCAGGTATCCATTTGGCAAGTGCGCTTCCCAGTCCAGACCCAGGCGCGCGGCTGCGGACTGGATAGCCTCGACGTTTGGCCCTTCTATCTCGGCGAAGTGGCCGAAGGGCATTTCGTCCAGCATGACCTGGACATCCACCAGGGCGTAGGTGGCGCGGTATTTTTCGTAGATAATGGTTACCTGGAAGCCGAGGGCTTCCAGAAAACTTTGGGCGCTCTCGAACTCCCCGGCGGTGAACTCGATTTCCCGGCGGGAGATTACGCCTGCCTCTTTCTTGCCGGGGCCTTTGTAGGTTAAGTGGACGGCGTGGTCACGGCGCAGTCGCAGAACTTTCGAGGCGCGAGTCAATTGGCGGTCGGGGGTGTCGAAACGCAAATTGTATTCGTGGGTGCGAGGTTGGACTAACGCGGCCCCCTGGTTGATTAAGCGGGCTTCAAGAGCGTTGAGGTCGGAAAGGTAGAACTTGGCTTCGCGCTCCTGGCCGGATGAGGACATTGTAAAGGTTATTCTAAAGTGAGCAAGGTTTGTTTTTGCTCCACGCTGCCGCCTGGCTCCACCCGGATGCGGGAGACTTTGCCATCTCTGGGGGCTTTGAGTTCGTTCTGCATCTTCATCGATTCCAGGATGATGAGAACGTCTCCCTTGCTCACTTCTTGGCCCTCTTTTACGGCGATATCTACCACCAGACCCGGCATGGGCGCTTTGAGTTGGAATTCACCGGTTGTAACCGGGCTGGGTCCCGAAGCCGCCCTCAGGCGGCGCTCGCGTTCGTCTTCAACTGTGGCGGTGTAGAGGTTGCCCAGGATGAATATTTGCAATTCGTCCTCGCTGGCGTCCACGTGGGCTTCGTAAGACTTGCCGTTCACCAGCAGGGTGTAGGCAAGCTCTCCGCTGACCGATTCAAAATTTATCTGGTAGGTATCCCCATCCACGCTGACCAGGCCGTCATCCAGGATCTCGACCTCATATTCCAGCACGCCAATTGTGGTGATATATTTCATACTTATTTCAAACCATTCACCACAGAGACACAGAGTACACAGAGAAAAACAAAAAATATAACTCTGCGAATCTCTCCTAGCGCAGTGACGCTCTCTGCGTTTCGGTGGTGATATTTTTTATGATTTTTGTTTCTTTTGACAATCATTTTCTGAAACTGATAGGCAGCCAGTTTAATAACCAATCTTACCGCTACCGGTTCATCCGTTCCCAGCGGCCCACCCATTTCCAGTTGCTGGTATCACGCTCTGGGCGCCGGATGATGTGGGTGGCGCGTTCGGTGGCCTGGTGGGTGACCAGGGTGGCTACAATGGCGGCGATGTCGGCGTGGAGGGCTTTGCCCTCTTCGGCCTTTTCCATGGAGAAGCGTTCTTCCACGAATCGGGTGTCGAAATTTCCGGCGATGAAGCGGTACTGTTCAAGCAAGTTTTGGTGGAAGGGGATGTTGGTGCGGACGCCGATGACTTTGTATTCTTCTAAGGCCCGGCGCATGCGCAGGATGGCCTGTCCCCGGGTCTCACCCCAGACGATCAGTTTAGAGATGAGAGAGTCGTAGTAGGGGGTGATCTCAACACCGGGGTACACGCCGGTATCAATGCGCACACCAGGGCCGGTGGGCAGCATGGAGAGGGTGATGGTGCCAGTGGAGGGCAGGAAATTGTTATAGGGGTCTTCGGCGTTGATGCGACACTCGATGGCCCAGCCGTTGAGCTTGATCTCTTCCTGGGTGCGGGACAATTGGCGGCCCCGGGCCACCCGGATCTGTTCCTTCACGATGTCCAGGCCGGTGACCAGTTCGGTGACGGGATGTTCCACCTGCAGGCGAGTGTTCATCTCCAGGAAGTAGAAGTTCTTTTCTTTGTCAACTAGGAATTCGATGGTTCCGGCGTTTACGTAATCCACGGCTTGGGCGGCTTGCACGGCCACTGCGCCCATGCGCTGGCGGAAGGCTTCGTCTTCCCCGATGAAGACGGAGGGGGACTCTTCGAGCAGTTTCTGGTGACGCCGCTGGAGGGAACATTCCCGCTCTCCCAGGTGGATGACGTTTCCGTGTTGGTCGGCCATGATCTGGATTTCTATGTGGCGGGCGTTCAAGAGCAGCTTTTCCAGATAGACGTTGCCGTCCCCGAAAGAGGCTTCTGCCTCCCGACGGGCTGCATTCAACAGGCCAGGCATCTCTTCCAGAGTCTGCACCTCGCGCATGCCTTTCCCGCCGCCTCCGGCGGTGGCCTTGACCAGCAGCGGAAAGCCGATGGTGGGGGCCAGATTGAGCAGTTCTTCGTCGCTCAAGCTGCCTTCGCCTTCAGTGCCGGGCACCACGGCCACACCGGCGGCCGAGACGGTGGCGCGGGAGATGGCTTTGTCGCCCATAGCGGCGATAGAAGATGGTTTGGGGCCGATGAAGGCCAGTCCCTCATCCAGGCAGGCCTGGGCGAAGTCGGCCCGTTCGGCCAGGAAGCCGTAGCCGGGATGAATGGCCTCTGCACCGCTGTGTTTGGCGACCTCTAGGATCTTATCGCCTCGCAGGTAGGACTCGCGGGCTGGGGCCGGGCCGATGTTGTAGGCTTCGTCGGCGTATCGAACGTGGAGCGAGGTCCGGTCTACATCGGAGAATACGGCCACCGTTTGCAACCCCAGCTCACGGCAGGCGCGGATGATCCTGACGGCGATCTCGCCTCGGTTAGCGATTAAAACTTTTTTAAATTTTCTTTGTTCTTTCATTATTTTAAATGGTTGAATGTTGAAAGTTTGGCCTGCCAACTTGTGAGGCGCGGAAGGCGGATTGCAAACTTTCAACCTGGAAACCTGCAACATGCAACCCGCTAAAGCGGGATGTTGCCGTGTTTCTTGGCGGGGTTGGTATCGCGCTTGTTGGACAGCATTTCAAGGGCGTTGATGAGGCGGGGGCGGGTGTCGCGGGGTTCGATCACGTCGTCAACGAAGCCTCGGGAGGCGGCCACGTAGGGATTGGCGAATTTCTGGCGATATTCGGCTACCAGTTCGTCCTTGCGTTTTTGAGGGTCTTTGGCTTCGGCCAGTTCCTTGCGGAACACGATGTTGACGGCGCCATCGGGTCCCATGACGGCAATCTCGGCGGAGGGCCAGGCCAGGTTGAGGTCGCCTCGGATGTGTTTGCTGCTCATCACGTCGTATGCGCCGCCGTAGGCCTTGCGGGTGATGACGGTCATTTTGGGCACGGTGGCCTCGCAGTAGGCGAAGAGCAGCTTGGCTCCGGCGCGGATGATGCCGCCGTGCTCCTGGCTGGTGCCGGGCATGAAACCGGGAACGTCAACGAAGGTGAGGATGGGTACGTTGAAGGCGTCGCAGGTGCGGACGAAACGCCCCGCTTTCTCGGATGAGTTGATGTCCAGCACTCCGGCCAGGACCGCGGGCTGGTTGGCGACGATGCCGATACTGTGCCCGCCCAGCCGGGCGTAGCCGGTGACAATGTTGGTGGCATAGTTCTCGTGAATCTCGAAAAACTCACCATTATCAACGATCAACTGGATGACTTCTTTGATGTCATAGGGTTTGCTGGGGTCGTCGGGGATGATGTCGTCCAGGGCTTCGGCGCGGCGCAGGGGGTCGTCGCCGTTGGCGTGGTAAGGAGGGTCTTCCAGGTTGTTTTGAGGGAGGTAGGAGAGCAGTTTGCGGATCAGGTACAGGGTGTCGGCTTCGGTGTCGGCGGCGACGTGGCAGACTCCGGAGGATTCGGAATGTACGTCTGCGCCGCCCAATTCCTCGAAGGAGACCTCCTCGTGGGTGACGGCCTTGACCACCTCCGGTCCGGTGATGAACATATAGGAAGATTTGCGCACCATAAAGATGAAATCGGTGAGGGCGGGGGAGTAGACCGCGCCGCCCGCGCAAGGCCCCATGATGGCGCTTATCTGGGGAACTACCCCGGAGGCCAGGGTGTTGCGCAGGAAGATGTCGGCGTAGCCGCCCAAAGAGACCACCCCTTCCTGGATGCGGGCGCCGCCGGAGTCGTTCAGACCGATGACCGGCGCGCCGTTCTTCAGGGCCATATCCATGATCTTGACCACTTTTTCGGCGTGCACTTCGCCCAGACTTCCGCCGAGGACGGTGAAATCCTGGGAGAAGACGTACACCAGCCGCTCTTCGATAGTTCCCCAGCCGGTGACGACGCTGTCGCCCATGTATTTTTTATCTTCCAGGCCGAAGTCGGTGGTGCGGTGCTCGACGAAAGCGTCGACTTCTCGAAAGGAGCCTTTATCCAGGAGCAGGTCAATGCGCTCCCGGGCGGTCAGGCGGCCTTTTTTGTGTTGGGTCTCGATGCGTTCTACGCCTCCCCCCAGGCGGCCTTGAGCCTTGAGGTCACGCAGTTGTTGAATCTTGGGATTGGGATGATCGGTCATTCTTTTCTCCAAAAAAAGTTCGCGCTTTGGATGTAGATAATATCCAGAGGATAAGAACCAGTACCGCCAACGTCGCGCCCATGGCGAAACGCTGGTTGGTCTGTCTGAGTTGGTTGGTGGATAGGAAAGTCCTATCGATCCAGTAATAGGTGGTGAAACCCACGGCGGCAATGCGGGTTGCGGCTGAAGCCCAGGGGAGGCCGCGCCACAATCCATAGATCAACGGCAGCCCCACCGCGCCCCAGACCAGTCCGGTGAGCGGCAAATAGAATGCCGGCGCCGCCATCTCGGTCTCTACCAGGCGATCCCATTGGACGAGAGAGAAAACCAGACGGCCCATAAAGACGCTCGTAAGACTTAACACTCCGAGGGCTAACAACGTTACGCTCCAGGGTCGTTTTGGTTTGGTTTGGTCTGTCATCTGGGGATCCTGTGAAAATTTATTGGAAGTGAAAGGGCAGAGATAATAACATGTTATCCGCGAATAACACGAATAACGCGAATAAAAAGATTAGTGTAGGGCGGATAAAATATTTTGAACATCGTTATCTTGCATCATTAATCTAATTGGAAAACCTGTCAGGTTTCTGTTGGCGCAGCACAAATTTGTGAGGGTCAAGGGATTGAAAGGGTGATCTTGCCAAGCTGCTGGCCGCTTTCCAGGCGTTCCTGGGCGGCGCGGGCTTCGGCCAGGGGAAAGGTTTTATCGAGGGGGGGATTAAGCTCCCCGGCGAAAACCAGATCCATTACGGCGGCGAAATCAGAGCGGGTACCCATCGTGGAGCCGAGAATGGAGAGATGCTTGCCAAAGATGAAGCGATTGTCTATTTCAAACTTGGGGCCGCCGGTGTTGCCCACGGTGAGGATACGGCCGCCCCTACGGGCGGCGCGGAAGCTCATGGGGAAGGTGGTGCCCACGTTGTCTACCACTACGTCTACGCCTTTTTTGCCGGTGAGGGTGTAAATGGTCTTGGCCCAGTTCTCATCTTTGGCCCGGTTGATGCAGTGGTCTGCGCCCAGGGTTTCAGCCAGGGCCAGTTTTTCATCGTTGGAGCCGACCACGTACACAGTCGCGCCGGTCAATTTGGCAATTTCGATGCTGGCGATGTTGACCCCGCCGGACGCGCCCACCACCAGCACGGTCTCCCGAGGCCGGAGGTTGCCTCGGGTGATGAGGGAATGCCAGGCGGTCTGGTAGACCAGAGCGGCGGCCGCGGCGAGGTGTTCGTCAAAGCCGTCTGGGATGGGGTACAGGTTTTGTTCGGGGAGGGCGATGTATTCGGCGTAGGTTCCGGGGAGGGATTCGCCGAGAAGATGCCAGTTTTCACAAAGGTTCTCCTGTCCGGCGATGCAGTACTCGCACCGGTAGCAGACGACGTTGGGATTGATGACGATCCGGTCGCCAATGCTCCAACGGGTTACGCCCTCGCCCAGGGCGGCGATCTCCCCCGCGCCGTCCGCGCCGGGGATGTGGGGAAGTTCCAGACGGATGCCCGGCCATCCCTCCCGCACCCATAGGTCCAGGCGGTTGAGGGCCGCGCTTTTGAGTTTCACCAGGGCCTGTCCGGGGCCGGGTTGGGGGGTGGGGAGGTCGGTGTATTCCAGGACCTCCGGCCCGCCGTGTTCTTTGAAGATAATGGCTTTCAAATAAATGCCTCCAGTTCATACCATATAACAATAATTTTAGACCCCTAATTATACAACAGAGGGTTGAAGGTTGGCAGGTTGAAGGTTGGCAAGTTGCAAGTATGCAAGTATGCAGGTGTGCAAGTGTGC
>CBDUUP010000151.1:0-9752 GCA_965370435.1 uncultured Anaerolineales bacterium | reverse complement strand
AGGTCATTAATATCCTTTATCAAAAAAACAAACATTTCACCACAGAGACACAGAGAACGTCGCTTCGGTTAGAGAGAAAAACTTAATAACTCTGTTAAAATTCAAGGTCGTCCAGGACGCTGCGGCCGCGTTCGCGGCGTTTGAGCCGCCAATTGAAGAGGCTGGTGTCATAGACGGATCGCAGCTTGAACGCAGACCACACGGCCGTGACGGAAATAGGCACGGCGACGGCCAGGTACACGAGGAAATAGTTCTCGCTGCCCGCCATTTTGCCCAGGTACAGGATGGCTCCGGCGAGGAGACAGCCGAAGACGGTTCCCAGAGAGAACAAGAAGCTGTCCATGAACAAACTGACCCGGCCGCGCCGCTCTTCCGGGACCAGGGCCTGGAAGGCCTTGCGAGCCGAATCTCCCAGGGTAAGTTGGGGGATCTTCAAGGAGATCATGCTGCTTACGGCGCCCAGGAGGCGGGGCAGAAAGGGCATGATGGGGGTCAAGAGGAAGCCGAAGATGGCTCCCAGCGGTTCAGCGAAAAACAGGTTCTTCAGCTTGACCGAGGCCATGATCCGGTTGGTGATAAGCACCTGAATGAGCAAAGAGGCCAAGATCATGCCCAGGCGGAATTTGCTGTAGAAGGCGGTGTAGCTGGCCGCGTCCCCGAAGTATAAGCTGTCGGTCACGAACAGGAAGTGGAACTCTATGATGGTATCGGAAACCAGGACCAGCAAGATCAGCAGGGAGAGGTAGCGAAAGACGGGCACGTTGCGGATAAAATCCCATCCTTCGGTCAAGGACTCGCGCAGGGTCTCCTGGGTTTGGGCGGCGTCGCGGATATGCACCCGGCGCATGCCGAGGGTGATGAAGAGGAAGGCGATCAGGTAAATGGCGGCGTTGACCAGGAAGAGGTCTTCCAGGCGCAAAGTGGGGATGGAACTTATCACGCCTGGGGCCGCGGCGGCCACCCCGATCCCGGCCAGCTTCCCGATAAAATCTCCCCCGGCGATGATAGGGAAGAGGCGTTTGGCCTGGGCCATATTGTATACGTCGTTAGCCAGGATCCACAAGACGGTGGGGAAGATCAACCATTGCTGCTCCGAGATCAGGAACAAGATGCCATAGCTCAGGCCTTCGGGAGCTTGGAAATAGAACAGCAGCCGCATGCCGATGAAGGAAAGGGCGAAAATAAGGAGGATGGCCCGGGAGAGGGCTATCCGATTGTAGCGGTCAATGACCAAGGACTGCAAGCCCACCATGCCGAAGATGATGACGCCGTCCAGCGCCCAGACGATGAGGATGCTGTTGACTCCGCCGGTGCTCAAGAAGTTGCTGACTGCGGTGATCTCGGTCACCTGCTGGGCGAGGGAGTTGCTGAACAACAAAAACGCCATGAGAAAAACCAGGCCGAATTCCCCGGAGCGCAAGCCGAACATTTGACTCAATCGTTCTCTCATAAGTTTATCCTGGCTGACCCTGTAGTTGGGGTGTTCTCATAGCAATCTCTTTATCTATGCTTCAATAAAGAACCCTGGGAAGCTTCGCAAGGTTCCAATTGGAGGGCCATATGGGCGTCTTGAAATTATACCCCTAGACGGGCCGTTATCAGGGTGGAAAGCTGTTTGAATTTTTCGGTGATCGGATGCTCCGGGTAGCGCAGGACGAAAACTTCCCGGCTGGAGAGGGTGACTAACTCTTCAGTATGAGGGATCACTGCGCCGACATCGCAATTATAACTCTGACTGACCTGTCTGTCGACCGAGGCCAGGTCGGTCTTGCCGGGGACTTCGTTGACCACCATCAAGACTGAGGGGACTTCCAGATTTTGGGCAACGCCCAGCAAGATGGGGGTTCCTTCCAGGTCTTGTTTGTCCAGACGCATGACCAAGACCAGGACTTCACAAAGAGCGGTGGAGAGCAGGGCGCTGCTGTTGAAGCCGCTGTCGGTGTCAACAATCAGGGCGTCCAGTTCCAGTTCTTCGATCAACCGGCGGAAGCCAGCGGCAAGGAGTTCGGGGTCATAGTCGCTTAGAAGCTGGGTGAGGCTTTTTCCAGGCTCCAATCCGCTGGGGATCAGGTAGAGTTGGCCTCCCGGCGGTCTAGACTCCGGGGTGGGGAGCAAGGTGTCGGTGAGACGGTGGGCGATTTGGGCTGGGGCGCATTTGCCGTTCAGGAAATCGTCGAGGGAATGTTCGAGGGTTGTGCCGGACAGCCCAAAGATCCCGTGGAGGCTGGGGGTCAGGAAGGCTGCATCTACAATTCCGACGCGCCGACCCTCAACAGCCATCAAAGTTGAGGCGCTAGTCGCAATGTGCGACTTGCCGGCGGCGCGCCGGAAGGAATGAAATACAACAATTTTAGACAAGGCGATCCTTGTCCCAGAGCGATCAGAAACCTAATATAGCCAGGGTTTTTTTGTAGCTGTTGGTGATAGGATGATCAGGGTAGCGTAAGGCAAAGATGTCTGAGCTTGCCAGGGCCATCATTTCATCTGAGTGGGGAAGAACCGCGGCGACCTCGCAATTGTAAGTCTGCTCGGCCTGTTTTTTGATGTCTTCGGGGTCGAAGACCGAGGGCACCTTGTTGACCAATAGCACCATGCGCTGCACTTCCAGCTTGCGGGCCACTTCGACGGTAACGCTGGTGCCTTGATAGTCTTGCTGGTCGGGGCGCAGGATGATGATGAGGGCGTCCGAAATAGCGATGGATAGCAGGGTCTCTTCGTTCAAGCCTGGGTGGGTGTCAATCATGAGAACGTCCAGGTTCATGGTCTCCAACAGGTCTTGGAAGCCATCGTTGAGCAAGCCTACGTCGTAGCCTTCCCGCAGGATGCGGGCGATCTCGCCAGCCTTGATGCTGGAGGGGACCAAATAAATCTTCCCTTCCGCTTCGGGTCCCAATCGGTCGGTAACGTCATGGGCGGTATCTTCAATCCCGCACTTGCCCCAGAGGTAATCGTTGAGCGAGTGCCGCATCTCATCCTCTCCCAGGTTGAAGAGCACGTGAATGCCAGGGGATTGGATGTCGGTGTCTACAACACCGACCCGCTTCCCTTGAACAGCCAGCAAAGACGAAAGATTTGCGGTCGTGTTGGACTTCCCAGTTCCGCCTCGAAAAGAGTGAATTGAAATGATCTGTGACATGTTGCGCGTCCTCCACCATAATAGTTTATGTTAATGCCAGGGCAATAATGCTAACTTTGCATACCTAATTATAACGTCAAATTGCGAATTTAGGTCATCGCTCTCTAAATTACGCTATAAGGCAGGATTTGTCAAGGGGATTTGGAGGGGAGTTAGGGAGTTGAGTAGGAGAGTAGTTGGGTAGTTGGGTGGTTGTCAGTGGGCAGTGGTTGGTGGACCGTGGACGGTAACCAGCGGTCGTTGGCAAGTTGATTGTGAGAGGGGGTGGATTTTTATCATTACTTTCGTACTAGCGTTCGAAATAGCCCTAATAGCACCTTTTGTTATCAATCCACCGACAATATAATTAGACTACAGCCACAACCGATCAGCGGATTGACGGTTAGACGCTGGACATGAGACCATCGATAAAACAATTACAGTTTACAATGCGTAAAGCATTATTGGAGCAGACATGATGAAACCTAAAACTACGAGCGCGGTTCGCCGCAGGACTAGTCAATCAACTTCCTGGTCAATCCTTATTGCCGTTATCCTGGCCGGGCTGTTATCGGCTTGCACGATGGAGATCGGTGATTTGTTCGGTGTGGCGGGTGAAGCTTCGGCGACGGCTACCGATACGCCGACTTCCACCCCGACTTCGACGCCGACCAACACATCCACACCGACCATCACGTCCACACCGACCATCACGCTAACCCCCACCGATACGCCCTATCCGCAAGCGGATGGGCGGCTGGTGTTTGTCTCCCACCGGGATGGCAATGCCGAGATCTACGTGATGAACCCGGATGGCAGCGGGCAGACCCGGCTGACCAACAACCCGGCGGAGGATAAAGTTCCGGTCTGGTCGCCGGATGGGGGGAGGATCGCCTTTGCCTCGAACCGGGGGGAGAACTGGGACATTTATCTGATGAACGCCAATGGCAGCGGTCTCATCCGCCTGACCAGCGATTCGGCCAAGGACTGGGCGCCGGCCTGGTCGCCGGATGGCTCGCAGATCGCTTTCGAGTCCTTCCGAGATGGGAACTGGGAGATTTACGTCATCAACGTGGACGGCAGCGGCCTGCTCCGGTTGACCACCCACGACGCTGGCGACAGCAACCCCATTTGGTCCCCGACCGGGAGGCGGCTGGCTTTTGTCTCAAACCGGGAGGGCAACGGCAACTCCGATATATACGCCATCAACGCCGACGGCAGCGGACTGACCCGCCTCACCAACGAGGGCGCGCCGGACGCCAACCCGGCCTGGTCGCCGGACGGAACCCGCCTGGCGATCCGTTCCTGGAGAGATGGGAATTCGGACATCTTTATAGTCAACGCGGATGGAAGCGGGAAGGTGCGCCTCACCGTCCACCCCGCCGAGGACAGTTTCCCGGCCTGGTCGCCGGACGGCCAACAGATCGCCTTCCTCTCCGAAAGGGACTACAACTGGGAGATATACATCATCAATGTGGACGGAAGCGGACTCCAACGGCTGACCGAGAACGCTTCTTTCGATGGACAGTTGACCTGGTCGCCAAACGGATTATATATCGCCTTCCAGACCAACCGGGACAGCAACGCCGAGATCTACGTGATGCGAGCCGATGGCAGCGAACAGGTTCGCCTCACGTTTGACAATTCCCAATTCGACGGTTCGCCGGATTGGGTGAGGTCGAGATTAGTTTGGTAGTTTGATAGTTGGGTAGTTCCGTCCCTGGTGATGAAGGACGAAGAAAATAGGGCTTCCTCAGCTTTCGGCCTCATAATGACGGAATAGAGAGGATGAGCGATTGACTCACTCTTTTCTTGACTGAAATAAAAATACTGGCCGCTCTAGAGCGGCCAGTAATGTTGTGGATTGTTGTAGGAAAAATCTTGAGGTTATTCGAAGGGGAAGCCTAAGTTCACGTCGGCGACGGAACCCCAATAGTCGGGGTTGGGGACCAAGACCAGCATATCGGTATCCCAGGAGGCGAGGAAGTATCCGCCGGTGCCGACCGCGCTGCCATCGGCGGCGCCGAAGAAGGCGCCGTCGGTTTCAATGGCGGTGGGGCTGGCGATGCTGAAAGCGGTCATGCCCAGAATATCGAGCAGGTCAGGGACTTCCCGGTTCAGGTGGATGAGGACGGTGTAGTTATCAACCTTTTCAATCCCATCGAAGGAAGAGAGCGGGTTGTCATCGTCATCGGTCTCACCGTTGAAGCCCAGGAAGTAGGTCTGCCAGGCTTCGTAAGCGCCAGCGCCGCGCAAGGGGGAGTCGGGATCGAACCAGCGGTTGAAGTTCGCCAGAACGGCATCCGCATCGAAAACGGTGCCATCATGGAAAGCAGCGTCGAAGCGCAGTACAAAGATCCAGTCCAGCTTGTCATCGGAGACAGTCCAGGAGACCGCCAGGGCGGGGGACCCGTCAGCGGTAACCAGGCCTTCGTAAATATACCCGCTGATCATCAGCGAGTCTGCATCGGTTGTGTTGGCCGGGTCAAGCAGGAGGTCGGCGGAAACCGCATCCTGCATGGATATGTCCAGAGTGGTGGTATCCACTTCGGTGGGCGTGGCGGCGGGGGGAGCCGGCACTTCGGTATCGGCTGCCATCGTGGGTTCGGGCGCGTCAGTAGCCGGGGGATCGGTGGGGTCGGGGTCAGTCCCGCAGGCGGCAATCAGCAAACCGAATACCAACGCGAGAACTAACCACTTTCTAACATTATCTTTCTTCATTACATTCTCTCCTTTTTACAATTAGGGCTGGGGATAGTTGAAATATTATAACCGTGTGTAATTAGACTATCCAAGTTCTAATATGATTATTTCGACCATTATTCTGCATTATATGATACACTATGTTGGTCGTTTGTCAATAGAAAACTGCTATGAAATAAAACTTTAGTCAGGTAATCTTACACCGACTTGATAAAATACGCCAGACCTAATGCTAACCTAAATATATCTTTAAGTAACCAATACCTTCGCCAAAAACGATGCCTTTTAGCTCAATGAGCCTCTCTAGTAGCGTTTTGACGATTTGCCATAGCGATAATTAATATTATATCCGCTCAAACCCGTACAGGTTATTTATTCGATATGACAAGTGACTGTGATAATCTCCAGTCTAGTAGTCAGTGAGACGATACTCTCAAATTGGCGAAGGTATTGGTAACACTACTATCTAATTTTACCAAATATTCTCACTTGCGTGTATAATATTTTTTAGTGTTACAACCCTTTTTCACATGCTTGGACGACTAATGAATCAAACGGATACTGAAAGCCGAGCAGCGCAAGTTGACTCAAACGACGCCAGCGACGAAGAATTGATCCGGCTGGCCCAGATGGGAAGCCTGGATGCGTTCACCGGCCTGTACGAACGCTATTTAGCGCTGGTCTTCAACCGGGTCAGGTATCGAATACCGGAGTCGGACGTAGAAGACGTCACTCAGGAAGTTTTTATCGCGGTGATGAAATCGCTGAAGAGCTTCCAGGGCAAATCCAAGTTCAGCGCTTGGCTGCGCACGCTGACCAACCGAAAAGTGGCCGATTATTACCGGCGGCGAAACCGAGACCAGAGCGATATGAGCAGCGAGTTCGACGAAGAGGCCCTGCAAGCCGCCAACCCAAAGTCCATCACGGCCCCGCCAATGTCAGACGATCAAATCATCCTGCGCCAGGCCATGCAAACACTGCCGGAACATTATCAAGACATTCTGCTGCTCCGATTTGCCGAAGGCCTCAGATTCAATGAAATTGCGCAGCTTCAAGGAAAAACTTTGGAATCGACCAAATCCCTATATCGGAGAGCGATAGCGTCAATACGCAAACAATTGGAAGACTCCAATGACTGACAACGAAAAGCATCGCTCTCCCCACATAGACAACCAGCTTGCGGATTTCACGGATACGCTGCTATCCAAAGATGGTGAAGATAAAGTGGAACTCTCGACCCAGGATCAAGAAGTGCGTGAATTACAAGAGACCGTAGTGCGCCTTCATCGCGCCATAGGCTCCGATGCGCCCAGCAAAGAATTGGCCCGGCGCATCCACACACGCCTGGCAGACGAGTGGAAAGAAGCCGAACTGAATGCGTCTGCCGAAACGTTTTGGCAGCGCTGGCTGAAGCGCTTGTTCCCGCCCCGCTCAACCTGGCAATCCTCCTCCCGCAGGCAGCGGCGCACGGCCCTGGCCGCTGTGGCTACAGTGATTCTGATCGCCATTATCCTGCTTCCCTTTTCATCTTACGGCGATTCGGTTCTCACAGGATCGGCGGGAGGGGATGATGGATTGCTCCCAGCGTTTGTTGTCGTCGGAGGCGTCATCGGTCTCATTCTCTTATGGCAGTCCACCCGGAAAAAAGGGTGATACCTGAAGTTATAAAACATTTTATTCGATAAGCTGGCGCGCACACGCACTTCATTACCCAACGTTCAGCCTAACCAATGAGGAGTAAGAAGCATGGAAAAGCTAAAGAAAAATCAAAATATCATCATCTTTGCCGCCTTGGCATTGGCGGTCGTAATATTGGTCTTTTTTGGAAACGATATTCTCACTTTGCTTGGCGCGGCGGGAAAGGGAAACTGCTTCAACCATGACATAAAGGTCAATAACCCGCCCTGGCGCTACACCTCGGACCGGATCATCACCAAAGTGGTGGTCAAAGCTGGCTCGGCGAACCAGGGCACTTCCTGCTACACGTTCACCTATCCCCCGGCCTCTCAGAGCAATGGCTGCTATTCAGTGAGCGGACTGGGCACCACCTCTATCAAAGTGAATAAAGTCGGTTCAGGGAAAGACTGCAAAGACATCTCCCACATTGAACTCAAATTGGGCAATAAGACCGTAACAGAAACTCCCAAAACCCCACCCACCAATACTCCCCAACAATCCACCGGCACCTGCCCGCAGTGGCTGCTCTTCCACACTTTCCGTGATGAGAACCTGGAGGTTTACCGGCTGGACGGCGTGGAGGGCGCGGCGGGCGCATTGCTCTACAACCTCTCCGACAGCGAGGCGGTGGACTCTCGCCCCAGCCGAAGCCCCGATGACGCCTGGGTGGTCTTCCAGAGCGACCGCAACGGCAACATCGAACTCTATTACACCGACAGCCTGGGCCAGTCTCAAGTCCGCCTGACCGACACTTCCTCCAACAACATCAACCCCATGTTCGGGCCGGACAGCCAGACGATCATCTTCCAGAGCGACCGCAACGGTAACTGGGACCTTTTCTCCATAGACATGGTTTCCGGCGAAACAACCCAACTCACCACCGACCCCAATGACGACGTGGCCGGTTTCTGGTCGCCTGACCTGGACTGGCTGGTCTTCCAGAGCAATCGCTCCGGCAACTGGGACGTGTACAAGTTGAATGTCAGCACCGGCAACGAGTTCCAGGTGACCTCCACCGATGCCAACGAGATCTTCCCCGCCTGGTCCCCCAACGACGAAAACTTGGCTTTCCTCTCGGACGTGAACGGCATCTGGGACCTGTTCGTATCTGATCTGGAGGGGGGCAACCAGATGCAGATCTCCACCGGGGACGGGGACACCGGCAACCACGCCTGGTCGCCGGAGGGAGACCGGATCGCCTTCCAGACCGAGATCGCTGGCAACCTTGACATTTACACCTATGACCTGCGAGATGGCGAGCGATACCAATTGACCGATTATGAAGGCATTGACAGCGGCCCCACCTGGGACTGCGGCGGCGCCAATATCGCCTTCACCTCCACCCGGGACGGCGCGCCTAACGTCATGATGGTTCCCTGGCGCGGCGGAACCCAATCCAACCTCACCAACCACCCCGCCACCGACAAGTGGACGCAGTGGTCGCCCTCCAAGGAATTGTCCAGCCGCGGGCGGTAGAACTCTCAACGGCATCTATCAAAATGACCGCAATGATATGGGTCATTTTGATAGATGCATAAATATTCATCAGCAAAATAATACAAAGGAATAATAGATATGAAAAAACTAAAGCAATATCAAAACATCATCACCTTCGCCGTGGTAGCCGTCCTCATTATCGTAGCAGTAATATTTGGCCCTCAAATCGCCGATCTGTTTGGCGCGGCGGGCGGCGGCAACTGCACCAATTGGGACCACAAGGATGATAATCCAGGCAACAGTTGGTCTTACAACGCCTCCCCGAACATTATCACCAAGGTAGCCATCAAGGCAAGCACTGGATGCACAGTTTTCACTTATCCTCCTGCCAATCAAAATGATGGATGCTACCGGGTAAACGGGTTGGGATCCACTTCGGTCAATGTGAGCAAAGTGGGTTCAGGCTCGGAATGCAAAGATATTTCCCATATTGAGATTAAGTGGAGTGATCCCCCGGACACCCCGACAGCGACCCAGCCGAGGGACACCAATACTCCGACTGCGACCCAGCCGGAGGACACAAACACCCCAACGGCAACGCAGCCGGATGACACCAACACACCCACGGCGACCCAACCGGAGGATACCCCCACGCCCACCGCGACCGAGCCGGAGGATACCCCCACGCCGACTGCGACCGAGCCGGAGGATACTCCCACACCCACGGCGACCGTGCCGCGCAACTCCCCAACCCCCACCAACACCCCCCCGGCGGAAGTCACCCCGGCCACCCCGGCCCCGGCGACCTGCCCCCAATGGA
>CBDUUP010000150.1:0-9771 GCA_965370435.1 uncultured Anaerolineales bacterium | reverse complement strand
CGTTTGTGTGACTTTAGTCACTGCGACATTGGTCGCCAAACCCCCAAACTGAAATACGCCCTCTTGATAGTTAATCATTGACAATGAGGCACAGAACACGGCCCCCCTACATTGGATTGGATGATGGGGACAAATCCGACCACTAGGACTACTAAGACCACTTAGACCAGTCCGGCCAGTCAGACCGATTAGCATTTTTGTTAATCCTAGAAGGGTTGTAAATTTCCAAATCATGCTATACTGGGTCATATCTTTTTGACCGATATTAGTTATGGATCTTCAAAACTTTATCCCGTTTATCGTCGGCTTCCTGACAGGAATGGTGTTTTCCTGGTTCTTGGGACGTCTGCGTCCGCTGCTCACGAGCGTTAGAGATGCCATAGCCAACCGCGCCAAGTCGGCTCGCCAGGGATTTTCGCTCAATCTTGAAAAGCGCTACCGGCAAGACGCGCTTCGGCTGGCCCAGGGATACCACCTGGCGGCCGCGCTGTTCTCTCTGGAGGAGGTGCTGGTCAAGCCGCGAGTGATGGCTCCGCCGCCCTCCATCACCCCCGGAGAAGCCCCCCTCACCGACGACAGTATCAGCATGGCGCTGCCCTATATGCCCGACTGGCCGGAATTGGGCGGGATGCTGGGCGCGCCCACGTTCTCCCTGAACGAAGTACTGAACAGCGGGATGAACATCGCCTTGATCGGCAGGCCGGGCAGCGGCAAGACGGTGGCGTTGGCTGCGCTGGCCTCCCAGGTGGCCCGGCGAGACCCGGAAACCGAAGCCCTGAACACTCGCATTCCGGTTCTGGTGCACGTCGCCGACCTGAGCAATCCTTCCAAAAAACTGGATAGCCCAATAGACCCGATCATCAGCGCCCTGGCCCCGAAAATGTCCGCCATTTTGGAGGCCGGGTTGGGCGGTTATTTGCGGACCGTTTTCGAAAGGGGTGAAGCCCTGCTCCTGTTGGACGGCCTGGACGAACTCCCCCCGGAAGATCACCAAACCTACGCCGAATACCTGGCCGCCATCCTCAATCTCTATCCCCAGACCCAGGTGGTGGCTGCGGCCGCGCCGGATCATTTCGGTATCTTGATAGATTTGGGGTTCGCGCCCCTTGCTATGGCGGCCTGGAGTCCCAACCAACGGTCGGATTTCGTCACACGCTGGGAAGAGTTGTGGGACAGCAACGTGGCCTATGAGAAATGGGCTAAAGACCTGCCCGAACAGATCCCCGCCCCTCTGGTCACCAGTTGGCTCAAGGAGGATACTTCCTCCCTCAACCCGCTCATCCTCACCCTGAAGGTGTGGGCAGTCTACGCCGGAGATGTGCTTGGGGCCGGTTCGTCGGAGGCCATTGAAGCCTTCATCCGGCGGGTCACCGCCTCCGCATCCGGCAGCCGGCCCGCGCTTGAGCAGCTTGCCATGCAGATGGCGATCAACGCCACTCCCATGGTGGCTCGGCGGGACGCGGGACGCTTCGTGTCCGAATTCGAAGACCCCGAAGGCCTGGATAACGATCCCCTCCCCGAACTGGAACCAGAACCTGAGGAAGAGGAAGAAATTGAAGTCGAGGAGGGCGAAACCCCGGAAGAAGAACTCGAGGCCGAGGAGGGCGAAGACCTGGAAGAAGAAATCGAACTGGCTGATTTACCTGAAGAACTGGAAGCTGCCCGGCAAGAACAATACGAAAAACCCGTCTCTGGCCGAGGGGTACGGCGGATGCTGCCCGAACTGGTAGATATGGGAGTCATGATCTCGCGGGCCGACTCCCGGTTGAGCTTCGCCAATCCGGTGTTGGGCGGCTACCTGGCCGCATGCGGCATCGGCCACACGGGCGGCATTCAGGAGCTTTCGGAGCAAACCCAATGGGTAGGCAGATCGCTCACTCTGGAATTTCTTCCCAAACGCAGCGACATTTCGGTCCTGATCCCTAAAATGGTCGCAGCCCAAAACGTTGATCCTTTGCAGCAGGGTTTGCTGGACGTGGCCCGGTGGCCGCGCCACGCCTCCCGTAAAGCGCCCTGGCGCTCAAACCTGATGCGGCAGTTGGCGGGGATCCTACAGCAAGCCGCTTACCCGGTTGGCGTACGGGCTAAACTGCTGTCGGCTTTGGTCACTTCCGGGGACCCTGGGGTGGCGGGACTTTTCCGCCAATTGCTGGCCCATTCCCACCCAACCGTGCGGCATCTGGCGGCTCTGGGTTGCGGCGCGATGAGAGACCCCCAGGCAGTCGAAGAGCTGACCGGCGTATTCAGCGACGCATCCACCCTGGTGCGGCAATCATCCTGTATCGCCCTGGCCGCCATAGGAACCAGCGCAGCCATTGAGGCGGTGGCCGACGCCTTGCTGAGCGGCGACGAGGACTTGCGGCGGGCCGCCGCCGAAGCTCTCGCCAGCAACCCCAACGAAGGCCATCCCATATTGAAAGAAGGCGCTGAACTCGACGACTTGCTGGTGCGGCGGGCGGTGGTTTATGGGTTGGTGAAAGTGAATGAAAGTTGGGCCAAGGACATCCTGGAACTCATGCGGGTGGAGGACGAACAGTGGGTGGTGCGCAGCGCCGCCTCGGAAGCTTTCGACATGCTGGAGATGGATAACCCCCGCATACCGGTCGTACTACCGGAACTGACCGACCAACCCTGGCTGATCGCTTTCGCCGGGGAACGGGGCATGGGAGTTGCGCCGGGAACCGCCTGGCAGACCCTGATGTCGGCCTTGCGGGACGGAGACCCGGAGGAAAAACTGGCCGCCATGGATTATCTGCGCCGGTCGCCAGAGGAAGCCAAGAGCGCTTTCTCCGAATTGTACAATTTGTTATACGGCTCAGAAGAAGACTTGAGCGAAGCGGCGCTCAACACGCTCTGGCAGGTCGCCGGAGCGGGGGTGGAATTGCCCGCGCCGATGCAGTTTGGGTTGGGGTAATTAAAACCATTCACCACAGAGACACAGAGAACGGCCCAACAGAGCATAGAGTTTTTTTAGTTCAATCATGTATTGTAGAGAATCATTTTATTGATTTTAACTTGTCGCCGACGCATTGACAGGATAGCGAAGGAATCGAGGCTTCAGCCGTAAGAACTCGCGTTGTGACCCGGCTTAAGCCTCGACTCCTAAAAACAAGTGTGAGGATTTCCAAAGAAACGCGAAGACCTTTCAAGGAATCTAGAATATATTAAACAACTCTCTATTTCCATGAGGGCGGCGCTGAATTAAATAAAATTAGGCGCAGCTAGAACTGCGCCTAATGAGGGTGTGAGGGTAAACGCCTCGCCTAATGGGCAAGGAATAGTATTAGATAGCGTATGGGTTCAGGTTAGGCCAGGTGCTCCAGGATCTGTTGGTGAATGGCGTCGGAATCGGCGTCAATAATAGAGACGAGCTTGTCACGGCCGGATAGCCCGGCGACGATCTCCACCCGGGAAGGGGCGATATCTAGAAAGTCGGCGAGGAATTTGACCAGGGCCTCGTTGGCCTTGCCTTCCGCCGGGGGCGCGGTGAGACGGACTTTGATGGTGCCGTCACTGAGCACTTCCACAACCTCGTTGCGGCTGGCGCGGGGAGTCACGCGGATCGCCAGCGCGGCCCCTTTTTGTCCATTGTGTAAGCGGAATTTTCGAGAAGCCATTTACTACCTCATCGTTATCGTAATTAGAATATACTTTTCAGAATATTCGCTAATAAGTATACCAGAATCAACAGGACCATAGGGCTAAAATCGAACATACCCATAGACGGGATCACCCGGCGGATAGGCGTCAAAAATGGCTCCAGGATGCGGTCCAGGGCCTCTCGAGCCGGATGGTAGGGCGGGGTGATGTAAGACAATATTATCTTGGCGATTACCAGCAAGACAATGATTTGCACAACGAGGTCAATCAGTAGATCCATTAATTAACTCTTCCTTCAAAACTCAAACCTATAGTGTCGTCCCAAGATGGCGGCGACCTAAAATCGCGGTCCCTAAACGCACCAGGGTGGCGCCCTCCTGGATTGCCACTTCGTAATCATCGCTCATGCCCATGGAAAGCTCATCCCAGTTCGTCTGGGGGAATTGTTGGGCGAGGAAATCCCGAAGGCGGCGCAAACGCCGGAAGTGCGGGCGGGCCTGTTCAGGGGCCTGACCCCAGGGGGCCATCGTCATCAGGCCCCGGACTTCCAGGTGAGGCAATTCCAGCATGGGGGCCAGGGTTTCGATCAGTTCCGGCCAGCGAGATTCCTCCAGGGCGGGAAAACCATGCTTGGAAGCCTCGCCGCTCACGTTGCATTCCAGCAGCGCTGGCAGCGTCCGCCCCAATTCTTCACAGAACCGGTTCAGGCGGTTGGCAAGTTTGAGGCTGTCCAACGAATGTAATAAGGTAAAGTTCTCGCACACCAGACGGGCTTTGCGGCTCTGGACGTGCCCTATCATATGCCATTTTACACCAGTTTCATCAGAAAAACCTGCTATTTTTGTTAGGGCTTTCTCAGGGTAATTTTCGCCCAGATCCAGCGCGCCAGCGGCAACGACCTCTTTCGCAATCTCCAACGGATGTCCTTTGGTGACCACAACCAGCTTCACCTCCTCCGGTTTGCGTCCGGCGGAGGCGGCTGTGCGGGCGATGTTCTCTAGGATTTGATTGTAGCGGTCAGCAATTATCATGGAAGTTATAGGTTGCAGATTGCGAATTGCAGGTTGAACGTTTAAACGTTTTAACGTTCAAACGTTCAACGCAATAAGAGCGCCGAAGCGGCCGGTACTGCCATGGTCGCCGCGGTGAGAGTACCAATCGTCCAGGTGGCAGGCGGTGCAGATTTGGGATACTTCAATGTGAGTGACGCCAGCCTGCTCCAGAATGAGGCGGTTGGCCGACCAGAGGTCGAAGTGGGTTGAGCCGTCGAATTCCGGGAGGAGGGCGGAGGCATCACTGCCGAAGGATTCTTCTACCTGGACGATAACGTCGGGGCCGATCTCGTAGTGGTGGGGGCCGATGGAGGGGCCAATGGCGGCCAGCAGGTCTTCGGGGCGAGAGTGGTATTGAGCCTGCATGGCTTCTACGGCAGTCTTGGCAGCCTGCTTCACGGTGCCCGGCCAACCGGCGTGGGCCATCCCAACCACCTTGCGGCGGGGGTCGTACAGCAATATGGGGACGCAATCGGCGAAGCGCATGAAAAGGGTGAGCGGTTGGTCGGTGAGGAGGACGTCGGCCTGGGGAGGCAAGGCTTCGGGATCGCGCGGCTCGGTGGCGCAGAGGACCTCCCGGCCGTGCACCAGCCAGGTGTCGGTGAGGGTGGCGATGTTTCGTCCCAAGGCTTCAAAGGAGCGAACGCGGTTCTCGGAGACATTTTCCAGGTCATCGCCTACAGTCGCGCCCACGTTGAGGGAGTCCCAGGGAGCCGGGCTGGCTCCGCCCCGCCGGGTGAAGACGGCGTGGGTGACGCCCGCCTCAGTCAGGGAGTCGAAGATGTAGTAGCGGATGGAGTCGGGTTGGTGGAAGGGCATGTCTATTATGGGAGTGTCAGCGTATTTTTACCACTAAAGCGTTGAAACACTGAATCGCTGAACCACTGAAGCGCTGAAAAAACAAATCTGATATTACTAGCGCAATGTTGTGCTCAGTGTTGGTGAAAGCGATTATTTATTCAGCGTCCGGGACGGTGTGGTTGGCTAATTCTTTGATGCGGGCGAATTTTTTCGCCAGCATCTGGCGGGATTCGACGAAGGTCTCTTCCATGTAGGGATAGCCGAACCAGGCGGTGGTGAATCCGAAGAGCGCGCCGGTGAGGGTGCGGAGGAAGGGCGTGCTTTCCCGGTAGGGCAGCCATTCCAATATCGCCCAGGTATCAAAGGGAGGCTGGCTGAGCAGTTGGCTGAATCCGTCCAGGCCAATCGGCCCCCAGCCAATAATAAGCCACAGCAGCGTCGGGAGCGGGGGCAAGCGACGTTTGGAAACGGCGAAGATCAATCCAAAGAGCAAGATAGCCCCATAGATGGCGACATCCCGCTCGCAGAAGGCGACTTTGTAGCCCACGGTCTCATCGCCGATGTAGGCTCGGGCATCGAAGCGGGCCTGGTTGGTGTCGGCTTCGCTCAAACCGGTGGCTTCGCCGAAGGGCGTCAGACTCTCCACGTTGGCGGGGTCGCGGGGATAGGCAGGTTGGTCGCCATACATGAACCAGGATCGGAAAGCTAACTGGTGGCACACCGCGCCATAGACCCGATAGATCACCTTAGCGGGGGCTTCGACTCCGGCGTTCATCAGGACGGGGGCAATAAAGGGAAGCCCCACGTAGATGAAGATCAATAAGTTGAACACAGCCAGATAATGGTTGGAAATCCAATAGGAAAAGCGGTCGGTGCCTGAGATGGTCCGGCCGCGTTGAGCGATTTTTTCGATGCGTTTTGGGTCTTTGGCATGGAGGCTGGCGGCCCGGTCTTGGGCTGCGGCGAGGGTCATCTTTAATTCCTGGCGGGTGAAGGGGGCGGCCTTCTTGTACGGCCCCGCTTCCACCACCGGGACTCGGTCGCCGTATGCGGCCAAGAGATCGGGATGGTCGTCAACGTCAATCACCAGCAATTTGTGAGGGATCTCTTCCTGGAGGGCTTCCAGGTCTTCCAAGGCGGTGTCGCAGAGGGAGCAATTTTTGCGGGTGAATAAGGAGACGATGATCATGGGCCAATACCTACTTGGGCGAGATAGTCATCCAGTTGACCTTCGGTCAGGATGCCGATGTGGATAATTTGGATCACGCCGTCCCGGTCTACAAAAACGGAGGTCGGGTAGCCGCGAACCCGGTACAAGTCCTGCACTAACGCGCCAGGGTCGAGCAGGGTTGGAAAGGTCAGGCCCAATTCTAGCACAAATGCCCCCACATCCTGGGCAGGTTCGTCGAAGTTGACCGCCAGGACCACCAGGTCAGGCGAAAATAGCTCAAAGCGATTCTGGAGGTGGGGCATTTCCAGGCGGCAGGGCGCGCACCAGGTGGCCCAGAAATTCAACAGCACAACCTGGCCGCGCAGGTCGTCCAGGCGGATGGATTCACCCGTAATGGTCAAGAGTTCAAAGTCCGGGGCCAGCGCGCCGATCTCGGGGGCGCGGAGGAGTTGTTCGCCGTCAAGAGAATCATCAGACTGACCCGCGAATACCCCAGGAAAATCTATAAATATCAAACCGATTCCGGCCAGGAGGGCGATCCCGGCCAATACCTGTAAAAGAAGGTTTCTTTTCATCGTTTCACTCTACCAGTAAGATATAAAAACCCTAAGGGTCTGACGACCTCCGGTCGTTGGACCTCCGGTCGTCTGAGACCCTTAGGGTTTGGGAAAATTCATCCGGTGGGTTCGATTTCTGCCTCTTCTAGAGGCTTTAGCAAAAGGGCGGCGGGGATAGCGATGGGGAAGAGCAGCCCAATGAACCACCATTCAATGAAGTTGCGTCCCTTGTTGCGGGCGATTGCGGCGGGGATCAATCCAACCACTACAGCAATCAGGGAGCCAATAAGGAGGTAGCGGCCCACGAGAAGTTCCTCGCCGAAACCGAAGAAGGCTCTGCCGCTCAGGGGTGCGAGGAAGGCTTCAAATCGGCCGGAGAACAACAGCCCGCCGATAATGACCATCACCGCGCCCATGACGATCTCGGTGTAGCGCATCAGCTTGCCGTAGCGGCGCAGAATGGTGGTCACCCAGCCGATCTGGGTGGCGGCCAACAAGAAGGGGATGGCTAACCCGGCGGAATAAGCGATGAGTAGTTGTGCGCCCAGGAGCACGTTGCTGCCTCTGACGGCCATAGTGAGCACCAATCCCAGGATGGGGCCTACACAGGGCGACCAACCCGCCGAGAAAAACACCCCCATCAAGGCTGAGGAAATATACCCCCGGTTGCGGTCGGGGGTGGTTTGGGGGCGCAGGTCGTATTCCAGGAAGGGGATGCGGAAAACGCCGATCATGTGCAAGCCGAAAATGACGACGACGACCCCGCCTACCTTGATAAGGATGCCTTCTAATTCAAAGAGGATACCTCCCAGAGCGGCGGCCAAAGCGCCTAGAGAGACGAAGACAATACTAAATCCCAGCACAAAGGCCAGCCCGTGGCTGAGGGTGTAGAGGGTGCTGGAACGGCCTTCGCGAGCGATCCCGGCGGAACGCCCGCTGAGGTAGCCTACGTAGGCAGGGACCAGGGCGAAGACGCACGGGGACAGGAACGAAGCCATACCGGCCAAAAAAGCGATGCTGAAAGTCACGTCAGAAATGGTCATACAGTTTATACTCCTTCAAATTTCAAACTTTTCACCACAGAGACACAGAGAGCACAGAGCAAAGCATAAAAATTTGCTCTGTGTAACTTCTCGTACTTTGCGTCTCTGGAAATATCACGATTCGATCACCTGAACGTAAGTGCCGGGATCGGTCATGTCCACGGACCTATCGCCGGGGTCGTAGGAGACGATGGGGTTCATCCAGCGCCAGACCCATTTGGCGTCCTGGTAGGTAGCGTTGACGCAGCCGTGGGACATGGGGACGCCGAAGTTGTTGTGCCAGTGGGTGCCGTGGATGGCGATACCGCTGCCCACAAAGAGGGCCGTCCAGCCAATGCCGGGGAGGTCCCAGCCGCCGCCGGTGGTGCCGCCGCTCATGTGTAGAGAGACCAGCTTGCGCCAGGTGGGATGAGAGCCGGGCGGCGTCGCCCAAGCATCCACCGCGTTCCCCAAGGCGTCAAATTTGGCCCCCGATGAGATGCGGCAGAAATAGACCTCGTTATTGCCTTCATAACAAGAAAGGGTCTGGTAGGTAAGGTCAATGACGATTTTCTTTTCTTCCACTTCGGGATGGATGGGGGCGATATCGGCTTCGGTCAGGGGGAGAAAGGCATCGGCTGAAGCCCAGAACATGTCGCCGTAGCTGCCATAAAGTTCTTTGACGTGATAGATAGCTTCATTGTTGTTATTGACGCTGATCTCATCCACCCAGACAACTTGGCCGTAGTAAAGGCGGGGGTGGTCGGTGTTTTGCAGCCAGGGAGAACGGGCTGGGGGGTTGGAGGGAGAGAGGTCCACGTAAGGTACGGTCACCTCCACCCACAGCCCCGGCCCCATGCTGGTATCTGGAAGGGAAGAGATGGGCGCATTGGGTTCCACTCGAACTGGTTGAAGAAGCGGCGCCCAGATATACCCATCGGGGGTCTCCACCCAGCGCTGGCTGACCCGGTAGGGATGGGAACCGATCACCTCTCGCAGCCAGGGGACAATGGCATCCTCATAGAGTACGCCGACTTCCTCGCTCTCTATATCAGGGCGGAGGCGAACCGTGACCCTGCCGGTATTGACGCGACCCAATCGCTCAGCATCGGGGAAGTCAGCCAGGGCGGGATGGCGCTTCCAGGGCTGAACTACCAGGCTCCCCAAGCCCAATCCAGTTAGCTTGAGGAAGTCACGGCGGGATAACTTGCGCTTATCATTCATACAATTTCCAATCGGCGCGAGGGCCGGTCACTCATAAAGACGGGGTGAGGAAAATCAACCTTACCCAAGATTAGCTAACGTTAATATCAACACTCGCTGATCCTTCGCAGGCTGGATTAAGGATACTCGTATTCAGAGGCAAGGTCAATGGCTAGAGGGCAAGAGGGAGGTTAATGTTTGGTTAAAGATGAAAATAAACACTGAATCACTGATGCACTGAAATACTGAGAAAACATTTAAATTCTTGTTTCGGTAACCAATCAGTGTTTCAATTTTACCCTCTATGTCGCAAAATCTTATTCCTGACCGGCTTGATAAAGGCCGATCTTTTGGTCAGGGTCTTG
>CBDUUP010000149.1:0-9807 GCA_965370435.1 uncultured Anaerolineales bacterium | reverse complement strand
TGCTGGGGTTGTATGAGGTGTGGGAGAGGAAGGGGTAGATTGAAGGGGAAGTGGTAACTCTCCCTGCGGGGATGAGGTTGGACCGCGAAATGGGCGAAATTGCGCGAAAAACGCGAGAGGGTTGCGGGGCGGGGTTTATGGAATTAGTTAGTATTTGATTGTCTAATTATCGAAAATCCTGTAAAATTAGGATACCCTGGATTATTGTAGCTACATTGAGAGACGGGATGATTTGATTATGCAAGAAACCAAAATATGCCCCTTCTGCGCCGAAGAAATATTAGCCAAATCTGCCTTCTGTCGTTTTTGTGGGAAGGATGTTCATGATAAGACAGGAGATACAAAAGTATGCCCTTATTGCGCTGAAGAAATCAAAGCGGTCGCAATTGTATGCCGATTCTGTAAGCGCGATCTTACCGAAACTCAAAAGGCAATTGAGCCGAAAAATGTACAAATAAAAAAGGAGCTTGAGAAGCCAATCGGTGGATTCTGGTATCTAATAATCGGCATAGCCAGTCTTGTGGTTTTGGTTGTGATCGTATTAGCTATTGATTACCTTGTATTCTCAAACACCGACAACATTTACTATGACGAAACTTTCGACTCTAGATACAGGATTTATGGATTCGTAATATATGCTGCACTAGTGTGGTTATCGACTAAAGGTAGATATGGAAGCATGGACATCTCAAACATTCTTATTATGATGGTTTGGACTATCATACCTATTCTGAATTGGGCGGCTGTTTACTATGTGGGCAAAGGAGTTTATATGGAATTCACAAAGCAAGATTATGTAGTACAAGTTTATGAGCGAATCAACTGAGGAAATCAAGCATCTATCTACTGCCTCGATCAAGAGAATAATAAAGTAACCATAGTAAGGAGCAGATGATGAAAGGTACTAAGGATTGTCCATACTGCGGTGAGTCAATCATGGCAGGAGGCTTGGTATGTCCTTACTGTGACCGAAATCTTATTACAAATAAAGCAAGTCTACCAAAACCCACCATGAAGGTTTGTCCCTTCTGTGCGGAGGAGATCAAAGTAGCCGCTATTGTCTGCCGTTACTGCGGACGAGATTTACCAAAACCTAGTGACAAACCAAAGGCAGGGCATGAGAGGACATCGTGGCAAGAAGGGATGCGTTTTGCTGGCGTATTTACGGCACTAAGTCTAATCGGTCTATTGTCCAGATTTTCAGATTTATCACCAGAAGAAATTGCTAGCCGTTTGCTGATCTCCCTTCCAATATTCTTCCTACTTCTTACGCTGATTGGTGCCTTTCACGTTTGGTTATGGAGAAAAAATCGTTATTGGTTAGTTCTTGTGTATGTGCTTATCATAGGCTTTGGGCTTCACTATAATTTTGAAATAAGAAAGAGAATTGGATCAATTTATATAGATTGCGGTGGTTGTACGGGTGCCCCATATTTTGATGATATTTCAGCCGTGAGAATTCATCTAGGCTATCTACCAAACGGTGAAAGGTGCCAAGTAAAAGATTGGTACTCCGGTTCAGAACAACAAAGAGCCCTGGAATTGAAGAACCATAAAAATTACATGAGCGGCAATTTTTACTTTGTTGAATGCCCCAGCGGAAGTGGGTGGGTAAATGAAACTAACACGTGGCGATAACCAGGGTGCAATATGAGGAGGCTTCAATGCAAGGATATCTCATACCAGTATTTCACCGTGCTACCGCCGGATCCGCATAATTTTGATGGAGATAATGATGGAATTGGATAGGAGAAAATCTAGACCTCAGTTTATTCCGCCAACGCCTCTAACGTAACCCGATAACGCTCAACAAACTCCGCAACCTGACGCGCGAACACATCATCCACCCCGGCAGTCTCCAACAACGTCTCACTGGGGACAAGCACGATTCGTCTGCCTCCCTCGTCTAACCGGACCCAAACATCATCGCCCTCGTCCAACCCCAACGCTAGGAGATATTCTTCCGGTAAGGGGACGATCAGATCATCATTGTATTTCGCCAGTCTCCGCCGCATAATCCATCACTCCAATATAAATATATTCCGCCTTTCAAGTTTATCACAATCCCCGCCCTCCGGCTGAAGGGCTGGCGCATCGACTCCCGGCCCCTGTTTCCCCCCTTCCCCCTGTCTGGTATACTCCCCCCATGCCGCGCCAACCACGCTCTTTCCGCGCCGAGGCCGTCGTGCTGCGCCATTCCGACTGGGGCGAAGCCGACCGCTTGCTCACCTTTTTCACTCGTGAGCGGGGCAAGCTGCGCGCCATTGCAGAGGGAGATGTTTTAGAGCTATTCACCATCAAGTTTGTACAGAAAGAATTACCCTTTGTTTTCAAAAAAGGAGGCACAAATGCCATACTTTAACGTTGACATACCGTGCAGACACTACCCAGCGGAATGGAGAGCTCTTCTAAACTATATCCATAACGAATGGGAAGAAACACGGAGGAATTCATTACCTAACCTGACATATCCTATTGAGGCTAAAGCTCTGTCTGTGCTGACTATGGCTCGACGTATGGCGCGCTCTGCCAGTAGATTAGCCGAGATCAACAACAATAATTGGAAAACGATATTTGTTGAAGCGTCAATAGTGCTCTTTCCAATGCTTGAGTTGATAGGACATTCAAGACTGGGCATAAACAACATGTTCGCTAACCGCAACGGAAGACGAAGGAGCAGCGATAATTTAATCTCAGGGATTGAGTGGTTGATTGACCAAGATAGGTTGCCTGCCATGAAAACAGGAAATTACAACCCGAATACTGATATCCGAAGAGTTCAACCTCTCGCAACTCACATGCGGGATCACCCAGATGGACCACAAGTTAGTGAACTATATCAGATCCGAAATTATTTTATACATGGCGTGAAAGAATTTGATGACGCAAGGGTTTCGATGCCAGACGTGCTGAATTATGAAATACCCGAAGCCATCAAAATGCAATCTGAAATAGGAATGCGCCGGTATTGGGAACAGCTGAAACAGGATGATGGGAGCCAAGAGTGGGTAATCAGACTGTCGGATGCTGATATTCGTCCTCTAATAATTCAAGGATCGGGTTTATTCGATGCAGGATTGCTCGATCCCGATATTACTCAATTTCTTGAGGGAAGTGGGCCACTCTAGGTAATTCTTATGAATGGAAAAAACCTTCAAATTCCAGATGTCAAAAGCATTAGATTTTTAGTTAGTCACTCTGGTGTTCTAAAAAAGTTTTGCAAAATAGCGTTATCTGTCAATGATGCTAGTTTATACATCTTCCCATATGCTCCTCATGGTAGGTACTATGGCGGTAAGCAAACATTTCGTGGCTTATTGCCTGGTGAAGAACGTGTAGAATTTACCTTTGATTACACCAAACAAAGCGTATCTGATGATATGCCGAAGCTATCCATCCACGAAACTGGCCAAGTGCATATTGAGATTGGAAAAGAACGAGTAGGACCAGTTTTTATTCCTCAATTTAGAAACTTGATAGATGAACACATAGCAACTGTCACAATGGACAACATCATGGGACTGCCAGAACATAACAAAGAACCAAATCTATTTCCTCCCCATACAGATCTTTTGATTGAAACTGGTGAGGAAACAGAGAGCTTGAGATTATTGCTCTATGTAAATGGAGACGCGCCGAACTTCAAATACAACAATGCGATCATCACATTGGGCACACGCGAAAGAAAACACCTCTCGAAACCAATATTCATTGGATTGTTTGTAGTTCCCCAATCTGATTTACGGGAAAACAATGAAGAATCCTCTCCAGGTGTTCTGGCTATAGCAGGATGGGATCCCAGGAAAATGCCTGACAAGGCTACTGACCTTCTCTTTATTCGGGGGAACTAAGCAGAATCATATTCAAGATAATAAATTTCCCAACTCCATTTATCCTGTGGGAGCACGAAAATTATGTAGAATCAGTTGTTTTGATGAAAAACTGGGTTGTCTAAGTTCCCCTAAGCAAAATGTACACTTTGTGAGAGAATTTTTGCGATTTATACTAACGATTTTAGGAGAAACTCAGTAACTTTCTACAACATTTTCGTGCTCCCTATCCTGTCAATAACTTGACAAACTAGAACATATGTGCTATAATAGCCCCGTCGGGAAACCTCCCCATCCCTCCCCGCGCGCACCTTAACAAAACACCCCCAAACCAACCCCCACCCCCCCCAAACGAAGCCTCCCTCAGCGACCATCTGCGCCAATCAGCGTACCCTTACCCAAAAATCACCCCTACAACACCAACAACATCCACAACACCAGATTCCTCTCTACCAAACGCGAAAAAAGTGCCAAAAATGCCACAAAAAAATCAAAAATCACCCCTCCCCAACCTACAACACCTACAACACCCTCCCCCTTTCATCCCTCATCCTTCCGCCTTCATCCTTTCTGGTATCCTCCCCCCATGCCGCGCCAACTACCTCCTGGATTTGAAGGAATTGTCGGCGCTGGCTTTCCGGTCCCGCTTCCGTATCAAGGGTCTATTCCGCTCGGATGGAGAGGGGGGTGTGCTGGGGTTGTATGAGGTGTGGGAGAGGAAGGAGTAGACGAAACGCACTCCGGTACAGGGTGTGTTTTTGGTTGGGGATCGTCCATCGGGCGGCGAGGATATTCCTATATAATAGATACAGTGAATTATTCCCCAGATTATTTCTTGGAGAGAATGCTATGAAAACCAAAAGAATCTTGTCTATGAGAACTGGCTCCCTGTTTGCCGTCCTGCTCTTGCTGGCCTGCAACTTGTCCCAATCGGCCTCCCCGCCTACCGCTGCGCCGCCCGAAAGCCAACCGGCGACCGGTCTCCCCACGGACAGCAGTCTGCCCAATCCTACGCCCTCGGGCGAGGAACTCTCCACCGAGCTGGTCCGCCCCCAGGATTTGGAATATATGGGCGCCTTCCGCCTGCCGGAGGGGCCGGAGGAGATCGCCTGGTCGTGGGGCGGGGCGGCGATGGCTTATTACGTGGACGGCGATCCTGGCGGCCCGGCGGATGGGTTCCCCGGTTCGCTTTTCGGCACCGGCCACGATTGGAACCAATACCTCTCCGAGATCAGCATCCCCCCGCCGGTCATCTCGGCCTCCAAGAACGTGGAAGACCTCAACACGGCGGCGACCTTGCAGGATTTTCAAAATATCCGCGGGGATTTTTATGACTATCTGGATTTTGAACTCCCCCGCGCCGGACTGGCTTATCTGCCGCCCCAGGGCGGCCAAACCACCGGCAAGCTGTATTTTAGCTGGGGGCAGCATTACCAATGGGAGAGCGCCGGGGGTTCCCACGGCTGGGCTGAGCTGGACCTCTCCAATCCCCAGTCTGCGGGGACCTGGTATATCGGGGAGTTCACCTACTACTCGGTGAACGATTACATTTTCCCCATAGACCCCACCTGGGCGGCGGCCTATACCCCCGGCATGCTGCTGGCGACGGGGAGGTTCCGGGACGGCGGCTGGAGCGGTCAGGGGCCGTCCTTGTTCGCCTACGGGCCGTGGCTGGCGGGCAATCCACCGCCTCCGGATACGCGGCTTGATACGGTCCCGCTGATTCTGTATGGAGACACGTTTGAGGAACCCAGCGAACTGACCATGGAGAACTACAGCCACGCCGATGAGTGGAACGGCGGCGCGTGGATGACGGCCGGGGATAGGTCCGCCGTCATCTTCGTAGGCACCAAGGGAGTGGGGGAGACCTGGTACGGGTTCGCCAACGGAGTGGTGTGGCCGGACGACCCGCCCTACCCGGAGGTGCCCGATTATCCTAACGACGACCGGGGCTGGTGGTCAACCGCCACTCAGGCGCAGATCATTTTCTACGACCCCGCCGACCTGGCCGCCGTGGCCCGGGGGGAGATGGAACCCCACCAACCCCAACCCTACGCCACGCTGGACGTTTCTCCCTTTTTGTTCAACCAACACTCCTCCCAGCAGAAATATCTCCTGGGCGCGGCCAGCTTCGACCGGGAGCGGGGGCTGCTCTACGTCTTCGAGCTGTTCGGCGACGCGGACTGGGACCGGCCGCTGGTTCACGTCTGGCGGGTGGATGGGTGAGGGGTGGTTACAAACATTTCACCACAGAGGCACAGAGAACGTAGAGAACAAACTCTGTGTTCCCTTTGACTCTGTGGTGAAAATGGCTTGGGGATTTGAGTGACTAAAGTCACACAAACGTTTACGAAGTCGGCGCAGGCCGACTTGACCATGTTTTAGTCCGCCGAAGGGCAGACTTCGTAAAAGTTAGAGTGACTTTAGTCACCTAATCTGGACTATAATTAGGTTGATTTGGTCAGTTAATATTTCAAGCCAACCGCGCCAACTCCCCTTTCCCCTCATCGCAAACTGGAGGCCTAGAACATGAATACAAAACTCCGAAAAACCTTCATCCTGATATGTACAACCGCGTTCATTTTCTTGGCCTGCAACCTCCCTTCCTCACCGCAAGACGAGGGCGGCCTCGACACAACCCAGATCGCCGCCACCGTCATCGCGGAGTTGACCGGCCCTACTGCCACAATTGCTCCTACGATCATCCCCACTTCATCCGGCCCGCTGGAGACGGTTGTGCCTATTTTTGGAGCCGGCCAGATCACCGGCGTACTTATGGGAACGCCGGTGCCGCTGCCTTCCAACGTCATCGCCCCCGGAAACGCAGCCCAGGTATCCCAGTTGGCCCGCTGGGGGAAAGGTTCGGCCTATCTATTGGCCTACTCGCCGGATGGGAACACCCTGGCGGTGGCCTCCGCCATCGGGATCTATCTTTATGACGTTGCGACCCTGGCCGAGAAAGCCTTCATCCCCAGCGACCAGACCATACATTCGGTGGTCTTTTCCCCGGATGGGACCCTGCTCGCCACTGGCAGCTATGGGGATCGCGTAGTCGCCGTGTGGCAGGTCTCCGATGGCAGTCTGGTGCGCGTTTTTGAGGGCACATCCTCCCGTGTGCTCGGTGTGGTCTTCTCGCCCGATGGCAGCCTGCTGGCCGCCGCTACCATGGACAACAATGCCTACCTGTGGCGGGTCTCCGATGGGACTCAACTTCACACTCTGGAAGGCCACGAAAAATACCTCACCTGCTTGGCCTTCTCGCCGGATGGCAGCCTGCTGGCGACTGGCGCTGTTGATAACACCATCCGCCTCTGGCAGGTTGCCGACGGCGCTCCTCTCCGCACCTTGAGCGGACACGAAGGCCAGGTGTACAGCGTCGCTTTCACGCCCGACGGGAGCGCCCTAACCTCCAGCTCGGAGGACGATACTATGCGCCTCTGGCAGGTGTCGGACGGCGTCGAACTGCGCAAGATCGAGGTGGAGGGCGGCGGCGTCACCCACGCCGCCCTCTCCCCGGATGGGACCATCTTCGCCTCCACGGCCTTCAATGGCAGAATAAATTTCTGGAGCGTCGCCGATGGCTCTCTGCTGTTCGATACCGGGATCACGGAATCGAGCCTGGTTCACGTTACCTACGCGCCGGATGGGAACAGCCTGGCCACCATCGCCAATACCGGCAAGATCCACCTCTGGAGCGCGGCGGACGGCGCTATGTTGAATACCCTGCTGGGCCACACCTTCAGCGTCCTGAGCGTGGACATCTCTCCCGACGGCGGGACTCTGGCTACCGTGGGGAGCGGCCGGGAGATAACCCTGTGGCGGGTCTCGGATGGCACGATATCATCTACCCTGTTGGAGACGAATATTACGGCGAAATGGGTTACTTTCTCGCCAGACGGGTCGCTGTTGGCGGCCACCTACACCGATTACGACGTCCGGGTGTGGCGGGTTTCGGATGGCGTTTTGATGCAAACCCTGGAGGGAAACCATACTGGGGTCAGTGTGGTAACTTTTTCTTCGGACGGCAGCCTATTGGCCTCCCTCAATTGGGACGGAGAGATTTTCGTCTACCAGGTTTCGGATGGGGCTTTGCAATACACCCTGCCTGGGAGTGAAACGGAAAGGGCTTACGACCTGGCCTTCTCCCCGGATGGGACTCTGCTGGCGACCGGCGGGAAGGATGGCAGCGTGCGGTTTTATCAGGCCTCCGACGGCTCGCTGGTGAAGACCGTGGGCGGCCACACCAACTCGGTAGGCCGGATAGCCTTTTCGCCCGACAGCAGCCTGCTGGCCTCCAAGGCTTACGATGGAACCATGCGCATGTGGCAAGTCTCAGATTTCACCTTGTTATACAGCATAAATCTCTATGGCCTCAGCCTGGCCTTCTCTCCTGATGGCAATGTTCTGGCGTTGGGAACCTTCAAAGGCGACATCGTTCTGTATTCCGCGGCCTATGGGGATGAACTCGCCACGCTGTTAGGACATTCCGACCAGGTTGAAGCGATGGTCTTTTCAGACCAAGGCCCTCTGCTGGTCTCCGTCTCCAGAGACGGAACCATCCGCTTGTGGGGGATCGCTCCCTGAAATATGTTGGAGAGGATAACGCCGATTGGTAATGAGGTTTTTTCTTCAACACAAAGGCACGAAGACACAAAGACACTAAGTTTTTTGTTTTTCTTCGTGCCTTTGTGTCTTCGTGGTAAAAATTTTTCCTGACGCGCCAAGGAAACCCGGACTGCGCTATTGCGTTTAAGGCCCGGCTGGGGTAAAGTATGACCGTTATGCGCTTGCTCTACGTCGCCGATGGGCGCTCTCCCATCGCCCTGCATTGGATCAGCTACTTCATAGATAAGGGGCATGAGGTGCATCTGGTCTCCCTCTATCCCTGCCAGCCGGACTTGCCGCTGGCCTCCCTTCATATTGTGCCGGTGGCCTTCAGCGGCGCGGTGGGAGGGGGAGAGGGGAGGAGAGGTCTGCTCCGCCGTTTGGTCCCTCCTCGATTGCGCACCGCCCTGCGCCAGAGATTCGTCCCTTTGACCCTTCCCAAGGCTGCCAGGCAGTTGAGCGACATCATCCAAGAGGTCCAACCCGACTTGGTTCATGCCATGCGCATCCCTTATGAGGGCATGTTGGCCGCCCTGGCCGACCCCGGCCCGCCTTTGCTGATCTCTATCTGGGGCAACGATTTCACCCTGCACGCAAAATCCAACTCTCTCACTGTTTTGTATACTCGCCATGCAGTCGAGCGCGCCGACGCCCTGCACCCTGACTGCCAGCGCGACCTGCGTCTGGCCCAGGAATGGGGCTTCCTCGCGGAGCGTCCCGCGGTGGTATTGCCCGGCGGGGGCGGCGTGAAGTTGGATATCTTCCATCCGCGCCGGGAGGGGACAGCCCCAA
The DNA here is from genome assembly GCA_965370435.1 of uncultured Anaerolineales bacterium. Lineage (GTDB taxonomy): Bacteria > Chloroflexota > Anaerolineae > Anaerolineales > UBA11579 > CBDUUP01. Next base: position 580 of record CBDUUP010000149.1, on the reverse strand, counting down.
CCCGGCCCACCGTCATCAACCCCCGGGGGATGCGGGCTTACGTGCAAAATGAGGCTTTCTTCAAGGCTGTGCCGCGGGTGCTGGAACGCCTCCCCACGGCCCGTTTCCTCTGTCCGACCCTGGCTGGCGAGGCCCAGGTCGAGCGTTGGGTGGCGGAACTGGGGATCGAGCAGGCGGTGGAACTGCTGCCCCGCCAGACCGGCCCGCAGATGGCCGACCTGTTCCGTCAAGCGCAGGTGGCCGTATCGCCCACCACCCACGACGGAACCCCCAACACCCTGCTGGAGGCCATCGCCTGCGGCTGCTTCCCGGTGGCGGGAGACTTAGAGTCTATCCGTGAATGGATAACGCCGGGGGTCAACGGCCTGCTGGTGGACGCCGCCGACCCCCAAGCCCTGGCCGAGGCCATGATCCGGGCATTGGAAGACGAGACCCTGCGCCAGAAGGCCGCCGCCCACAACACCCGCCTGATCGCCGAACGGGCCGAATATGGGCAGGTGATGGCCTCGGCGGAAAAATTTTATGGGGAGTTAATTGGTAAGTAGTGATGGGTTTTTAACCATAAAGGCGCGAAGACACT
>CBDUUP010000148.1:0-9884 GCA_965370435.1 uncultured Anaerolineales bacterium | reverse complement strand
CAATGGAAAACACTATTGTGAGCTTCATCCCCCTAGAGGATATTTTCAATAGATGATTGCAATTAGAATCTTGAGAAATTTCTATGGATACGAATTACTTTGGCTTGAGAGATCAATTTGAAATCATCATTGAAGAGAAGTTAGAGGGGAGAGCATTTTTGGACCACGAATATTTAAAAAGATTAGATAGACTGAGCTTTCTTGGAATATATAATTATGCTTTTAACCTATCTCCTGATATTCTACATACCCGTTACGATCATAGTATTCAGTCGGGGAAATTTTAATTTTTCCAAATAATCTTTACATCTCCGTCTAAACCAAAGATATTAAATTGTTTTTCTTTAAGACATTGAAAAGCTGGGATCGCGGGGGGAAATAGAGGATCTGGTAATTTTTCAATATCAAACCAATTCCAACTTTCCACACGATTTTGTTCACAGGTAACAGGTGATCCGAACCCAATTTTAGTTAAAAAATCGAATTCTATATAATGAGACTGCTCGATTATAAAAGTACTAATACAAATTAATTCCAAAGATTTTACTACCAATCCAGTTTCTTCTCTTACTTCCCTAATCGCGCATTCTTCAAGAGACTCTCCGATTTCCAAGTGACCACCAGGAAAACCGAAACTACCCTCTCCGAGTGAACCTTTTCTGCGACCTAATAAAATGTGGTCATTTCTCAAAATCATTACACCAATTCCAACTCGAGGAAATGAGGCAAGCTTTTTCTTCATAACATCACCTTGAAATAAAATTATAAGGAGATTATACCAAGAGCAAGAGGAATCCAGGATTAGAATGAATATTATCGACAAATTGAATTGATTCAAACGAGCAGACTGTCAATGGTGAAATGCTGAGTTTCGATTTTTGAGGTTAGTCGAAGTTCGTCAGCAAACAGGCGGCGAACATCTAGCACTTAATTCCTCAAAGATCAATTGAAGGATTATTAGATAGCTGACTAGATCTCAATAGAGTTTAGCTCGATAGCTACATTATCGCGCCCCCTATGGCAGTTTAGAATAAAAACAGGGATGGATTTGCATCCATCCCTGCCTGTTTGGGTATCTATTTATTTACTGCTTAGCTTAGAACAAGCCAACCACGCGCCCGGTTTCCAGGTCCAGGTCTACGTCGTAGTAGGCGGGGCGGGTGGGCAGGCCGGGCATGGTGCTCATAGCGCCCAGCAGGGGGTAGAGGAACCCGGCCCCTACGGAGGCGCGGATGTCGGTGATGGGCACGGTGAAGCCGGTGGGCACGCCCTTGAGGTTGGGGTCATGGCTGAGGCTGAGGTGGGTTTTCGCCATGCACATGGGCAGCTTATCGAAGCCCAGTTTGGTGTAGAGAGCGATCTTCTCTTCAGCTTCCGGCAGGTACTCAACGCCGTCTGCGCCGTAAACCTGCTTGCAGATGATCTCGATCTTCTCTTTGATGGTGGTGGTCTCCAGGTCGTAGAGGAATTTGAAGTCGCTGGGGCTTTCGCAAGCCTTGACCACGGCCTCGGCCAGTTTGGCCGCGCCCGCGCCGCCCTCCATCCAGTGGCGGGAGACGACGGCGTCTAACGCGCCAGCCGCAATTGCGCCTTCGCTAACCAGATCAACCTCGGCCTGGGTGTCGTCCTTGAAGGAGTTGACCGCCACGACCACAGGAATGCCGAAGCTCAAGGCGTTCTTGATGTGAACTTCCATGTTGCCCAACCCGGCGCGCAGCAGGTCCAGGTTCTCTTCGGTGTAGGCTGAGTCGAGGGGAGCGCCGGCTTTCACGGTGGGGCCGCCGCCGTGCATTTTCAAGGCCCGAACTGTGGCGACCAACACCACGCAATTGGGGATCAGGCCGGAGTAGCGGCACTTGATATCGAAGAACTTTTCCATGCCGATGTCGGCCCCAAAGCCCGATTCGGTGACCACGTAGTCGGCCAGCTTGAGGGCGATCTTGTCGGCGACGATGGAGCTGTTGCCGTGGGCGATGTTGGCGAAAGGTCCGGTATGTACGAAGGCGGGGGTGCCTTCCAGGGTTTGCATCAGGGTGGGCTTGATGGCGTCCTTCATCAGGACCGTCATGGCGCCTGCGCAGCCGATGTCCTCGGCGGTGATGGGTTCTCCGGCGTGGTTGGTGCCGATCACGATAGCGCCCAGGCGCTCGCGCATGTCGGCCAGATCGGTGGTGAGGGCCAGGATGGCCATGATCTCGCTGGCGACGGTGATGTCGAAGCCAGTCTTGCGGGTGAAGCCCTGTTCTTTGGGTCCTTCGCCGATGGTGATGCCGCGTAACATGCGGTCGTTGAGGTCTACGACGCGCCGCCAAGTGATGGTGTCAGGGTCAATATCCAGGCGGGCGAAGCGGCTGACCTCTTCATCGGTCAGGTCGTCGGGGTTGGTCTTGTCAATGCCCAGTTTCTTCAAGCGGCGCAGCATGGTGGGGGAGAATTCCCGGCTGCCATCTTTGGCTTTAGGGCACATGCGGCGGAAGAGGGCTTTGTCTTTTTGGCGGGATTCGTGGTACATGCGGGTGTCGATGGCGGCGGCCAGCAGGTTGTTGGAGGCGGTGATGGCGTGGATGTCGCCGGTGAGGTGGAGGTTGAAATCCTCCATAGGGATCACCTGGCTGTAGCCGCCTCCCGCCGCGCCGCCCTTGATGCCAAAGGTCGGGCCTTGGCTGGGCTGGCGGATGCAGGTGAAGACGTTCTTACCCAGATGGGAACCTAAAGCCTGGCTAAGCCCCACCATAGTGGTGCTTTTGCCCTCGCCCAGCGGGGTGGGGGTGATGGCGGTGACGTCAATGTACTTGCCATCGGGAATATCAGCCAGCCGGTCGAGGGTTTCGAGCTTGACCTTGGCCTTGTGGCTGCCGTGGAGTTCTAATTCCTCGGGGAGCAGCCCCAGTTCTTCGGCAATCTGGGTGATGGGCTTGAGTTTCGCTTCCTGAGCGATATCGATGTCCGTGGGCACCGGGGAGCGAAGGTTGATTTTGGAGGGCGTGAAAGGAATTGCGCCTTCCAGTTTGGGATCGTCATGAGTCATGGTCTAGCCTCCTACAGCTATGTTTTAATAGATTTATACACAATGCCATTTTTATCAATCAAATCAATAATTGGCAAGGGACGGATGTCCTCTCTTGTATGTGCCAAGTGTCACATATAAAGGATAAGTAGAATCAAGGAAAAGACCAGTCTTAGCGACTGGTCTTTTATCATGATCTCAGAGTTTTGTTCTCATGGAACATGTCAGGGAACGCCATGCAAGCTATTTTTCCAGGATCAGCGCGCAGGAGTCGTCATCAGGGTAATCGCAATCGTCATCCCAAATAATTAGGGTTGAGCCGTCAAACTCATAATACCCAGATCCAGATCCAAAAGAAGCAATGTCAATTCCTTCGGTGAATTCGCTCATGTCTTCGCATGTTTCCATACCCGCGACTGTGAAGCAATATTCTTCGGGTGATAAAGAAATTGAATCTTCATCGAATGTCAACTCGATAACGCCATCCGAGGGCAGTTCGTAAGTTCCGGTAGCGGTAACGTTCAATTCCAATGGCTCCGCCACGATCTCCATATCCAGACCGCCGGTCATTTCGGTGAGCAAAGCCTCGAAATCCATATTTAGAGTCATCTCGAACTCGAATTCACCATCGCTTCCAAAGGTGAAAGCGACCTCGAAACTCATATAATCTTCTTGGCCTTCTTCTAATCCAAGATCCTCCAAGTCCAATAAGTTGGATATGGTTTCATCGCTCATTGTCCAGGTTCCCACGAAATCATCTACATCCCCTCCGCCTCCGATAGCGCAGGCCTGGGAGACCAGGAACAAAACGATAATTATTACTGTTAGCCGTGAACGTCTTTTACTCATTTTCTCTCTCCTTACGAGTTTAGTGGTTGAGACAGAAATTGTAACATAATAGGCAAGATTAGGCAAATATAAGTAGATTTAGATGATTTTCCCATTTTCAAGACCAAAAAAGGTCTTAGATCGGGTGAATTTGCCCCTTGACACAGAACGCATGTTCGTGTATATTTATAGCACAAATGAACCATAAAATGCTTTACGGAGGCCGATTATGATGGCTCGAAAACGCAAGGGGCTGGGCGAACGCCATAAGAAGATCCTGGAAGTGCTGCAGCAATACCAGGAAAATCAAAAGTACCCCCCTTCTATCCGAGAAATCGGGGCCGAGGCTAATATTTCTTCCACCTCGGTGGTGAATTATTACCTCAACCAGCTTGAGGAATTGGGTTACATCGAACGCGACCGGCGCGTCTCACGCGGTTTGCGGCTGATCAAGACCCTCGCCGGCCCGTTGGAAGAAGCCGTCCAGACGGTTCAGGGCGCGGTGAGTGAACTTCTCCACGTCCCCCTGTTGGGCCGCATTGTTGCCAGCCAGCCCATCCCGGTACCGGCTTCGGACTTCAACTACTTCGACCCTGAAAGCGCAGTGGACGTAGCTCGCAATCTGCTCCCCACACGTGAAAAGACCGATAATCTCTTCGCCCTGGAAGTGGAGGGCGACTCGATGATCGATGCCATGATCAACGATGGCGACATCGTCATCATGAAACCCGCTCAAGAAGCGCGCGATGGCGAACTGGTGGCCGTTTGGCTGTTGGACAAGGATGAAACCACTCTCAAGTACTTCTACCGCGATAATGGCAAGGTGCGTCTGCAGCCCGCCAACCCACAGATGGATCCCATCATCATTGAAGATCCCAGCACGGTGCAGATCAAGGGTAAAGTGGTATTGGTGATCCGCCAAGTTGCAAACGCGTAATTTTAAGTAAATCGATTGTTAGCCCGCCTATGCACGGATGTATGGGCGGGTTTCTTTTTAACACCAAGGCACAAAGACACGAAGACACAAAGTTTTTTTCTTTGGGGCTGAGAGGATATACCTGCTGTAAAACAGCTTCGTCTCTAGTCTGGTAAAATCTCAATATGCCAGTTGCGCGGGTTCCCTTGTCCAAGCGTGTTCTCGACCTTACCCTGACCATCATCGGCGGTTTGGTCATCTCCCCTATCCTGCTCTTGCTGGCCTTGTGGGTGAGGATTTTTCATGGCTCGCCGGTCCTGTTCCGCCAGGTGCGGACCGGAATCCGGGGCCAACTTTTCACCAATTACAAATTCCGCACCATGACTGATGCCGTGGATGAGGAGGGGAACCTGCTGCCCGACGCCGAACGCCTGACCAGATTGGGCCGCTTCCTGCGTTCCACCAGCCTGGACGAACTGCCCGAACTCCTCAACGTGGTGCGGGGCGAGATGAGCCTGGTGGGGCCGCGCCCTCTGCTGGTGCAGTACCTGGACCGCTACAGCCCGGAGCAGGCCCGCCGCCACAACGTGCTGCCCGGCCTCACCGGCTGGGCGCAGATCAACGGGCGCAACAACCTCACCTGGGAGGATAAGTTCCGTCTGGACGTGTGGTACGTGGACAACTGGTCCTTTTGGCTGGACGTGAAGATATTGGCTATAACCCTCTGGAAGGTGGTCACTAGGGAAGGCATCAGCCAGCCGGGGCAGGCGACGTCGGAGGAGTTCATGGGAAGCGAAAAAAAACGGGGAAACAGGTAAACAGGTAAACAGGTAAACACGTAGACACGTAGACAAGGCTAAAGCAGACGAGTCTGAGCAAGTTTCCCCTGTTTACGTATTTACGTGTGTACCTGTTTACCTTCCCCAATATGCTATACTTATCCTGAGAGGCCTTATGATCGAGAACATAGAGATTTGGGAAGCGTTCAAGCGTGATCTGATTCGGAACACGCCCCCAGACTACGCCAAGAACGCAGCCATTGTGGAGGCGCTGCTGGAAGAAGCGCGCCTGCTGGGCGTCTGGCCTCCCGACGACCCTTTGGAGGGTATTGAAGTTGACATCCGACTAGCCAGGATCATCAATAGTGTACACTCAACTCCTGATTGAAGGGGAAACAGGGAAACAGGTATACAAGTAGACAAGGCCAAAGCGTATGAGTCTCAGCTATGTTCCCCTGTTTTCCTGTTTACGTGTGTACCTGTTTACCTCGACCAGTCAGACCAGCCGAACCAAACCGAGTATAATTCCCCCGTATGCTATCCAACCCAGACCTTTACCGCGCCCTCTACCGCATCCGGCGGTTCGAGGAGACCGTGCTGGAGAACTTCCCCAGGGGAGTGTTCTTCGGCACCACGCACACCTGCATAGGCCAGGAGGCGGACGCCGTCGGCGCGCTCGCCCATCTGCGCCCTGGGGACGCGGTATTCAGCAACCACCGGGGGCACGGCCACTTCCTGGCTTACGGAGGCGATATGCGGGCGCTCTTCGCCGAGATGAGGGGGAAGTCCACCGGGGTTTGCGGCGGGCGGGGAGGCTCCCAGCACTTGCAGTGGAAGGACTTCTACTCCAACGGCATCCAGGGCAGTATCGTCCCTATCGCCACTGGCATGGCCCTGGCTGAAAAATTCAAAGGCAGCGGGAATCTGGCCGTGGCCTTCCTGGGGGACGGCACTTTGGGGCAGGGTGTGATCTACGAGTCCTTCAACATGGCTGCCCTGTGGGATGCGCCGATACTTTACGTGGTGGAGGACAACCGCATCGCCCAGACCACCCCGGTGGAATTGGCGCTGGCCGGGGACATTGCCGCTCGGTTCACCGCCTTCGGCATCCCCAGCCGTGAACTGGATACCAGCGACGTGGGCGAGATCCTGCCCGTCGCGGGGGAACTCTTTGAGGAGATCCGCACCGAGACCGCCCCGCGCGCCCTCATCCTGCACACCTATCGCTTCGCCCCCCACTCCAAGGGCGACGATACCCGCCCGGAAGAAGAGGTCGCCCAGATGCGCCAGACCCGCGACCCGATAGCCATCCACGGAGCGCGCTTGACCGAAGAAGAACGCGCCGCCCTCGAAACCGAAATTGACGCCGAAGTATCCCTCGCCTTCCAACAAGCTTTGGACGATCCGATGCCTCAACCTAATCTGCAATCTGCAATCCCTAATTTGCAATCCTCATCATGACCACCGTCCTCAACGCCCTCAACCGCGCCCTCCATCAGGCCTTCTCCCAGGACGACCGCGTCTACCTCCTCGGCGAAGACCTGCTTGACCCCTACGGAGGCGCATTCAAGGTCGCCGAGGGGCTGTCCACCGCCTTCCCGGACCGTGTTATCACAACGCCCATCTCCGAGGCGGGTATCGTAGGCGTGGCGGCGGGGATGGCGCTGCGGGGCCTGCGCCCGGTGGTCGAGATCATGTTTGGAGACTTCGTCACCCTGATCGCCGACCAGGTGGTCAACAGTTTGACTAAATTCCGCTGGATGTACAACGACCAGGTTAGCGTCCCTCTGGTCATCCGCACGCCGATGGGCGGGCGGCGGGGCTACGGCCCCACTCACAGCCAAACCCTGGAGAAGCTCTTCCTGGGCGTGCCGGGGCTGCGGGTATTGGCCCCCTGCGCCCTGGGCGACCCCGGCGAACTGCTCTCCCACGCTATCCTGAAAGACGACGATCCGGTACTCTTCGTGGAGAATAAGCTGTTGTATCTGGTCAAATTGCAGGATGCCGGGAAGCTCCACGAATTCACCCTCCACACAGAGACTGGCGAGTATGCCCCAACATACACCCTGACTCTCCGCGACGCGCCGCCGCCGGTATTGACCCTCACCGCTTATGGCTACATGGCCGAACTGGCCCGTCAAGCCGCTCTGAAACTGGCCTACGAGCACGAGATATTCACTCAATTGGTGATTCCGACCCAGTTGTCCCCCTTTGAGATGACGCCGATCCTTAACTCCATCCGCAGGACCGGCCGCCTGCTGGCAATTGAAGAGGGCACCCTCACTTTAGGCTGGGGCGCGGAGGTTCTGGCCCGGGCCGCCGAGGAACTCGGCCCTGAACTGAAAGCCGCCCGCCGCCTGGGCGCGGCCGAGACGCCGGTCCCTGTCTCCGGGCCGCTGGAGGAAGCCGCCCTGCCCAGTTTGGAGGGGATTGTCCAACTCGCCCAAAAGATGGTATAACCATAGGCATGTCCGAAGCGATTCCGGTCCTATTTCCTTTAATTAACCCCAACGAGCCGGAGGCTTTGCTGGCCGGGCTGCACGTCGCCGAAGGCCAGCAAGTTTCTCCAGGCGACTTGCTCTGCACGTTGGAGACCACCAAGTCCACCGCCGAGGTCGCCGCGGAGAGCGGCGGGTTCGTGGTGGGGCTGCGCTACGCTGAGGGCGACACCGTGCAGGCCGGAGAGACGTTTTGCTTTATCGCTGCATCCTCCGATTGGCAGCCGCCTGAGATCGAAACGCCCCCCGCTGAAGACGAAACCTCGGCGGAGGTTCCCCAGGGTCTGCGAATCACCCAACCAGCCCTGGCACTGGCCCAACAGCACAACCTGGACCTGAGCCAACTCCCCACCGGGCCGATGGTCACGGTGAGCGTGGTGCAGAGCTACGTATCCGGGATAGTAGAGAAAACCGGCGTGACCGATTTCGACCCGGAGGCCATCATCATCTACGGCGGCGGCGGGCACGGCAAGGCCTTGATTGACCTGGTGCGCGCCCTGGATAGGTACCGGATCGTAGGCGTGGTGGACGACGGGCTGCGCAAGGGCGACACGGTGATGGACCTGCCCGTGCTGGGCGGCGGGGAGGTTCTGCCTGAACTACACCAGCAAGGCATCGGCCAGGCCATCAACGCGGTGGGCGGTATCGGTAACGTCATGAGCCGGGTGAAGGTCTTTGAGAAGTTGGCGGCAGCCCGGTTCGTCTGCCCGCCGGTGGCGCATCCCACCGCCGTCATCGAGGCCAGCGCCGCCCTCACGCCGGGCGTGCAGGTCTTCCCCCTGGCCTACGTGGGCACCGACGTGCAAATCGGCTTTGGCGGCATCGTCAACACCGGGGCCATCATCTCCCACGACTGCGTGTTGGGCGATTACGTCAACGTCGCTCCGGGCGCTATCCTGGCGGGCGCGGTTAAAGTGGGGGAAGGCGTCCTGATCGGGATGGGGGTGACGGTGAACTTGAATGTCAATATAGGCGCGCGCGCCCGCATCGGCAACAGCGCCACGGTCAAAAGCGACCTGCCGGAGGGCGGCGTGGTGCGCGCCGGGACCATCTGGCCGAAAGAGTCAAAATCCAAGCCATCAAAATAGGAGATTCAATCTCCGCACTCATATCTGAACGAGGTATCTATGCTTCCAAAAATAGTTGAAACCATCGCCCTGCTGACCCCGCCCCTGCGCCAGGCCCAGGCTTATCTGGACCCCGGCTCCGGCAGTATCCTGATCCAACTGCTGATAGCTTCTTTGCTGGGGGCGGCGCTGGTGCTGCGCAATTCCTGGGGACGGATCATCTCTTTCTTCAAGCGGGTATTCTCCAAGTCTGAGCCTGCGCCCGACGACGGCGATGACCAAGAATAGCCAACGCCTCTCCGCCTCCTTCCGCGATCCCAGCGGATTTCTATTCACCCGCCAGGGAACGCTCTACCGCCAGATCAACCGGGGGTACGGGGAGAACTACGACCATTTGATGGCCTCCAAGCTCTATCAGGCTCTGGTGGACGAGGGCTTGCTGATCCCTCACCAGGAGGTCGAAGTCCCTCCCGCCGAGGCGGAATTGGCTTATAAGGTCATCCAGCCGGAGGCGCTGGCCTTCATTTCCTACCCCTACGAGTGGTGCTTCAGCCAGCTCAAGGACGCCGCCCTGACCACCTTGAAGATCCAACAGCGGGCTCTGGACTTCGGCATGTCGCTCAAGGACAGCAGCGCTTACAACATTCAATTCCACCAGGGCCGCCCGGTCTTGATCGACACTCTCTCCTTCGAGATGTACCCGGAGGGGAAACCCTGGGTGGCTTACCGCCAATTCTGCCAGCACTTTCTGGCTCCCCTGGCGCTGATGGCTCACCGCGACGTCCGCCT
>CBDUUP010000147.1:0-9909 GCA_965370435.1 uncultured Anaerolineales bacterium | reverse complement strand
GGGGCATACACGGCGCAAGCCTGGCCTTCCACCTGGCCCAGAAGGGGATGAAGTCCATCATCCTGGAGAAGAACACCCTGGCCTCCGGGGCCACGGGGCGCTCCAGCGGGCTGGTGCGCATGCACTACGACCTGGAGACCGAAACCCGGCTGGCCTGGGAATCCTTCCAGTATTTCCGCAATTGGGGGGAAAGGGTAGGCGGGGACTGTTCGTTCACCCGCACCGGATTTGTCATGATCGTCAAACCCGAATACGTGGAGCAGATGAAGGCCAACGTCGCCATGCACCAGCGGGTCGGCATCCCCAGCCTGGTGGTCGGCGCGGACGACGTGAAGCGGCTGGCTCCTACATTCATTGTGGAGGGCATCGAGGCCGTCGCCTACGAACCCGAATCCGGCTACGCCGACCCCACCGCCGCCACTCAAACCTTCATTGACGCCGCACGCCAGGCCGGGGCCAAACTAGAGCAGGGCTGCCCGGTGACCGCCATCCATACGAAGGGCGGCAAAGTGACCGGGGTCTCCACGCCCCAGGGAGAGTTCTCTGCGCCGCTGGTGGTCAACGCGGCGGGGCCGTGGGCGGCGGAGGTCTCCCGCATGGTGGGATTGGAGACGCCGGTGAACACCTGGCGGCACGATGTGATCTTCACCCAGCGCCCGCCCGATTTCGGCCCAACTCACCCGACAGTGATTGACGACGTTAATGAAATGTACTTCCGGCCCGAGACCGGCGGCCTCACCCTGGTTGGGCTGGAGGACGGCAACCCTCTGGGCGAATCCCCAGAGGGCTACACCGACAAGGCTCAGCCCGGCTTCGTGGAGCGGGCCGTCGAGCGCATCTGCCTGCGGGTGCCGGTCATGGAAGGCGGCGAACTGCACAGCTCCCAGGGCGGCTACGACGGCATCTCCCCCGACCAGCGCGCCATCCTGGGGCCGGACGGGCCGGAGGGCTTCTATCTGCAATGCGGTTTCAGCGGCACCGGCTTCAAGATCGCTCCGGCGGTGGGGGCCTGCATGGCCGAGCTGATCGTAGATGGCGAGGCCAAGCTGGTGGACATCACCCCCTTCCGCCCCCAACGCTTCGCAGAGGGCGACCTGCTCAAGGGCGAGCACGCTTACGACAGCATCTGGCGTTGACGCAAGGTGGTGTTCGCCGCTGAGATCAGTTCGAGCAACTCGGCGATTTAACCTTGACCCCTCACTAGCCGCGAGTTCTGATAAAACGTCAAGTTCTTTTTGGATGAAACTCAGTCTCTTGGCGCCTTCTCAGTTATATTGTTTTATAAAATTGGATGAGTGAATTCTTCATACTCAGGCCAGGGCTGAATATCAAGTCTGCCTCCCACATCCCTGGTCAGCACAAACTTCCTTCCCGTGATACCTCCCAACTTTGCATCCCCTCTCTCGGTCCAGGTGAATGTTTGATCCAATGTTCCGCCGCCGTGGGTTAGTATGGTATCCTCGCGGAACATTGAATCCAAGAATGAAATTATTTTGGGGCGATCTTGGATCGCCTTCCAGAGACGTTCATTGGCTGCACTGCTATCACCATCTGAAAGCCCCTCATGGGGTCTCGATCCATAAAACATATGGTTGTCGATCCGGAATCCTACCCTATCACCAGGTACCGTTTTGATCTGATATTCAAATGAACCTAAGACAAACGCGACTGGCAAACTTGGGAATTTAATTGAATATCGGCTATCTATCAAGAGGCTCCTCAGATACCCTCCAAAACCAACCCCATAGACCCCTTTTTCGATATCGCCACTTCGATAGTACTCATTTCGCAACCCATGAATTATGACCGATTTAGCCAGCTCACGGGTCAAAGGTTCATGTCCATCAAAGTGAAGTTGAGTTCCATCGGCAACGCCAAAGAGGAACCATCCAAATAAATTATGCGCTGACTTCGGGAGTTGGCCGGTGTCTAGATTGAATATATTCATGTTTCAGTATTTCCTTGTTTCCGTGTTTACTTGTATACCTGTATACCTGTTTCCCTGTATACCTCCTCCCTCCCTCCTATCATCTTGAGCCTGTCGAAGGATCATCCTTCCGCCTTAAGAATCTCCACCCACCCCAAACTCCCCTCCACCCGGATCCTCTGCCCGGTTCGTATCTGTTTGGTCGCGTCAATCACGCCCACAACCGCCGGGATGCCATATTCCCGCGCCACCACTGAGCCGTGGGTCATCAACCCGCCTACCTCGGTCACCAGCCCGGCCGCGTTGATGAAAAGCGGCGTCCAGCCGGGGTCGGTGTAGGGCGCAACCAGGATTTCGCCTGGGTTGAGGACCTCAGCCGTAGGATCAACAACCACCCTAGCCACCCCCTCAACCACCCCCGCCGAGACCGCCACGCCCGGCAGCGCGCCCTCCGGCAGGTTCTCCACCGAATGTTTCAACACCGGGATCTCTCCCTCGCTGGTGATGACCCTGGGCGGCGTCATCCGCCAGAAATGGGTCTGCTCGGCCTTGCGCTGGGCGATGCGCGGGCGCAGGTCCTCCGCCGGGTCTTCCAGAGCGGCGACGGCCTCCGCAAGTTCGAGGAAGAAAATATCGTCAACCGCATCTATCCGCCCGGCCTCCTGCAAGGTCTGAGCCGCTTCCCGGGCCGCCTCCTTCACCATATCAACCACCCGGATCAACAGATATTTAGGATGCTCGCGGACCGTGAGCAAGATGCGTGCCCTCCCGATAAATCGTCGTATCAGCGCGGCCCGCACGAAGCCCAGCGGCCCCCGCCGGACCGCCTTCTCCAGCCGTTCCTGGGCGGCGGCGGCCTCCGCCACCAGACGGGCGTGATGGGCCTGGTGTGAGCCCGACTCCTGGTTTTGCAGATTGCCGATAATGGCCTGCAGCAGCGCGGCTGGATACTCCTTGTAGCGAGGACGGGCCAGGTCAAGCTCCGCCGGGCCGCGCATCCCGTAGCGTTCCATGAAATCCTCCAGGGAGGCCAGGAACTCCTCCCCGCCGGGAATATCGGAGAGCGAATCTAATACATCCCCGGGGTCTGAAGTGGTCAAATACTCGGCCAAAGTCGGCGAAGCTCGCACCTGGTCGGCCAGGTCGCCAACCTCCAGGTCCATCTCGGTCGCCACGTTACCCCGCAGCCCCCGCCAGAGCGCGTCAACGTCCTCCTGGTCGCCGTATTTGCGCCCCAGACGGTTGACCAACACCATCCCAATCCCCCCCGAGATCATGAAGGGTATCACCGCCAGGGCCGCATCCACAAAAACGTTGCCCATGTACTCGTGGCCCAACTTCAACCGCTCGACCCCCGGCGCCGCGCCCTCCATCTCCTCCTGCATCTGCTGGATGTAGCCATCAAGGAAGGCGGTAATTTTTTCCACCGACCCCCGCATGGGGAGCAGCCAGAGCCGGGCCATCCCCTTGAGGAACAACGGCCCCATCCAATGCCCCACCCCCCGCAAACTTGCGCTGGCTTTAGGCGCTCCCCTGCGGAAATCATCCCGCGCGATGATCTCCTGAAGCCCTCCGGCGCTCAGCGGATCGGCCATCGTCAGTGTAATGGGAAGGAAACGTCGGCCGGTTGGCAGGTGCAGCAGCGGCGACATATCAATGTAAATGCGTCCTCCCGCCGAGGAGATGTGAGGGTTATAGGTGGTGGGCGGGCCGGGTTTTCCGAAGGGGAACAGCAGCCGCCAGATCGAGATCCCCATGGGGGAGATCGGGTCGGTCATCACCTGGGCGTGGCTGAGGCTCATATAGACCCGCAAGGTGTCGTCCTCGATGCGCGGCGCAGGCAGGGGGAAGAGAGAAGTGATTGGTCGGGTCTGCAATACGTAAAATCGCCCCCCCTCCATAGCCCATTCGATATCCTGAGGCTGCCCGTAATGCGCCTCGACGCGTTTTCCCAACGCGGCGAGTTCGCGTACCTGTTCATCGTCCAACGCCCGCGCAGCGCGCAGCTCTTCGCCCACCTCCTCCCGGACCGTCCCTCCCTCAGCCAGAGGCCGGATCGCCATTTGCTTCTCCCCAACCGTAATATTCAAAATGCTCAAATCGCTCTTGTCCACCTTGTAATTGTCCGGCGTTACCAGCCCCGCCACCAACGCCTCCCCCAGCCCGTAGCTGGCCTCAATGCTCAGATGCCCCCGGTGGTTGCTGACCGGGTCGGCGGTGAAGAGGATACCCGACACCTCCGGGAACGCCATGCGCTGCACGACCACCGATAACGACACCTCCCGGTGAGAGAAACCGTTCTGCGCCCGGTAGAGGATAGCCCGGTCGGTGAACAGCGAGACCCAACAGTCCCGCACTCGCGCCAGCAAAGCCTCCCGCCCCCGCACGTTGAGGAAGGTATCCTGCTGCCCGGCGAAGGAAGCAGTCGGCAGCTCCTCCGCCGTGGCGGAGGAGCGCACCGCGTAAGCGTGTTCGATCCCTTGCTCCTCCCAGGCCGCCAGGACCGCCTCGGCGATCTCCGCCAGAATCTCCACCCCGCCCAGCCGTCCCCGCGCCTCCGCCCCCGCCCGACGAACCCCCTTCACGTCATCCGGGGCCAATAATTCTAGAGCGGCGTACACTTCCTCGCTCGCCCCGGAGGCCGCCATGAACTGCCCGAAGGCCTCCGTGCTGACGCAAAAACCCTGCGGAACCGGGAACCCCGCCTGGGTCATCTCGCCCAGGTTGGCCCCCTTCCCCCCCACACGGAGCAAATCACTGGCGTTTATCTGGTCAAAAGGCAGCGTATAGGCTTGGCTCATCGTTCACTCCTCGGAACGAGAATCGGAACAGGGGAATAATCTAAACAATCATATCATTTGAGATTATATTCGCAAAGCCTCGGAACGCGCTATTTAAGGGTGTCCTGTTGGTCAACTACCTCGTTGAGAGATAGACCATGAGCCTGGCTCTTCTCGAAATCATTATCGCAATCGGGGTGATAATCTTGTTGGTGGTTCTCGGGGAAGCCATTCAATCCCATCTTTTCATCATCTTCTGCGTGATTGGCCCCATTTACGTGATTTTCAAGGCCATATGCGAACGTTACAACCTTCCCAAAGGTCTTGCCCTCCTCGGCGTTATCCTCATAGCGATCCTGGCATACATGGGCGGTTTTTTTGAGAGCTAGATACGAACAGAAAATCCCCCTACGTCGCCCCCCCACCTGCCTCTTGCCCACTTGCCTCTTGCCAACTTGCAACTTGCCCCTTGTCACCTAATCACCCAATCACTATTTACCTGTTTACCCCCAACTCCGTCCCTGATATAATTCTGGACATGAAGTATCACATTTGGACAACTGGCTGCCAGATGAACGTAGCCGACTCGCAGCGGGTGGCCTCTGCGCTGGAGCGTCTGGGCTACAGCCCCTCTCCCCGCGCCGAGGGGGCTGAGGTGATCGTTCTCAACACCTGCGTGGTGCGCCAGAGCGCCGAAGACAAGGCCCACGGACGCCTGTCATCGCTGAAGCCCTTGAAAACGAAAAACCCCAACCTGGTCATCAACCTGATGGGCTGCATGGTGGGCGTGAAAGGACACGACCACCTCCAAGAACGCTATCCCTACGTGGACGTCTTCTCCCCGCCCTCCGACCCCGGCCCGCTGATGGCCTTCCTCACCCAGGATGAGACCTACGCCCAGACCCAGGCCGAGACCTCCCGCCGCTTCGCCCTGATGGACGGGGATTTGATCCTCCCGGAGCAGGAGCGCGGGAAATTGGTTGCCGCCCATGTGCCGGTGGTATTGGGCTGCTCGCACGCCTGCACCTACTGCATCATCCCCTATAAACGGGGCATCGAGCGCAGCCGCCGGGTGGGCGACGTAGTGGCCGAGGCCCGCTCCCTGGTGAGTCAGGGCGTGAAGGAAGTCACCCTGCTGGGCCAGATCGTGGATCGCTACGGCAAAGACATCCCCGAGGGGCCGGACCTGGCGGGTCTGCTGCGCCTGGTTCACGAAATTGAGGGATTAGAACGCATCCGCTTCCTGACCTCCCACCCCAACTGGATGACCGACGATCTCTTAGACACTGTAGCCCAACTCCCTAAAGTTATGCCACACCTCGAAGTCCCCGTGCAGGCCGGGGATGATGAGGTATTAGCCAACATGAAGCGGGAATACACCAGCCAAGATTACCGTATCTTGGTGAACAAGATTCGAGAGCGCATCCCCGGCGCCGCCATCGCCACCGACGTCATCGTCGGCTTTCCCGGCGAGACCGCCCAGCAGTTCCAGCGCACCCTCGACCTGCTGGCCGAACTCAGAATGGACGTCGCCCATCTGGCCCGTTATTCGCCCCGGCCGGGCACGGTTTCCTCCCGCCGGATGCCCGATGACGTGCCCGATGAAGAGAAATGGACTCGTTTCCGCGCATTGGAAGACCTCCAGGCCGGGATCGCCGCCGAGATCAACGGCGCTCTCCTCGGCGAGACCGTGGAGATCCTGGTGGAGGCCCAGGTAAAAGACCGCTGGAAGGGCCGCACCCCCACCAACAAACTGGTCTTCGTGGAATCGGAGAACGACCTGCGCGGCCAACTCGTCCCCGTGCAGATCACCTGGACCGGCCCCTGGTCCATGCAGGGGCGGCTTTCCCCCACTCAGACTGATCTCCCCTTGAAGATCGAAATGGACGAAGTACCTTTAACCACGAAGACACAAAGACACTAAGAAAAACAAAAAACTTCGTGCCTTTGAGCCTTCGTGTCTTGTATTAAAACCCAACTCAGCCTAACGAGGCAACCATCCCCCATCCCTCCCAGCCTTGTCTTTTTCGCCCAAATACTGTACACTGACACCATTGACTACCCCTCAAAGAGGAGAGAATAAAATGAAACAGATATCCAGTTTGACCATCCTCATCATCCTGATGCTCATAGTAGGCGCCTGCACCTCGTCGCCGAACCCGCCCGATCAATCCGTCGTGGAAACCGCCGTGGCCCAAACCGTGGCCGCCCAACTCACCATGACCATCGCCGCGGGAGAGAATACCTCCCAGGGATCCACCTCCACCTTCACCCCCACCCAACCCCCTCAATTCACCGCCACCCTCACCGACACTCCCCTCCCCACCTCCACCTCGACCTCCTCATCCAATATCGTCACCCTCACCGTAACATTGGACACCAACTGCCGCACCGGCCCCGGCCAGCCCTTCGACTGGCTGGGCGCGGTGCTGGTCGGCGAGACCACCGAAGCGGTGGGGCGTCTGTCCGACAGCAGCTTTTACTACACCAAAAACCTCGACCAACCGGGCGGATTTTGCTGGCTTTGGGCGTATTACGTCACCATCCTGACCGGCGACCCTATGCTCCTGCCGGTCTTCACCCCCCCGCCCACCCCCACTCCCATGCCCGCCTCCATCAGCGGCATCGTCTGGAACGACTACTGCCCCATCTTCAACCCCGCCGACCCCGTGCCTTCCGGCTGCATCGACCTGGGCGGCGGAATCTACGGAGGCAACGGCACTCTGGACGCGGGTGAAGTTGGCTTCGCCGGTGTATTGGTGGACCTGGGGGCCGGAGCTTGCCCCTCCACCGGCCTGGCAACCACCCTCACCGCCGGAGACGGCAGTTACAGCTTCACCGGCCTGAGCGCCGGCTCCTACTGCGTATCCATTGACCCCTTGAGCGCCACCAACAGCGTCATCCTCATCCCCGGCGGCTGGACCTACCCCACCCAGGGCGGCAATGCCGCCTGGAACGTCACCGTGGACGCTGGAGAGGACCGCATAGGCGTAAGCTTCGGATGGGATTTCCAATTTGACTAACCGCCCTTAAAACAATACTCCCGCAGGCCGCGGAACCCAAAGTTCCCTGCCTGCGGGAGGGCTTAATCTCAATACCTCA
Source organism: uncultured Anaerolineales bacterium (assembly GCA_965370435.1). Lineage (GTDB taxonomy): Bacteria > Chloroflexota > Anaerolineae > Anaerolineales > UBA11579 > CBDUUP01. The sequence continues at coordinate 2,100 of CBDUUP010000147.1, read as the reverse complement.
ATCCGATGCAGCCGGAGCGGGTTCCGGGGCAGCCTGCTCTTCGGCATCCTGTTCCTCAGACCCACTCGTTCCTTTGATCTCATCCTCCAGGTTCATCAATGCGGGAATGAAGAGACTGATCACACCCAGAAGGATGATCCCCCCGCCCGCGAACCAGAACCAGGTCTGAATCCCCAGCCAATCCGCTATCGGTCCGGCCAAAAGCAATCCTATGGGCGTCGTTGCCGAACCGGCCGTGCGCAAGAGCGAAAACACCCGTCCCTGCATCTCCGGGGCCACCGCAGTTTGGAAAATCGCCCGCACCGGCCCATTCACGATCGGAATGCTGAATCCAACCGCAAACACGGCGATCACCGCCATCCAATACCTATCTCCAGGCAGCAGACCGATCAAGAGCGTGCCGATTCCCAGCCCGATCATACCAATCAGAGTGGTCATTATACGCCGTTTGAACCCTCCCCAGACTCCCAGAAACAGCCCCCCGAACAGAAAACCAAACCCCACCGCCATATTCAGCCAGGCCAATTGCTGCGCCCCGCCCTTGAAATGGTCGGTAACTAAAAGCGGGATCAAGGAGAAAGCCGGATTCAAGATCAAATTGAGCAAAGTGGCAACCACCATCAAGTACAGGACGCCATTCCAATTCCACACGTAACGAAAACCGGCCGCCAGGTCCTGCAAGAAAGATGGCTTCTCCTCGGTCTCCCCGCCCTCCCCCATCTCCCGCTGCGGCTGGGGGATATGAATGAAGAGAAGCGGCACAATGGCGAACAAAGCGGAGACCACGTCAATCATCAAGATACCCTGGGTGGACATTTTCACCACCAGCAAAGCCGCCACCGGCGCGGAGACGATATTCATGCCCCCATCCAGCGCTTGGCTCAACCCCTGGACGCGGGTCAAATGCTCTTTAGGCACCATCAAGGAGGTCGAAGAGGCCATGGCCGGATACTGAAACACTCCGGCCACCGAACGGATGAACAGAAATACGTAGATGACTCCAACGCTGGGGTTTCCGGCCGCGAAGATAACCGCCAAGCCCACCGTCGCCAGGGCCACCAAACTATCTGAGGCCAGCATGGTGAGCCGCCGGTTCCAGCGGTCCACCAACGTCCCTACGAAAGGCCCTAGCAAAACCTGGGGCAGAAATCCGGCCAGGGTGCTGAGCGCCAGTACCGTTGCGGATTTAGTTTCGATGGTCAGCCACCAGATCAAGGCGAACTGGACCAAAGAACTGCCCAGCATCGAGATCGCCTGGCCGGTCCAAATTGTGAAGAAAGGAGGCCCCCACTTGGCGGGACGTTGGGTGGGTTCGTTTTGTTCGGCTTCCATGATGTTTCTCCTCGATGTTATGATTTCTTGAATTCAATTTCACTTTATAGGAATATAATATACGAAATATTGAATTTTGTCAAGAGAATAAGCCCATTTACGTAGGTTATATTTAGTTTTTATGTGTATTTCCCCAATTCAATTCCCTCCCCGATCTTCCAATAGGACGTAATTTATGAAGATTCCATGAATAGTCTTGGCCTTTCATTGGAAATCCTCATAGCTATCCTAGGAGTCGAGGTTTCAGCCGGGTCACCTTCGCCAGTCCCTCCGTAAGGGCGACCCGCTTGGCGTGAGCTATGCCAAACGTTGGGTCGCCCCGGCGCGCCAACGACCCAAAAACATATCCAATACCCTGAAGTTTCTAAAATGAAGAAAACAACCTTCATCCCCGCTATTGCACAGTAGAGCAAGATGAGGCATAATTGACCCGCAAGAACCCCGCCTTTCAAGGCCAAGCGCAAATTTATTCAGCCTATCACTGCCGGAACTGAGACAAATATAATCACCCTTATGCAAAGGAACAAAATGAAAAAATCACTCCAAAAACGCCTCTTGATTTTGGCCCTGATCGCTTTCCTTATCTCTGCCTGTGGTTCCTCCGGCGAGGAAACCCCCGCCGGGGATCAAGCCGAGGCACAATTCACCGCCGCGGCCCTGACCGCCCAGGCCCGGATAGAGGCCCTCACCCCCGGTCCGACCAACACCCTGACCCAATTCCCCACCGGACTGACCCCCTCCTCGACCCCCACCATCACCCTTTCCCCC
>CBDUUP010000146.1:0-10008 GCA_965370435.1 uncultured Anaerolineales bacterium | reverse complement strand
TCCCCGTCATCGGGATGGACGCGGTGCTTCTGGCGACCCTGTTCTCCACCGCCGTCGGCCTGTTCTTCGGCATCTACCCCGCCAACCGCGCTGCCAACCTGGAACCCGTGGAGGCGTTGAGGTACGAATAACTCATTCATCACCAAGACGCTAAAACACCAAGAAAAATATTCTCGTTGGGGCGGGGCTTGTCCCCGCCCCATTGCGTTTAATGGAGTCGAGGCTTTAGCCGGTTCCTGCAATACTCCCCAGTCGGACAGATATATTAACACCAAAAAAAACTACTCGTAGGGACGCACCGACGTGCGTCCCTCTGCAATACGCCTCCCTCTAACTCCAATACCATCCCATCTTCTTAACCCTTTCGCGTTTTTCGCGTTATTTCGCGCCTTTCGCGCTCCAAACGCCACCTCGTCATCCAGTATAATGGCCTTATACTTGCACCAATCCAAACGGAAGAACAACCATTATATTGCGCATAGCCATCAACATGAAACCTCGAATCCTCCTCAGCCTTTTTGGTCTCATTCTCCTTATATCCGCATGCAACCTTCCGATGACATCGCCTCCTCTGCTTCTGGAAGCCTCCCTCCACGAAATAAAGGGCGAGGTGTTCATTCGCCCCCCCGGCCAGCAGGACTACACCCCCGCCTCCGACAACCAAACCCTGCCGACTGGCGGCCAGCTATGGACCGGCCCCACAGGTTTCCTGCGCCTTGATTTTCCCGGAGGCGGCATCCTGCGAGTGGGCGGGGACACCTTGCTCACCCTGGACATCCAGCAAGATTCGGGCGGCGTGATTATTAAGATTCAACTCGGGTGGGGACAGGTTTGGGTGCTGACCGCCAATGGAAGCGTGATCCAGGTGGATACTCTGGTCGGCATCGCCATATCCCAGCAGGGATATATGGGCCTCCTCGTAGACCGGGACACCTCCCACGCTTACGTGACCTGCTTGAGCGGGGACTGCATGGTGGGCAACCAGGGGGCTAATCTGGCGTTGACCGCTGCTCAAACCGCCTGGTTGGTGGATGCTGTCACGCCCCCGGTGATAGGCCAGATGACCAAGGCCGAGATTCGGGAATGGATGGAAATCAACCCCGAAACTGTCGGGCTTACCGATTCCTTGACCGCCACCGCCCAGGCGTTGGCCTGGAACTTATTCACCCCTACGGACACCCTGGCCGCTGCCATTGGCTCTAACACCCCCACCCTGGTCCCCTCCTCCACCGTGACCCAAGAACCGACCACCACCTCCGTCTCCTACCCCAGTTCAACCCCGGCGGACGACCCTACCACCACATTTTTCAGCGAAGTGTATGGCCCGCCCTCTGGCTCTATTACCAACTGTGTCTTCGTCCACGAAGTGAACGCCACCGACCCCGACGGCATCTCCTGGGTTAAAGTCGAGCAGGCCCTCAATCCCAGCTTCAGCGCCAGCCGGGACGTGAAGCTCACCAATATCTGGGGGGATCGTTACAGCGAACCCATCGTCTTGAATACTAACAGTAACCCCGGCGCGGACACCGTCTATTGGCGATTCATGGCCCTGGACAACAAGGGCAACCTCACCTACTATCCGGCCAACACCCCCTTCTCTTTTGTGGACAGCCTGAACTGCGGCGGGAAGATCAAGTTTTCCAATCCCATAGGCCCCATGTCGGGGGAAATAACCAAGTGCAGAAACTTATTCAGTATTAAAGCGGCCGATAACTCCGAGCGGCTCTTCACCGTCCAGGTCGAATACGCCCGCGACTCCAGTTTCAAAAATTACACCAGTCTTTGGCTCACCCGCTCTGGGAAGACCTGGAGTAGCTCTATAATGATCAAGACCTTCGCCAATCCTGGGCCAGACACGGTCTATTGGCGTTTCTGGGCCAGGAGTTACAGCCACGATTCCCTGGACCGGCGTTATTATCCTGAATCGGGTTCTTTTTCGTACCTGGATGATCTGGACTGCGGCGGCCCCACCCGCACCCCAACCCTCACGCCTACTTTTACGACCTCGCCCACCCCCTCCGCCACCTGGACGCCCACCCCCACTGGCGGCCTGGACACCGATACACCCACCGCGACGCCTACCCCCACTGTGACGCCAACCTCCACCCCTACACCTACTGCATCTGATACCCCCCTCCCCACATTGACCCCAACGCCCACCGACATCCCCTTGCCGTGATCGGCGCTGTTTCAAGGGGGATGGGATTACTCCGTAGTCTTAACCAATCTTTCATACCCATTCTCCCCTAATAAATATCTTAACTCCGGTTCAAATGTCATCAACAGCGGTTTGCTCTCCGAGGAGGGGCGCATGCAGCTTGCCGGTTCTTCCAGCAAGGCTTCATTCACATCCAGGGTGATGGCTCCCCCTTCATCCAGGTCGAGCGGGTGCAGGATGCAGTAGAAGGGCTTGAACCGCCAGGGATGCTGCCCCTCGGCCTCCGCGGCGACCTGCAAGGCGCACTTGTGATCCGGGCGCAGGAAGATACATGCGCTGCCGCCGTAATGGTCGGGGTCGGAGAGAACCGTTGTGTGGAGGACCTCGCCGCTCAAGGCATGGGGGTCCGGCTCCCGCCGCCCGTCGAACCAGCCGCCGGGGTCGCGCCAGCCCTCCGGCATGTGGGATTGTATTGTCGGCGCGTGAGCCTGGATGTCCTCCGCCTCGGTCTGGTCCACCCAGGCCCCATGCAGACAGCAAGCCCCTCGGCACTCCGACAGCTCACAGCGGCGCATCGGTTCGGATTGCAGCAATCGCGGGTTCACCCGCCGTGATGGATTGGTCATGGATAAAATTTTAACACCGAATTGATCCCCTTTGTGTTGAGATATGTCCCGCGGCGTGGAAAAGGAACACCATCTCTTCTGTAGGGGCGCAGCGTTGCTGCGCCCAGTTACGCGACAACATAACCAACTCAAAGCTGCCAGAAGATGTCCAACCTGAGAAGTCCCGATTATGGTATAACTCCCTTTGTTCTCAACCTGTTCTGGAGGTTCGCATTGAAGTCTAAAGATTGGTTCGCTTTTATTGGTTTGAGTCTGGCCTGGGGGTCTTCCTTCCTATGGATCAAGATCGCCCTGGAGGAGATCGGGCCGGTCACCCTGGTTGCCTTCCGGTTGTTGTTTGGCGTGGTGGGATTGCTGGTCGTAGCCGCCCTCACCCGTCCTAAATGGCCCCGAGACCGGAGCGCCTGGCTTTTCCTGGCTTTGGTGGGAGTGACCAACACGGCCTTGCCCTTCGTCCTGATCTCCTGGGGAGAGGTCTACATCGATTCGGCGGTGGCCGGCATCCTGAACAGCAGCGTGCCCCTATTCACCACCCTCATCGCCCATTTCTTTCTCACCGACGACCGCTTGACCTGGAAGCGCAGCGTAGCGGTGTTATTTGGATTTGCGGGTGTGGTGACCTTGTTGGGGCGGGACGTGGGAGGCCAGGGAAACCTAATTTGGGGTCAGGCGGCGGTCTTGCTGGCGGCCATATTCTACGCGGTGAGTTCGGTTATCGCCAGGCGAAATTTGAAAAAGGTCTCCTCGATTGTGCAGGCATTATTCCCCCTAATGGTGGCGGATGCCTTGATGTGGTTCGCAGCGCCGCTGGTTGAATCCCCGTTCACCATCCCAGCCTTGTCCCTCACCTGGATTGCTTTAGTCTGGTTGGGGGTTATGGGGTCTTGCATCGCTTACCTGTTATATTATTATCTCCTTCATTCGATTGGCCCCACCCGCACTACCATGGTGACCTACGCCGTTGCGGTGTTGGCCGTCCTGTTGGGGGTGATTTTCCTGGGCGAGGTCCTGGATTGGCGGCTGCTGGTGGGCGGCGGATTGGTGGTCGCCAGCATTGTGATCGTGAATCGAGGCAAATAGATGTCCGATAACCCTAATACAGAAACCATCCTCCAAACCCCGGAGGTTCGAGTCCGCATCCTCACCCTGGAAAAAGGCGAATCCACCCCCTGGCATCATCACACCCAGGTCACCGACACGATGTTCTGCTTGGAAGGGAGGATCGAGGTCAGCCTGCAAGACCCGGAGGAGACCTATTATCTTTCCTGCGGAGACCGTTGTGAAGTGAAGCCCCCTCGAAAGCATACGGTGTTCAATATGAGTGAATCAGTGTCCCGCTACTTGCTGGTTCAAGGGGTGGGGGAATACGACTTCGTGGCAGTATGAGGTCGCAATCACTCAAAAAGACCTCAATGGCGATATTGGGGGTTCAAATGGCCTTTGACATTAATTGCGGTTGCGATATGTTATAATTTTGTATACACATAGTCCAATACCACTCGGCAAGAGATTACATTTCACTCAACCATGATCCTGGTCAATGGAAAAGAGCAAACAAATTTATCGTCAATTAGGGGGGAACTTTTTTCAAGCTTTTTACGTATGTTAAGTAAGTTTACGGTTGTTTAGCGCGGACGAAAACTTGGCCGCGAACATAAACTATTAGATTGCCGAAGACAGCCTAATAGTGAAAGCATATCTATCCCAACCCTCAAGCTCTCAGCCGTGGAGGCGAACATGTTTAGGTCGATCACTAAATCTCTATCGAACCTAATAGACCATTCCGGAAAAATCCTAAATGTCCCCTCGGTCATCCGGCGTGTAATTTACAATAAGCTGATTTTCGCTGCCATCATCCTGGTTCTTTTGCTAACCAGTACCAATGTTGCGATTTCGGCTGTCGCCAATTGGCCCGAACTTTATGCCGTACCCTTCCCCATGGGAGTCAGTTCTACCCTTGACTACTTCGGCATGGGAAACCGCGCCAACTCCATCGTTAACTTCCTGGGGCCTGCTGAGATCTTCGAGGATGGCTTTGAAAGCGGTGATCTATCAGCATGGCCTCTGAAAGGCACTGGCGGAGGGGACCTGCATGTTTCCGCAGCAGCGGCCATGGAAGGCGTTTATGGCCTGCAGGTTGACCTGGTTGACGACATCACCGTGTACGTTCAGGACAATTCTCCTCAGGCGGAGCCGCGCTACCGAGCCCGCTTCTACTTCGACCCCAACGGGGCGTTGCTGGGAAACGATGTCTTTGGACTGTTTGACGGCTTTTCCTTTACGGAAGGATTTTTGCTGCACATCTCCTTCCGGCAGTATCAGGGCAACTACCAGATTCAAGGCACCGTGTGGAGCGATGACTTATCCTTGAGCCACACCCCTTGGGTCACTATTGTTGATGGCATCACTGCCATCGAATTCGACTGGCAGGGGGCGACCGCGCCTGGCGCCAATGATGGGCAATTCACTTTCTGGGTCAATGGGCAGCAAGAGGGGCAATTGACCGGACTGGATAATGACACTCACAAACTGGACGGAGTCCACCTTGGCGCGGGTCTGGCTTTCAACGTTGACCCCGCAACCACCGGATCCATCTATCTTGACGCCTTCTATTCCAATCAAGTTACCTACATCGGCCTGGACCCTGGTATCACCCTGGGACCTCCCCCATCGGGAGACGCGATCTTCAGCGATGATTTCGAGAGCGGAGGCCTTTCGGCATGGCCGGAGACGGTCACCGACGGCGGGGATTTGCAGGTGAGCGGAACGGCGGCTTTTAACGGATCCAATGGATTGGAGGCAGCGCTGAATGACACCACCACCCTCTATCTGGAAGATAGGTCGCTGCAGAACGAAGTCCGCTACCGGGCGCGTTTCTACCTGGACCTCAATTCCATCCCCATGGCGGAGTACAATAAGGTTGGCATTTTCGTGGGTTATTCCATCGCCAATGGAGCCATGGTGCGGGTCGAGATACGCCGCTCTCAGGGCGGGTATGATATCGTCGCCTGGGTGCGCAGGGACAATGGAAGCTATGCCAGCGCCGGAGGCTATGTCCCCATCAGCGACGCTTGGCACTCTGTGGAGATAGACTGGCAGGCATCTTCCGCGCCCGGCGCCGACGATGGCAGCCTGACCCTGTGGATCGACAGCCAGCAGGCCGGGCGGGCCTCCAACGTAGACAACGACCAACACGAGATTGATTATGCCCGCCTGGGAGTGGGCCTTCTAGACCTAGTTGACCCCATCATGATCGGCTCTATCTACTTTGATGATTTCGAATCCCGGCGGCAGAGCTACATTGGGTCCTCCATAGGCCCCACCCCAACGCCGACCGCCACCGCCACCATCACGCCCTCTCCAACCCACACCAGCACCCCAACGCCGACCGCCACTCCCACACAGACGCCCACCCCAACCAATACCGGCACTCCAACCGACACCGGCACCCCAACGCCGACCGCCACCGCCACCAGCACGCCCACCCCAACCTACACTAGCACCTTGACCAACACCGCGTACGCCACCGGCATCGGCAGCCCTTCGGTCTCGCCTTCTTCTACCCCGGAGTTGGATATGTGCTACCTGGTCGCTAATACTGGGGGCGCGGGCGGCAGCGACCTGCTCACGGTAGTGGATATAACTGATTTTAACTCTGTCACCAACGAGACCAATATCGGTACGGGGACGGGCACTACCGGGGTTGAGGCCATTGCCTATAACCACTCCACGAGATATATCTGGGGGGTGGATAATGGCTACCTGGGGAGATACGATCTCGTTACGGGTGTGTTCATCGCCGAACGGGATCCAATCGGCAGCGGCGATGGCGTATTAGGCATTCAGAATATGACCTATGTTGTGGGACTCGCCTTCGACCCAACGAACGGAATTCTCTATGGCGTCAACCGTAGGACCGAAAAGGCAGACCAGGACCTCCTTTTCCAGATCTATTCTTTCAACGGCCGCATAGTCACAAGCGCATTTGAGGGGAATGATTACGTGCCCATTGGAAAGATCGGAAACCGTAAGGATGTCAGCGATATTGCCTTCGATAATTCTGGACAACTGTATGGCATTATTACCAATGACGGATCGGGGGATATGCTGGCGCGGATTGACAAGGAGACCGGCGAGGTCACCAGTGTGGGTCCCTTGGATGTGGATGGCATGGAGGGGCTGACCTTTCACCAGAATGGCTATCTCTTGGGCACAACCGGACAGGATTCCGGGACCGACAGCAACAAGCTCTTCAACATTGATACCAACACCGGAGCCGCCAGCAACCCCCGCACGCTGGATAACGGCGGCGACTACGACGCGATCACATGCCCGGTGTTCAACACGGGAGCTAGTTCCAACGATTCCGATATTCATCTGGCGACCCCGCCTGACGCCCAACCGTCCACCTTCTGGGCGTGGCTGGCTGCGCTGTGGAACTGGCTTTTTGGGATTGGTTAGGAGGAGCCCCATACCCTTTCCCCCGGAAACCGCTGTGAAGTGAAGCCCCCTCGCAAGCATACGGTGTTCAATATGAGCGAATCAGTGTCCCGCTACTTGCTGGTTCAAGGGGTGGGGGAATACGACTTCGTTCCAACGGGGTAAAAATCTTCCCCATTAAAAAACATATTCACCACGAAGGCACAAAGCCACAAAGTTTTTAGCTTATCTTTGTGTCTTCGAGTCTTTGTGGTGAAAAATTAATTACCTACACATCCCCCTCAACCTCCGCCTCTTCCGCCTCCTCTTTATCCCCATTCCCATCCCGCAGGCCGCGCAGGAAGCCCATCACCCCCGCCGCGGCCACCTGTCCCCTCACGCGCACCCGCCCGGCCAGTTCCCTGGCACGCCGCAAGCGGATCTTCTTCTCCTCACCGGTCAGCTCATAGAGTTCTATCAGCACACCGTGGGCGCTTTCCGGGTGGATGAAGGCGATTTTCTTGCCGCCCGTGCCGATGATCGGCTCTTGGTCAATGAGCTTCACGCCCTTCTCCTTGAGCTGCTCCAGCATGGTGTGGATATCGTCCACCTCGAAGCAAATGTGGTGCATGCCGGGGCCGCGTTTTTGCATATAGCGGTAGACCCCGGAGGTATCCGTGGTCGGCTCGACCAACTCCACCTCGCTCTCGCTGGCCGGAAGGAACGCCACCATCGACTCCTGTTCGAGGACCTCTTCCACGTGAGAGAGGTCCAACCCCAGGGCATCCCGCCAGAAATCCAGGGCCTTATCAATATCTTCCACCACAATGGCGATGTGGTCAATGCGTTTTATTTTGGGCATTCGTCTCCCTCGACGTATGTCTAACGAGAATAGGTTGATTGTGAGATATATCTCAATATATATTACTTTGAATTATCAACCTTCGCAAGGTATTCGTTCACCAACTTGGCGGCACGTACTCGCCCCAGATCTCCCGCAGCAAGCCGCATATTTCGCCCAGAGTGATGTGAGTCTCCACGCAGGTGATGAATAGCGGCATGAGATTCTCATCTCCGCGGGCGGCGGCCTCCAGGTGGGTGAGCAGTTCGCTCACTCGCGCGGCGTCGCGGTTTTGGCGGAGCGCTTTCAGGCTGGCGTGCTGGGATTGTTCCAGCGCGGGATTGACTTTCAAGCGATCTAGCTCGATCTCTTCTTCTACCTCGAACGCGTTCACTCCCACCACGGTTTGCTCCCCGGTTTCCACCGCTCTTTGGAATTGGTAAGCGGCCTCCTGGATCTCGCTTTGCATATAGCCGCTCTGGATGGCGGCCAGCGCGCCGCCCAGGTCGTCGATCTTCTGGATGTAGGCCTCGGCCCGCTGTTCTATCTCGTCGGTCAGGTGTTCGATCAGGTAGGAACCGGCCAGAGGGTCTATGGTGTCGGCCACCCCGGATTCGTGGGCGATGATCTGCTGGGAGCGCAGGGCCACCCGCACCGCCTTCTCGGTGGGCAGCCAGAGGGCTTCGTCCATGCTGTTGGTGTGCAGGGATTGGGTTCCGCCCATCACTGCCGACAACGCCTGGAGCGCCACCCGCACCACGTTGTTCTCCGGCTGTTGGGCGGTGAGGGTGGAGCCGGCGGTCTGGGTGTGGAAGCGCATTTTCCAGGCCTTGGGGTTCTGAGCCTTGAAGCGGCCGCGCATGATCTTGGCCCACAGGCGGCGAGCGGCCCGGAATTTCGCCACCTCCTCCAGGAAGTCATTGTGGGCGTTGAAGAAAAAGGATAGCTGGGCGGCGAAATCGTCCACGTCCAAACCGGCTTCGATAGCGGCCTGCACGTAGGCGATGCCGTTGGCCAGGGTGAAGGCCATCTCCTGCACAGCAGTGGACCCCGCCTCCCGGATGTGGTAGCCGGAGATGCTGATGGTGTTGAAACGCGGGGTTTCCTTCTGGCAGTATTTGAACAGGTCGGTGATCAAACGCATGGAAGGTTCCGGCGGGAAGATGTAGGTCCCCCGGGCCACGTATTCTTTCAGGATGTCGTTCTGCACCGTGCCGCGCAGCTTGTCCGGCTCTGCGCCCTGACGTTTCCCCACTGCGATGTACATCGCCAAAAGGATGGCGGCAGGAGCGTTGATGGTCATGCTGGTGGAGACCTGGTCGAGGGGGATCTCTTGGAAGAGGGCGGCCATATCCTCCACCGAAGAGATAGCCACCCCCACTTTGCCCACCTCGCCTTCCGCCAACGGATGGTCGGCGTCATAGCCGATCTGGGTGGGCAGGTCGAATGCCACCGATAGCCCGGTCTGCCCCTGGGCCAGCAGGTAGCGGTAGCGTTGGTTGGACTCCTCCGCGCTGGCATACCCGGCGTACTGGCGCATGGTCCACAGTTTGCCCCGGTACATGGTGGGCTGCACCCCCCGGGTGAAGGGATACTCGCCGGGGAAACCAAGTTTATCGGCGTAGCTGTCTTCTCCTTCGGGGGTCAGCAGGCGGGGGATGGAAATCTCAGAGGAGGTTTCGAATTCGGCCTTGCGCTCCGGGAAGCGTTTTAGGGTTGGTTCCACGGTTTCCGCTTCCCAGCGTTCTTGTTCGGTTGATTTGCTCATTTACACTCTCTACGGGATGATTTTCTACAGTATACCCCAGGTTGGCATGCGTTCAGCATTTAGCTTAACATTGCACATAAGTATTTCAACGGAAAAGTTTTTGGCTCATGTCTAGAACAAGCGCAAATAATCCGATTTGTCTTACACTTGAACTAGAAAGTGGCGTTTTTAGGAGTCGAGGGGGTTTGGGGGGGGG
>CBDUUP010000145.1:0-10052 GCA_965370435.1 uncultured Anaerolineales bacterium | reverse complement strand
CCACCGACCGCGCCGAGGGCGTGCGGAGAGCGATTGACCTATTAGGGATCAATCCGGTTGCGGGGAAGCATGTGTTCCTCAAACCGAACTTCAACAGCGCCGACCCAACCCCGGGTTCCACCCACCCAGACGTATTGCGAGCGATGGTGACCAAACTCCAAGCGATGGGGGCGGACAAGATCACATTAGGCGACCGGAGCGGGATGGGCGACACCCGGGGCGCGATGGAGAAGATCGGCGTCTTTGAGCTGGGCCAGGAATTGGGGTTTGAGGTCATCGTCTTCGAAGAGCTGGGGGCCGAGGATTGGGAGATCATCCACCCGCCGGACAGCCATTGGAAAAAAGGTTTCCCCTTCCCCCGCCCGGTATTAGAGGCAGACGTAGTGGTGCAGACCTGCTGCCTTAAGACGCACAAATTCGGCGGCCATTTCACCATGGCGTTGAAAAATTCGGTGGGGTTTGTAGCCAAGACCGTTCCGGGAGAGAAGCACAACTATATGAATGAACTGCACATCTCCCGCAGCCAGAGGTTGAAGATCGCCGAGATCAACTCGGCCTACCAATCGGCCCTGATCGTCCTGGACGGCGTAGAGGCTTTCACCAAAGGCGGCCCGGCCACCGGTACGAAGGTGAATTCAGAAGTCGTGCTGGCAGGGACCGATCCCATCGCCATTGACGCAGTGGGCGTGGCGATCCTGCGCCATTTTGGGACCACATCCAAAGTTTCCAAAGGGCCTATCTTCCAGCAAGCCCAGATCGCCCGAGCCGTGGAACTGGGCATAGGCGTGGACAGCCCGGAGAAAATCGAATTGGTCACCCCCGATGAGGAAAGCAAAGCATACGCCGATGAAATCGGAAAGATTTTGAGGGGTTGAGGAGATATGAGGTCTCAACAATCGTCGGGACGACTATGACATTCATCCAAACTGAATTGAACCGGTGGATTGAAAATTATTTCAACGGGTCGCCATCCCCAACACCCCTTGCAGCAGCACATTGGCCCCATTCACACAATCCTCCCACTCGGTGAACTCCCGCGGCGAGTGGCTGGCCCCGCCCGCCGAGGGCACGAAGATCATCCCCGCCGGGCAGAGTTCGGCCAACGATTGGGCGTCGTGGCCCGCGCCGGAGGCTAGAGAGAGGTGTGAGAGGCCCAGCGCATCGGCGGCTTGGGCGAACGCTTCTTGCGCGGCATCGCTCATCGGTGAGGGGGCGTGGCTGCCCAGCTTCTCGATCTCCAATCCCAGCCCGAAGCGTTCGGCCTCTGTTTGCGCTTGGGCCAGCAATGCGGCTTCCAGGCGGTCAAATACATCCGCATCCGGGGCGCGGTACTCCAGCGAGACTGCCACCCGCTCCGGCACGATGTTGAAGGCCCCTGGTTCGAACTGCATGGCCCCAACATTGGCGACACAGCCCTCGAACTCATCCAGCGTCAGTTGGCGCGCGGCCAGGGTGAAAGCGCTCGCTCCCTGGGCGGCGTCCAGGCGATCCGTCATGGAGGTGGTTCCGGCATGGTCGGCGCGGCCTAGAAAGGTCAACCGGGCCGAACCGATCCCCACAATACTGGTGACGATGCCGATGTCCACCCCGGCGTCCACCAGCCTCCTCCCCTGCTCGATGTGCAGTTCCAGGTAGCCAGCCAGAAAGGCAGGGTCGCGCTGCGCGTTGAGCAGGCCTCCCTCGGTCAGCCCGGCGCGGGCTAACCCGGCTTCCAGGGCTTCTTTCCCACCGCGCGGGTCTGCCAATTCTTCGGGGGTAAGTTTTCCCGCCAGGGCGGCGCTGCCCAACAATCCAACCAATGTGCCCTCTTCGTCGGTGAAATCAATGGCTTCTAAATTCACGGGAAGGGAAATCCCCGCTTCTTTGACCACCCGCAGACATTCCAAAGCCGCCAGAACGCCTAACGCCCCATCGAAACGCCCCCCATGAGGCACCGAGTCGAGATGCGAGCCGAGTAAAAAAGTCGGCCCATCTTCCGGGCCGCAAGCCAAAAACGCCGAGTGATTCCCCGCCCCATCCACCCGAAATTCCAACCCCGCGGCCTCAACCCGCTCCCGGAACCACTCCCGCGCCGCCAAATGCGCCTCTCCCAACGCTGGGCGATGCAGGCCGCCGTCGCCGGTAGCGCCAATCAAGGCCAGGGCCTCGAAGTCATCCCTCAATCGTGAAGAATCAATCCGAAGAGAACTACGCGTATCATCCATCTTATTAACCCTAAAACCTTTTCAATCTGACCAGTCAGACTACTCCTGCTGGTCGTCCTCGCCTTGCCCATCCGGTCCCTCTTTCTGCTCCGGTTTCTCCTCATAGAGTTCAGCCAGGGCATCGCGCATCTCCTGGATCCAGCTATCGCGTTCGCTTTGCATCACTCCTTCGGTGTTGTTCACCAGCTTCTCAAAATTGGAGGGTTTACTTTGCTGCGCAGGGGTCAGCGCGTGCCACCACATGCGGATGCTTTCAAGGTCGTTGACCACCTGGTTGTAGCCGGAGAGCGTTTTTTGGGCGTTCTTGATCTCCATGAAACTGGTCAACGCTCCGGCCAGGGCGGTCGTGACTGCGATCCAGGGCGCGAAACCAATCGCCGCGATCAATGCGCCAACGCCGCCCATGATGATTATCAACCAATTCAATCTTCTTATTTGCCGCGAGAAGCGTTCCACCCGGGGATGATAAAATTTCAACTGATCTTGAAGACGGAATTCCACGTACTGTTCAGTAGAAAGGTCTGAGAACCCATCATCCTGGGGAGCCGACGCATACGGGGAGGGAATTTCACCTTTATACGGCTGAATACCCGCCTGGTTTACCTCGGTCTTCATCAACCGCTCTCCAATCGCCTTCAACTTGCGGGCCAGCTTGATCTCTCGAGTCTCCCTTTGGGTATGTTCTTCGCTGTAGGTACCGACTCTGGTCCGGTAACGATATATTTCACTCTTGATCGTTTCAGCGCTTCCCCGCAGGACGACCCAGGTGAGGCCGCGTTCAAATTGAGAGGCCCCCGCCACCAGAATACTGATAACAAGAGGCAAGGCGATGGCGATGAGCTGCCGGTACTCTACCGTAATACTCAACAAAGAAAAGCTGGTTTTTGGTATGTAATCTTCAGCATAGGCAATGGCGTAGGCGGGAGCGGCCACCCCCAGGGTGAGTATCCATTTCCGCAGCCGGTTGAAGCCGCCTTGCATCTTGATAGCGTTGTAGTCATAATCCGCAAAGCGTTTCCAGGCATCGTGCAAGGCTGGGTTTTGGGGCGGGGGTTGTGAAGACATAACAAACCTCCTTACGAATAGCGTTGAGCGATAAGCTCGGCGAGTTGTTCTGGCGGGTCGGAAAGATCAAAAAAAGTCAGGTTGCCTTTTTCGGCAATGGCGGCCACCCGCTGGCTGCGCTCCCTGAGATTCCATCGCCACAGGCGGGAAAATTGGCCTATCCAACTAGATTTATGGCTGGCGGTGATCTCGTCGGCCAGACGCCCGCTGCCAGCCAGAATGACGATCTCCCGGCCTTGCTGGACGTTCTGCTCAATGTCCATCAATGCCACATTCCCTCCGTTTGCCAGCAAAGCCAAAGAAGGAGCGCCTTGCGAAAGGTATTGGGTCAGGCCGTACAATAACGGCACCTCGCCGCCCCATTCGTCGCTGTCCACCAGGACAAAATGCGACCGGTTGGGGTCCAGCATGTCCTTCAAAGGTTGGTCTCGCCCATCGGCATGGACCGGCAAGACGCCGATGTATGGCGCGCTGTGCCCCGAATGGGCCAGCGCGCTCCCCATCATCGCCATCACACCGGAACGGGTGCCGCCGTCCAATACGGTGACGCCGCGCAAGGCCAATACCTTGCTCAATTCCTGGAAAGTCGCCGTTATCTTTTCCAGGTCACTATCGGTCATGCCTTCCGCTCCCCCGGAAAGAACAAACACACCTGAAGATGGTGGCACGTTCAGAACCGAGGCTACCTCCGCCGGATCGGCATCGCTAGGAACGCGCACCGCGGTGGACTGCATACCGCCAGACAGCGCCAGAGCAAACGGAGGGGAGAGGGTCATCTTATATCCTGAGGGTTATCAACAAGCGTCAATCGTATTCCTGCATGGTCAACCATATTACATCTTTACTATACGCCAGAAACTTATTCGGGTCAACTGAAAAAGGCTGCTGGCATGGGAGTGTATTTCAGTTTGGGGGTGAGTTTGGTGTGGCACAGCGACTGAAGTCGCACCAACAACTACGAAGTCCGCCCTTCGGCGGACTATGAACTCATTTAGTCGGCGAAGGCCGACTTCGTAAAAGTTGGCGTGACTTTAGTCACTGCGACTCCAGTCACCAAATATCTCTCAAACTGAAATGCCCCCGGCTGCTGGCATTATTCTTGCTTCCCAATTCATAATCCCAATTTTCCCAATCCTGGCTTATAATCCCCCTATGGACTCCTCCCCTCCCCAATACCTGCTGCTAGGAAAATTGACCCGCCAATACCTTCTCACCCCGTCAGGCCGCGCCCTGCTCGACGTGCCGGGTGGCAACCTGCTCTACACCGCAGTTGGCTTGGCGCTCTGGCAAGAGAGGGCTGGTCTGCTGGCCCGGGTGGGAGAGGATTATCCCCGCGCCTGGCTGGACCAATTCGCCCAGCAGGGATTCAGCACTCAGGGCGTGAACGTGCTGCCGGAAGCGATTGACCTGAGGGAGTTCCTGGCCTACGATGACCTGCACACCCGCAGCCTCGAAGACCCCTTCGCCGAGTTCGCCAAACGGGAGATGGAATTCCCCCGCTCCTTGATGGGCTACACCAGTTCGGAAGAAGAACTCGACAGTCGCACCGAAATGGCCCCCCTCTCCCTCCGACAGACCGACCTGCCGGAGGAATACCTGTATACCAACGCCGCCCACCTCTGCCCCCTCGATTACCTGACCCACAGCCTGATGCCGGCAGTATTGCGCCAGGCTGGTCTCACCACCATCACCCTGGACCCCTCCCGCGGCTACATGAACAAAGCATTCTGGGAGGACATCCCCGCCATCCTGACCGGCCTGACCGCTTTCATGCCCTCCGAATCCGAAGTCCGGGAGCTATTCAGGGGGCGCAGCGATGACCTCTGGGAGATGGCTGAGGCCCTGGCCGCTTACGGCGTAGAATTCATCATCATCAAGCGAGGGCTGGCGGGGCAGTTGCTCTACATCGCCGCCGACCGCTCCCGCTGGGAGATTCCCACCTACCCGGCTCGGGAAGCAGACCTGACCGGCGCAGGCGATTCCTTCTGCGGCGGATTCCTGGCCGGATACCGCCATACCTACGATCCCTTGCAGGCCGCGTTGTTTGGCAACGTATCCGCTTCCCTGGTCATCGAAGGCAGCGGCGTGTTCTTCGCTCTCGACACTCTGCCCGGCCTGCCGCGGGCCAGACTGGAAACCCTGCGCGAGGCGGTGCGTAAAATATGACCGAGACGATAAGCCCCGACCTGCTCAACCGGATCCTGGACCTGGCCGTCAGCATCCAGCAGATCCCCGCGCCCACCTTCGAGGAGGGGGAACGGGCTGCGTTCATCCAACAGCAATTCCAGACCGAAGGATTGAATGATGTTTCGATGGACAGCCTGGGAAACGTCTATGGACGCCTTCCGGGGAGCGGCTCCGCGGCTCCCCTGGTGGTCTGCGCCCATCTGGACACTGTCTTCCCCATCCACACCGACCTCACCGTCTCCCGGAGCCCGGAGTTAATTGCCGGGCCGGGTATCGGCGACAATTCGCTGGGGGTTGCCGGTCTTTTGGGCTTGCTGTGGATCCTGCGCCATCGGGAGATAACCCTTCCTGGTGATCTCTGGTTGGTCGCTAACGTGGGGGAAGAAGGGCTTGGCGACCTGAACGGGATGCGCACCGTAGTGGACCGTTTTGGCTCCCAGCCCCGGGCTTACCTGGTCCTGGAGGGCATGACCCTGGGCTACATCTACCACCGCGGTCTGGGCGTGCGCCGCTACCGGATCACCACCAATACGGAGGGTGGACACGCCTGGGGCGATTACGGGAACCCCTCCGCCATCCACGAACTGGCCGCCCTCATCACCCATCTGGCCGCCCTATCTATACCAGAAACACCCCGCACCAGTCTCAACGTCGGCGTCATCCAGGGCGGCACTTCCATCAACACTCTGGCGGCCCAGGCCAGCCTGGAACTCGACCTCCGCTCGGTGGACGTGGATGAGTTGGCGGGCCTAACCTCGCTGGTCTTGAGTCTGGTGCAAGAGGCCAATAAAGAAGGCGTTGAGGTAACCGCGGAGGTCATCGGCGACCGCCCCGCTGGAGAGATCCCCTCCGACCACTCCCTGGTTCAATTGGCGGTAGAATGCCTGAAAGCTCAGGGCGTGGAAGAAGTCACCTTGAACATCGGCTCCACGGACGCCAACATCCCTCTCAGCCGCGACCTCCCGGCGATCTGTATCGGGCTGACCCAGGGCGGCAAGCCCCACACCGCCAACGAATTCATCAATACCGCGCCTCTGGACCAAGGTATGGCTCAATTGGCGATGTTGGTGGAGAGGGTTTTCAGTGGACAGTAGACAGTTGTCAGTGGGAAGTGGACAGTGGTAATCACCTGATTACCTTATTACCCAATCACCCTCCTTTCATCCTTCTAACTTCATCATTTCATCCTTTCTCCCACCCCTCTCTCCCGTTATAATACATCTATGTCATCTATCATTCTTCTCCGCGGGGGCGGCGACCTGGCCAGCGGGGTGGCCCTGCGATTGCGTCGGGTTGGGCTGCGCCTGGTCATCACCGAACTGCCCCAGCCGTTGGCGGTGCGCAGGTGGGTCTCCTTTTCTGAAGCCGTCTACGAGGGCCAGACCCAAGTCGAGGGCATCATCGGGCGTCTGGCGTTGGGTAGTGAGGAAACCTTCAAAATCCTGGAGGCTGGGGAGATCCCCGTGCTGGTGGATCCTCCGGCAGACGCGCGCCATGTCTTGAAGCCTCTGGTATTAGTGGATGCCCGCATGACCAAACAGCCCCCCGATCTGGACTTCGACGCCGCGCAGTTGGTGATCGGCCTGGGGCCGGGCTTCGTGCCCGGAGAGAACTGCCACGCCGCCATCGAGACCCACCGCGGCCACCGCCTGGGACGCGTCCTCTGGCAAGGCGCGCCCGAACCCGACACCGGAATCCCCGGAAAGGTCGGAGGCCAGGATGAAAATCGTGTGCTGCGCGCTCCCGCCGACGGTATTCTGCAAACCTACGCCGAGATCGGCCAAACAATCCAGGCTGAGCAGGTGATCGCCGAGGTAGGCGGGCAGTCAGTGATTGCTCCCTTCACCGGAATGCTCCGCGGTCTCCTGCGTTCCGAATTGGCTATACGCAAGGGTATGAAAATTGGCGATCTAGACCCCCGCAACGATCCCGAAATCTGCTCGCTGGTCTCGGAGAAATCCCTGGCGGTGGGCGGCGGCGTCCTGGAAGCCATCCTCTCCAAACCTGAACTGCGAACCAAACTCTGGTCGCCGCCTTGATCCGTCCAAAATTATGTTTTTCTTAGTGTCTTAGAGTCTTCGTGGTAACTAATTTTTTTCTATGAACCTACATTACGCCCTTCGCCTCTCCTCCCACCCCCGGCTGGCCTTCGTCGGGGCGGGCGGAAAAACCACCGCCCTCTTCCAACTGGCGCGAGGCTTCTCCGGCCCCGTGCTGGTCACGACCACCACCCATCTGGCCGCCGAACAGCTCGCCCAGGCCGACCGCCGCCTGACCATCACCAGCCCGGCAGACCTGGCCTCCCTGGAGACAGCCCTCCCGCCGGGCGTCACCACCCTCACCGGTTTAAAGACCGATGAGAAACGCACTGCCGGGCTGGATGCCGCCAGCCTGGAGAAAGTCCTCCGTTTGGCGGATCTCCACCGAGCGCCCTTGCTCATCGAGTCGGATGGCTCCCGGCGCAGGCCGCTCAAAGCCCCCGCCGACCACGAACCCCCCATCCCCGGATTCGTCGATACCGTCGTTGTCGTGGCCGGGATGTCGAGCCTGGGCCAGCCTCTGACCGAGGAGAACGTTCATCGACCAGAGCGATATATTTCTTTATCTGGGCTGACCCTGGGCGAGACCATCACCCTGGAAGCGATGGCTAAGGTCCTTCTCCATCCCCAGGGCGGCCTCAAGAACATCCCTCCAGGAGCCAGGCGGGTTGCCTTGCTCAATCAAGCCGACACCCCCTCCCTCCAGGCTGCCGCCCAAAGCCTCGCCCAACGTCTGCTCCCCGCCTACCACGCCGTCCTGATCGCCGCGTTAACCCCGCCAGATTTGGATCCCAATGAGGGCGAAGGCCAGGTATTCAGCGTCCACGAGCCGGTGGCTGGGATCGTGCTGGCGGCGGGAGGCTCCCGCCGGATGGGAGAACCCAAACAAATCTTGGATTGGCGCGGCCAGCCGCTGGTTCGCCACACGGCCCGCATCGCCCTGGAAGCCGGTTTGAACCCGGTCATCGTCGTCATTGGCGCATACGCCGAGCAAGTAGAAACCGCCCTGGAAGGATTGCCTCTCACCCTGGCGCACAATCCAGGCTGGGAGGCAGGGCAAAGCGGCTCGGTGCAGGCGGGATTGCGGGCAATACCCCCGGAAACCGGCGCAGCCATCTTCCTGCTCGTTGACCAGCCCAAGGTGACCTCCACCCTGCTGCGCGCTCTGGTAGAAACCCACTCCCGCACGCTGGCCCCCATCGTCGCCCCGGAGATCGACGGGCGGCGCGGCAACCCGGTTCTCTTTGACCGAAGCGTCTTTCCTGATTTTGAAGGCCTCACTGGAGACACCGGCGGGCGTGCTCTGTTCTCAAAACACCGCCTCACCCTGATACCCTGGCTGGATCCCTACGCAGGGATGGACGTGGATACCCCCGAAGATTACGACCGATTGCTGGATACTGAGGAGTAAAATTGCCAATCCATTGCCGCCGGCATTGATAAACTTATTGAATCTCCTTGCCTTCTAACCAAATTTATGCTATTTTGATAGGAGACACTCTTTCCCGAGACCATTGAACCGTGGTCAAACCAGTTTTCTTTACCTATATTAGGAGCGTCACTCTCATGGCTGAAACCGAGAAGACCGTTCTGGTCGTTGAAGATGAACCGGATACCGCCGAAATGTTTTCTGAGATGCTGCGTTTGAGCAACTATCGAGTTGTGAAGTGTCATGGCAGCACAACCGCCATAAGTACCATCAGCGAAGAAAAGCCGGATGCAGTTGTATTGGACATTATGATGCCCGATGTCTCCGGCATTGAAGTCCTGCGTTACATGCAGAGGGATCCCCACATGGAAAATATACCCGTCATCATTGTCTCGGCCAAAAGCGGCCACGCTGACATCCAGGATGGCCTGGATGCGGGGGCCACATTTTATCTCACCAAGCCGGTCAGCTTCAACGACCTACAAGAGGCGGTCGCCAACGCCATTCAATCCGCACAGCAGAGGGCCAGCAGCGAATAAATGTCTGTTCTCCGAACCTTTATTGCCATCACCCTTCCTGAAGAGATCCACCAACGTCTGGACCATGTTTCCAGCCAACTAAAAAGACACCTGGAGGGCAAACCAGTTCGATGGGTGCCCAGCGGCAACGTCCACTTGACCCTGAAGTTCCTGGGAGACGTTTCCTTGTCGAACATTGATATGCTCACCAAGATGATGTCCAACGAATTGAACGGGCAGCGCGCCTTTGAGATCAGCATCGGAGGCCTGGGCGCATACCCCAATGCGCGCCGCCCACGGGTGCTCTGGGTGGGCGTGGAAGCGCCGGGAGAATTGGACACTCTCCATCGCTGTATCGAATCCCAGGTCACCCGACTGGGGTACGCCGCCGAGAAACGCCCCTTTTCCGCTCACCTGACCCTGGGGCGGGTTTCCCGCAACGCCTCCGCCCAGGAGGTGCGTTCCATCAGCCAGATCGTGCAAAATGAAACGGTCAGCTTTCTGGGCGTAGCCCGGGTGCAGGAGGTCCATCTCTTCCGCAGCGAACTGAAATCTACTGGGGCGAAATATACCTCATTATTTTCCGCTCCCCTGGGCGGGGATTAATCAG
>CBDUUP010000144.1:0-10086 GCA_965370435.1 uncultured Anaerolineales bacterium | reverse complement strand
GCCTCGCCGGCCGGGAGCAGCCCGAGCCGGCGCCCCCCGGGCGCGGCTGGCGCGCTCATGGGGCACCTCGCACTCAAGTGGGGGGAGGGTAAAAGGGGCGCGTAGGGAAAGGCGTAAATCGGGAATCATATAAGGATAATCCGTCCAAATAAACTTCACCGAAACCTAACAACTCTTTCATTAGGTCTTTATGGGTGTTGTGTAATAATAGCATTGAGAGACTATTCATTGAGAGTAGATCCTTATTGGTGTTAGGTAGTGAGTGTAGATAATGCTGGATAGTTTCTCTCTTTTCCCCTCCTAAGGAGCGGATAGCCCAACCGGACTAGCCGCTCATTTTTTTTAAGTAGAAGCGGCGGAGAAGTTTGGTTTATAATCAGGGCGAGGACTTAATTCTGGAGGCAGATATGTTCAGCAAAAATGACGAAAATGGTTACATTGAGGCATTAGAAGGGGTCACCCGTAAGACCCGTGTTCATGGGGAGAATACGCTCATGAGTGAATTCAAGATCGAAAAAGGAGCCGTCATCCCCACCCATTCGCATCCCCACGAGCAGACCGGCTTCCTGGTTTCCGGCAAGTTGGACTTCGTCATCGGCGGGGAGCGGTTTTTGACTGAGGCCGGAGATAGCTGGTGTATCCCCGGCAACCTTGAACACCGCGCCGAGGCCCTGGAGGATTCGTTTGTGGTGGAGGTCTTCTCTCCGGTGAGAGAGGAATTTCTGCCATAAAATAATTGTCTAATTCTGCGCTTTTAGAAAGGTTCGTTTGAGGGTGGCGGTTAGGTTGTAAGTGGTGAGAGTTGATTAGAGATATTTGGCCAGTGACTGGTCCCCGTCCAGGATATCTTCAATCGTGTAGGTTTCCTCATCCTCATACCTTTTCAGAATGGGCGGGACTCGCAGGCGCATATCTTTGAGGTACAAGGCCCGCAGTTCATGAAAGCGTTCGTTTTTGGCCAGGGAGAGGTCCGCCGCCTGATCCAGCAGCGCCAGGTCATCCGGGTTCAGGTCGGCGTCGTCGCCCTCGATAAGCCCCCAATAATCCCAGCCCAGAATCTCAACCTTATTGAGAAAAGCCACATCTCTAACCAGATTCCCTCGGATGTTGGGCAGTCCTCCCACAATGTCGCCATAGCCGAAGCTGTTGGGGTCGGCTTCCTCGCGGCGGCACTGCAACCAGGCCATCCCGCCGGGAAGGAACTGGTCTCTGGGGAGGTCGCAAGGATCGAACGTGAATCCAAGCGCCTGATGGTGGACCTCATCCATTTGGGCGTCCACGAACATCCATCTTTGATCTTCCACATTCCACAATTCAGCTATGATATGATCCTCATGCCACCCCGGCGCAAAGTAGCGGGCAAATCCAATTCGGGTTCGGGCCGGGATCCCTTTGAATCGCAGCATGGCGGTCAACAAGACGGCATAATCCCGGCAGTTGCTGACCAGCCTCCGCTCCGGCGGACGGGGTTCGGCCAGGGGGCGGCCGTCCAGTTCCAGGATTCGGGTGAGTTTGCCAGCTACAGGCCGGATCTGGTATTCGGCCACTCGCTCGTCGGGTATGGAAAAGCCATAAGCCCCAGCCCAGTATTGGTGGATCAAAAGCCCCTGAATGATCTCGCAAAGCGCGGGGAGTTCATCCGGTAATGCAGCGAACAAATCGGCGTGGTCTCCCAGGCCGGTCATCAATCCGGCCTGGACGTAAAAATCTTTCCAGTTATTTTCTGTCTTCATCCTATTACTCCTGTGTTTCCAGTAAGAAATTCAGTCTTCAACGAGGCGGCCCGGCCATGATGCGCTCTTTCACTTTTTTGATGGACCCCCGCCCGGAATAGAGATATTCCAGCCACCAAGTGACGCCCGCCTCTTCGTATGGCTCTACGATGGCCTTATCCTGGGCGTGGCTTTTGCCGGGGGTGATCCCTCCCAGGCTGACCTCCAGGGGCGTGTCCACCGACCGGAACTTCCCAATGTAGTCCACCATCTCCCGGACCTCGTCTGGGGTGATGAGCTGCTTCTTGTTCTTGCCCTTGACCAACGGGACGATACCGTCCCAGCGGGCGGCCCGGCGGAAGGGCGGCTTGTTGGGCCAAACGCCCGCCACCCAAACCGGGATGCGGGGCGTTTGCACCGGCCCCGGCTGGAAGGCCCGCCCCGAGGCGCGGTAATGCTTTCCCTCATGCTTGAAGGTTTCGCTCTTCTGGATAAGATCAATGATCTCCAGCCCCTCATCCAGCATTTCCCCCCGGGTCCGGTTATCGGTGACCTCTCCGAAGGCCTCGAATTCCTGACCCTTGAAATCGCCCAGGCCTACCCCAAGCGTCACCCTCCCGTTGGAGAGTTGATCCAGGGCCAGGATCTCACGGGCCACCTTCCAGGGGCGTCGTCTGGCCAAGGGTGTGATCATCGTGCCGAACCGCAGCGTCTGCGTGTTGCAGGCCACCGCCGCCAGGCTGATCCAGGGATCTGTGCATGTCCCGGCGAAATGATCCCATAGGAAATACCCATCCCATCCCGCCTCCTCCGCCATCACCGCCATCTCAACCAGCAGGTGGATGTCGTCGTAGTCACTTCGCGTGCCTAAACTCAGTCCATATTTCATCGTTAACTCCTTCACCGCCTAAACCCTAAGGGTCTCAAACGACCGAAGGTCGTCAGACCCTTAGGGTTTCGTGCCGCGAATGTATGTTGGGCGCAACCTGAGCCTGTGCGCAGCAACCTGAGCTTGCCCTGAGCCTGTCGAAGGGTCGAAGGTGCGCAGCATCCTGAGCCTGTCGAAGGGTCGAAGGATGCGCCTAACAATGCTTATCCTCTCACTCCACCAACGCCATCTCCGGCGAGACTTCCCCCAAAGCGTCCCGCAGGAACCGGCCGGTGTGACTCTCCTCCGACTGGGCCACTGCTTCCGGCGGCCCCTCCGCCACGATGTAGCCGCCCTTGTCGCCGCCCTCCGGCCCCAGGTCAATGATCCAATCGCTGGTCTTGATCACGTCCAGGTTGTGCTCGATGATGACCACCGTGTTGCCCGCCTCCACCAGGCGGTGGAGGACGTCCAGCAGGCGCTGGATGTCGGCGAAGTGCAGGCCGGTGGTGGGTTCGTCCAGGATGTAGAGGGTCTGCCCGGTGGCGGCCCGGCTGAGTTCCTTGGCCAGCTTGACCCGCTGGGCCTCGCCGCCGCTCAGGGTGAGGGCGCTCTGCCCCAGCTTGACGTAGTCCAGGCCCACGTCGTGCAGGGTTTGCAGGATGCGCTTGATCTTGGGATGGTTGATGAAGAACGCCAGCGCCTCCTGCACGTCCATGTCCAGCACCTCGGCGATGTTCTTGCCCTTGAACTCGACGGCTAGGGTCTGGCGGTTGAAGCGTTTGGCGTCACACGCGGCGCACTTCACCCATACGTCGGCCAGGAAGTGCATCTCCACCTTCTTGTGGCCGTAGCCCTTGCACTCCTCGCAGCGGCCTCCCTTGACGTTGAAGCTGAAGCGTCCGGCGTTGAAGCCCAGCGCCTTGGCCTCGGGGAGGTTGGCGAATACCTTGCGGATCTCGCTCAACACGCCCACGTAAGTGCCGGGGTTGGAGCGGGGGTTGCGCCCGATGGGGGACTGGGTGATGTTGATGACCTTGTTGACCTGCTCCAGCCCCTCGATGCGGTCGTGGGGGCCGGGGACCGACTGGGCGTTGTGCAGGGCCCGGGAGAGGGCCGGGAAGAGGGTCTCGGCGATCAGGCTGCTCTTCCCCGAGCCGCTCACCCCGGTCACGCAGGTCAGCGACCCCAAGGGGAAGGCGGCGTCAATCTCTTTCAGGTTGTGCAGCCGAGCGCCCTTGACGGTGATCCACTTCTCCGGGCTGCGCCGCTCCCGCCCGTTGGGAGCGGTGACGGACAACGCCCCGGAGAGGTACTGCCCGGTGAGCGAGTCCAGGTTAGCCATCACTTCGTCAGGCGTCCCCGCGGCCACCAACTCTCCGCCCATATTGCCGGGGCCTGGCCCCAGGTCTATCAGCCAGTCGGCGGCTATCATGGTGGCGGCGTCGTGCTCCACCACCAGCACGGTGTTGCCGATGTCCCGCAGGCGAATCAGGGTGTCCAGCAGAGCCCGGTGGTCGCGGGTGTGCAGGCCAATGGAGGGTTCGTCCAGGATGTAGAGCACGCCCACCAGCCCGCTCCCGATCTGGCTGGCCAGGCGGATGCGCTGGCCTTCCCCGCCGGAGAGGGTGGGGGCCGACCGGTCCAGGGTGAGATAGTGCAGCCCTACGTTGCGAAGGAACCCCAATCGTTGGCGGATCTCCTCGATCAACTCCCCGCCGATGAAGAGTTGCTCTTCGGTGAGAGTTTCCGTCAGGCCGCTGACCCAATCGTGCAGGGCCTCGATGCTGTAGGAGGTCAATTCGGGGAGGCGCACCCCATCCACGGTGACGAAACGGGCCTCGGCGCACAGCCGTTCCCCTTCGCACTTGGGGCAGGGCAGCTTGCTCATGAACTGCATGTAGTAGCGCCGCGAACCTTCCGACTTGGTTTGGCGGAAGAGGCGGTTGATGTGGTGGATGGATCCCTGGGCCGGGCGGTGGCTCTGCCCGCTCCAGGAGCCATCCTCGGATTCATACTGGAAGTGGAACTTCACCTCCCCGGAGCCATACAGGATGGCGTGGCGGAAGTCTTCGGGGAGCTCCTCCCAGGGCGTATCCAGGTCTGCGCCGTAGTGTTCGGCGATGACGCCGATCTGCCTGGCCCGCCACTGGCTGCCCCCTTTCTTGCGCAGGACGCCATACCAGGCCGAGGCCCCATCCATCAGGGAGAGGTGCGGCTTGGTGATGATGAGGTTGACGTCGATCTGGAGCTGGATGCCCAGCCCGTTGCACTCCAAACACATCCCGAAGCCCGAGTTGAAGCTGAACAGGTTTGGCTCCGGCTTGGGGAAGCTGACATCGCACACCGGGCAGGCGTGATGCTCGCTTAGGGTGATCCCCTCCTCTTCCAGAGCGACGATCAATATCCCCTCCGCGGCCCCCAAAGCCGTCTCCACCGAATCCATCAACCGAGTCCTGAACTCCTCCTCCTCCGACCTCCCCTCCTTCCCATTCTTCCTCGCAGAATCAACCATTTCATCCTCAGTCGGAATCCCCCCCTTCTCCCTGGAGGGAGAAGGGGGCCGGGGGGTTGAGGGTGAACGCGCCACAACCAACCTATCCACCACCAACTCAATGTGGTGCCGCTTGTTCCTGTCCAGCGGGGGGATGGTCTCCAGGTCGGTCAAGTCGTACACCACCCCGTCAACCCGCGCCCGGTTGTAGCCATCCTTCAACGCCTTCTTCAAGGTGTTCAGATGCGCCCCCTTCCGGTTGCGGACGATGGGGGCTAGAAGTTGGAAGGAGGTTCCAACGGGCAGTCTGGTGAGTTGGTCGGCGATCTGCTGGGCCGACTGGGGGACCACGGCTCGTCCGCACTCAGGGCAGTGAGGCGTGCCTACGCGGGCGTACAACACCCGCAGGTAGTCGAGGATCTCGGTGACCGTCCCCACCGTGGAGCGGGGGTTGCGGCTGATGGTCTTCTGCTCGATAGCGATGGCCGGGCTGAGGCCGGTGATCTGGTCCACCTGGGGCTTCTCCATCTGCTCCATGAACTGGCGGGCGAAGGAGGACAGGCTCTCCACGTAGCGGCGCTGCCCCTCGGCGTAGATGGTGTCGAAGGCCAGGGAGGACTTCCCGCTCCCGCTGACGCCGGTGACCACCACCAGCTTGTGGCGGGGGATGTGGACGTCAATGTGCTTGAGGTTGTGCTGCCGCGCGCCCCGCACGATGATGTCGCCCATGCCGGGCGCCGTCATCCATTGGGCCTGCACCATTTGGTCCAGAGGTGAATCGGGAGGGATGTCGTAAGGGATGTATTCAAGCCGCTCCGGTTCGGCCTCTTCGACCGGCGTTTCCAGCCCGGTCAACGCGGCCAGTTCTTCGCCCCCGGAGGGCTTCAGGTCCTCCATATCGGCCAGCTTCCCATCCCCGATGATCCCCAGGGTGCGCAGCTTGGAGAAGAGCACTCGGGTGCGGGGCAGGCCGTCGAAGAACTCGCGCATCTCCTCGAAGTGTTCGTCGGGGCTGACGGTCAGTTCGGCGATCTTATCCAGCAGGGCCTTGTCCTCCACATTGAGCTTGTTCTCCCGCTTGTAGCTCAGTTCGTCCCAGTAGTCCATCAGACCCAACTCCATCCGGTTGAGGGCCTGGAAGTCGTGCAGCATGTTGCCCCGGATGCAGGGCATCCCTTTCCAGCGTTCGCTGTGGCGGAAGAAGGTGGACTTCTCCTTCCCGGCTCGGCAGAGCTGCCAGGCGCTTCCCGCCACATAGAACTCGTCGTCGTGGCGCAGGTCCTTCATATTGGCGACCAACTTGTAGGCCTGGATCTCCGGCTCGCCCATGTTGGAGTCGGCCAGGATCCAACGTTCCTGAGCCGCGTCCCAGTATTCGGTGATCCAATGGTCGGCCTTGAGAGGCTTGTCGGATACCAGGTAGTCGGCGAAACCGACCCGCATCCGGGCCGGGATGCCCTTGTGGCGCAGCAACGAGGTGTAGAAGACCCCGAAGTCCCGGCACATCCCGATCTGGCGCTCCTTGGGGTCGCGGGGAACCATGATGGGCTGGGGGTCTAACTCAACCATACGGCTCAGGCGTTCCTGCATGGTGCGCAGGGTTTGTTCAGCCCGCTGCCCCTGGGTGGGCTGGAAGTTGTGGATGCCGGTGGCGAGCTTGTGGAGCAGGACGCCGTGCACTACGCCAGCCAGTTCCTCGGGTGAATCCGGCAGGCCATCGTACATGTAGGCGTATTCACCGGGGTCGGTGATGACGCTGTGAGTGGCATAGTATGAGAGAATCTTGTTCATGTTTCTTCGCTTTGGCTCCTCGCTTGTATAGGACGGATGTTCTATATATTGTATCATGGTTTCACCTCTTGTCTGGATAGATTTGTAAGTCTGAACGGCAGTTGTTGGGTCATCCAGCAGACCCCTCCTCCAGGGGCTTACGGTAGACGACGTAGCCGCCCACCTCCTGGTAGCCGACGCTCTGGTACAGGCGCAGGGCGTTGTGGGGGCTGTTGGCGGATACGCTGAGAGCCGTCTTCTCGTAGCCCATCCCCTTGAACATCTTGACGCTCTCCACCAGCAGGGCACGGGCCAGTCCCTGCTGCCGCCAGGGACGGCGGACGCAGACCGGATCGGTGTAGCCCCGCTTGCCTGAGTCCGGGTCTGTGTAGTTGAGCGCCATCCCGGCCACCTGGTCCCCGTCCCAGGCGACCTTCCACAAGCCTGGATCGTAGAGCGGGTTGTCGGCCCAGCGTTGGTAATCCTTCTCTTTGCCGACGATGTGTCCCCAGGAATCGAGGAAGGCTTCCTCCTTGGCCTCCCAGATGGCCCGTTTCTCACCCTCCAGCGCCGGACGTATCTCCAGGCCTTCCGGCAGGGGCGCCTCCGGGATGGGTTCGTCCAGGGCGCGCTGCATGTCGTAGCCGACGCTGGCGATCTGGTATCCTGCGCTATCCATCAACCCCTGATAGGCTGGCATGTCGTTGTAGTTCCAGGTTTGGAAGTACTTTATCTTCTCGGCGTGTTGATGAGCCACTTCCCGCATGCGGGCTTCTATCAAACCGAGCAGAGCCGCGCCGATGCCTTTCCGCCGCCATTCTGCCGCCACCCAGCCTTTCAATTCGTAATACATCTCCCCATCGCCTGCGGACCAGTAGCCCCGGTTGTAGGCCGCCGCTTCGCCGTCCACCTCGGCGATGAACAGGTCCAGGCGCGGGTCAAAGTTGTCCCGTTGGCTGAAGCCGCTGACGATCTCGCTCAGCGTGGCCGACGTACTCAAGTGGTCGGCCTGACGGCTGCGGTTGTAGATATCGAAGATCAGGGGGTAATCCTCCTCTCCGCGAAAGTTGCGGAAGGCCAATTCAGGGATGGCGGACGCATCCGTCGGTTGGATGGGGTTGGGGGTTTGTTCTTGTGGGTTCATCATCTATCTCCTATGTGTGAGTTTGGGTTGATTGTTTGGATACTTGAGGGGTATCAATCGTCTATGGCATCACCTCCCTTCAATACAACAACCCGGCCACGTGTCAGAACTGTGGTCGGGCTGTGAAACATATTATTTAAACTAAAAAGGCCACGGAGCTTTTTAGCATTTAGCTTTTTGCTTCCGTGGCCTTGAGCGTTCAAGGTGGAGAGTCTATATAGGTATATTAGTATTCTTCTTAACCTCAATCCTGCCATCCTCTTCTGCTTGTAATGTGCATTCGTACAGACAGAGAATTCTACCGCTGCTGAATGGAGATGTCAATGGTGGAATCGGAGAGATTCTTAGTTACTGACAGCGTTTTAGGGCTTGAGTGTGTTTTGCAGCCCGCTGGTTATCTCCTTGCTCCTCGCAACAACTCTCAACTCTGCGAATTCATGTATAATGTTGGTGATATTCAATCCGTCAAAAAAGAGAGGGCACATTGAGTAGAGCACGTTTTACCCTATTTGTTATTTTGGCTGCACTCTTAGTAGTGGCGGCTATTTGGATGGTTTGGCCGAAATTCTTCTTTGAGGATTTTTTTGGGAACTTCCTGGCAACCCTATTAGGTGCGGCCGTAGGCATTCCAATTGCTCTATTCATCGAAAACTACATTTCAGAACAAGCTGAGAAGAGAAGCGAGAAGGTTTTACTCCATGCCCTCAGAGCATCGCTACAGAATAACTCATTAAACTTAGAAAAGATCGTTAATGGTATATCACAAGGAAAGGGCTCATACTTTAGTGTAAACACTACAATCTTGGAAGCCACCATTACATCTAGGCATGGGCTTGTTGAAAATCAAAGACTCAACAACGCACTTGATAATTTGCTACGTCTACTTGAGTTGCTTCAAAGAATGCTCGATACAAGAATAAATGTGCTCTTCAATCCTGGGTTTTTGGGAAAGGAAGAATCATTCACCAAGCTTGACAAACCATTACGGACCACATTAGTAGAGTACAGCGAGTTGGCTATAAAATTGATTCATAAAATTATCCTACTGATTGATCAGGAATTGGCTTAGGAGAGTATAAGAGGTATTATGGAAATTGTAATCGATTGGCTATCGTCGAGAGATTGGGTGCGGACAGCGGCGTTTCTCAAAGATGTATTCTCATGTTTATCGTCAATTGGTATTCTGGTAATTGGTGTTTGGGGCTTGCGGACCTGGCGAAAAGAGATTTTTCTCAAGGCCAAAATAGAACCGACTCAGAGGCTTGTTGTACTCATCAACCAAATTCGAACCGCTTACCGTAAAGCAAGGTGGGTATTTTCTATTGATATGATCCAATTGATTACGGAAAAATTAGAAAATATGAAAGTTGCTCTTGAGAGTGCAAATCAAGATGAAGAAGAAAATTATCGGAAAGAGGCAATAGATATAATCAGGCTGATTGCTAATGATGCAAAAAAATATGATGATGAATTGCGCGAATTAGAAAATGAAATCGAGAAAGCTAAATTAGAGCTTGAGCTACTTACTAACGTTGATATTACTCATTATTTTCTTTATCTGAAAGCACTGATTCGAGAATACTCGCTAAAAACTATGAGTATCTCACACGCTTCTGATATCATTGCCAGAGGAGGCTCCCCGGACCACCCAGATCTATTGTCTATCTTTAATGAACTTAAGTCGTTCAGAATCGATGATAAGACAACCGAAACAATGAACAAGATTACAGACGAGAGCAAAGCTAAATTGATAGAGGTTCTACAAGGGTAGAGTAAAGCGAAATTTAGTTATTCTATTATTGGAATCCCATCAGGATAGCAAGCCAACTCCGCCTGCCCCGTGGACAACTTGGCCTATTTGCCCTCCTGAATCTAAGTAAATCTACAAATATCCCGAAATTAAGGAGGGCAAGGGGACCAAACCCATAGGCTTATCTATGATCCCCTTGATCCCAAGTAAACGGGAAGAACCAGCAGCCCTAATGGATGAGCTGATATCTCCGACAGATGTATCCAGCAGCGCCCAAATTGCACCTGATGGAAACAAAAAACCCTAGATACCAATATATCTAAGGTTTATCTGAGGGGTAATACATAC
>CBDUUP010000143.1:0-10109 GCA_965370435.1 uncultured Anaerolineales bacterium | reverse complement strand
CACCCTGACTGGAACCAATTGGCCGAAGAGCTGGCTGAATCCCAACTAGCGTCAACCCTCAGGACAAAGTTTGTGGGCGCAAAAAGGGTCGGCTCATAATAATACCCGCCCAGCCTGGCCCAACTGGCGTCGAAGTTGGGCAGCAGGTGATAGGCGCCCTCTGCGCTGGTTAGATAACCATTTGCAACCAGTTCTTGCACCCGGTCGGCTAATGATTGCGCCTGGGTAGTCGCCGAGGCCCTGGCTTGTGCGGTAGCGGCCCTGGAGGTGGCGATGCTGGCTGCCGTACCGGTCGCCATAACAACCGAGGTCGCGGTTTGATTGGCGCTGAGGGTTTCGGCTGCGGCCAAAGTTTCGGCCTGGGCGGAGGCTTGGGCGTCCCTGGCGGCCTGGGTCTCGGTTTGGGCGGGAATCAAGGCCGTTGCTGTCCGGTCAGGGGTTGGCGAACTGGTTGGGGTTGTGGTTATTTCAATTGCCGGGGAGCAGGCTGGCATAGTGAGGAGCAGGCTGCATAAAGCCAGGATCAATTTCCATTTTTTCATAAAATGCCATTCTCCAATGAGAGTTGGTTTTGTCTCCTGAAGATTCTACCGGAAAAATGATGTTTTGCGTATCCGCGGCAGGCGATGTGGGCATGTAAAAAATGTTCGGTAGACGCGCAGCCTCCCGCAGGTTTGTCTTAGGAAACAGCCATCTTCTAGGAAAAATCAAGGCTAGACTGGATATTTCGGGCTGGAGCGACAACCTGCGGGAGGCTAAGTACAAATTTTTGCGTGCAATCAAGGCGATGGCAAAGCCGCTGGGGGCTTAGCCATCGAGTTCCCAGAGGTCAATGTTTTCCATAAGGCAGCGGGTTCCGAAACCTTTGTTGGTTCCTGAGGACAGTGTAAATGCCAATCTCCCTCGATCTATACCCATATCCTGCCGGGTGTGGACCAGGACGCCGTTTACAAAGAATCGGAAAGTGGTGTCCTCCGCCACCAACATAAGCTCCGCGGATCCGTTGGGTTTTCCAACGCTGCCATAATACGAAGTTCCCATTGAAGCTCTAATCCCATTCACATAGCGGACCATGTAAACGTAACCATCAAGCCCTAATCGGGCGCGATAGAAGTTCTCGTTGTCTTTGTAACGGAATACAAAGCCACAGCCGGAGGACCACCAATCGGCGGTATCGCTATCTGATTCCCAACTGGCATCGACGCGAATTACAAAGTCCGTTGGTGAGTAATCGGTGTACCACCATCGGTAATAACGCAATTGGGCCCATTTTTGGTCGAAGGTGGGGAGGCGATAGTAAGTTCCTTCAGTTCGGGTGAGGTAGCCGCTGCTGTATAGATCTTGAACTATATTGGCTATAGGTTGGGCTTGGTTGGTTGCGCTGGCTTGGGCAGTAGAAGTTGCCGCCGCTTGGGTGGCGGCGCGTTCTGCTGACTCAGTTCGTCTGGCATTGCTGGTCGCAGCCTTTATTGCGGACATGGTTTCGGTTGCATGGATGATTTCTGCTTCGGCAGTAGCCTGGGCGTCCAGGGCGGATTGGGTCTCGGTTTGCCATTGGGCTTCCTGGCTGGCCTGCGAGGTTGCGGTGAGATTGGGTGTCGGGAAAGCGGTATCCGTTAGGGCCATATAGGTCCCCATTAGCTCTTCTGCGCTTGGCCCGCTGTCCCCGCACGCTGACAGAACTATGAACAGCGCGCAAATTATCAAAATACTTCTTGTCTTCGACATGGTCTTTTCTTCTCCGATGTGCTTGAATGAAATCGTGAATAGGGGGAGCAAGCGTGGGATGATTTATAGTATTGGCGGGTTTCTTTCTCCTTTGCAATAGATTTTGCGTAATGACGATCACGTATTGGCAAACTGGGATACTTCTCAGCGTCCGAGCGGCTTCGGAGGCGATGGTCAAACGTACTCAATTGTATCGATCCCTATGATTTTATAACATTTTTCGTCGCTAGGCAATGTTTAGACGAATGAATATTTCTGAATGTTTTGTTGTGTTGAATCTCTCGCAGGTGGAGAATATTAATATTTCGGCCAATCCTGCGGGATGATTTGGGTTTTTAGGCTCCAAACTTTTCTAGCCTCCCGGCGTGAGCGAGGGCCAACGGCATGGCATCGGTGGCCGGGAAAGTCCCCAGCCCGCCGTGGAGGCAAGTCCGTTCTCCGAAGGCGGTCTGGTCATCGGGCAGGATGGCGGCGGGGGCGTGCAGCAGGAAGGGTACCGGATGCCAGGTGTGCGAGCGCAGTTTGGCCGGGGTGGAATGGTCGCCGGTGATCATCAGGACATCGGGCTGTAAATCCAGCAATGCAGGTAGAGTTTTGTCCATGCCCTCGATGATCTTGACCTTGCCCTCGAAGTCGCCATCCTCGCCCTTGCTGTCGGTCTTCTTGATGTGGATGAAGAAAAAGTCGTAGTTCTCCCAGTTGTCGGCAGTAGCAGCGAACTCATCCTCCGGCTTATCACCCTCGAATTCAATCACTTCCATGCCGACCAGCTTGGAGACGCCCCGGTACATGGGATAAACGGCCACACAAGCCGCCTTCAAGCCAAATACGTCCTTGAACTGAGGCAAATCCGGGTCGGCGCTGAAACCCCGCAGGGTCATGCCGTTGGCGCGGGGTTGATCGGCCAGGGCTTGCCGGGCGGCAGCCGACCATTGGTTGAAGAGATCGGCGGCTCGTTCGGAGCCCGGGTCACGCGCTACTGCCGGGAGGGGCGGAACGCCGGTTTGTTGGGGGTCGGTGTCCTCGATCTCTGGACTCAGGCCTTCGCCGCGCATCGCCACCGCGAAGCGGTAATCAAGCAGTTGGCGCACCTCGGTTTCCACGCTGGGGATTTGAACCTCTTGCAGGCGCGCGATCAGGGGGGCGGAGTCGGCGCTGCTGATGCGTCCAGCCCGGCGGTCGGTGATGTTGCCGTCCGCGTCCAGGGTGCAGAAATTAGCCCGCGCCACCACGTCGCCGGGGCGTACTTCCAACCCCACACCGGCGGCCTCCAGCGCGCCGCGCCCCACAACATACTTGAGCGGATCATAGCCGAACAGCGCCAAATGCGCTGGGCCGGAGCCGGGCGTTATCCCCCGCCGGATGGGGATGGTGCGTCCCAACGAACCTCCAGCCGCCAGACGGTCCATGTTTGGCGTGTGGGCGGCTTCCAGCTCGGTGGGGCCGCCCGGTTCGATAGGCAGCCCGCCTAGACCGTCCACCAGGAGCAGGACGATCTTGGTGTTGTTGGGTTGGATCAAAGGGGTGATATATTCGAATGTCATAGCAGACTCTTTATTTTGATCTTGGAGGAATGTAAAGATTCAAACATCTCACCACAGAGACACAGAGTCCACTGAGAAAACAAAAAACTCTGCGCTCTCTGTGTCTCTGTGGTGAAAGTTTTTGTTTGTGGGCCATTCATAGCAGGAATAGAAATTCATTCGGTTGGCTAGTTTGCGAATTACACTCTCCCCAATTAAACCACAAAGCCGAAAACGCGTCTGGGATTCACCTTGCCGAATCTCTCCCCACGCTTTAGAATGTGTACATGGCAAAGAAGAGTGGTGTGACCCCCATACGTAAGCAATACCTCGAAATCAAAAGCCAATACCCGGACGCGATACTGTTCTTCCGTCTGGGCGACTTCTACGAGACCTTCGACGAGGACGCCGAGATCGCGGCTCGTGTGTTGGATATCGTCCTCACCTCCCGCAACGTGGCGAAGGGGTCGCGGATCCCTATGGCCGGAATCCCCCATCACGCCCTGGAGAACTACATGGCTCGCCTGATCGAGAAGGGCTACCATGTCGCCATCTGCGACCAGGTGGGGACCGAACCCGTCAAGGGCCTGATGCCCCGCAAGGTGGTTCGCGTGGTCACGCCGGGGACCATCGTGGAGCCGGGCTTGCTCCCCGGCGATGCCAACAATTATTTGGCCTGCGTGGTGATGGACGAGAACCGCGCCGGGGTCGCCTACGTGGACATCACTACCGGCGAGTTCGCTGCCACCGAGTTGATGGGGAAAGACCCAATGGGCGCGGTGCGCGCCGAGTTGATCCGCCTGCATCCCGCCGAGATTCTGCTCCCCGACGTTCTCTCTCTGGAGGATAACGGCCTGCCGGGCTACGTCACCGCCTGGCCCGCCTGGCGATTCGAGCCGGGACGCTGCGAGGAGGCCCTGCTCAAGCATTTCGAGGCCGGTTCGCTGGACGGTTTCGGGATGGGGGGCAAGCCGCTGGCAATTCGCGCCGCCGGGGGCATCGTCCAATATCTTGGTGAGACCCAGCCCTCGGCTCTCAAACTGCTCTTCGGCCTGAGCGCCTACAGCCTGGACGAGTTCATGACCCTGGACGCCGCCACCCGCCGCAACCTGGAACTCACCGAGACCATCCGGGCCGGTACCGTGCATGGTTCGCTGCTGGGATCGCTCGACCGCACCGTGACGCCCATGGGACGGCGTTTGATCCGCCAGTGGGTGAGCAAGCCTTTGCTCGACGTGGCCCGCATCCACTCGCGGCAGGATGGCGTCGCTTTCTTCTTTGACGGCGGCCTGCTCCGGGCTGAGATACGAGAATCCCTCAAGCCCCTGAACGACCTGGAACGCCTGACCAACCGCATCGTGAGCGGCGTCGCCCTGCCCCGTGACCTGGCCGCCATGCAGGACACCCTGCGCCTGCTCCCTGACCTGCGCGCCCTGCTCCCGGAGGGCGACGGCCCGCTGGAATCGCTCTTGGGCGCCCTGGACCCCTGCGCCGAGGAACTGAGCTTCCTCGATTCAGCCCTCACCGATGACCCGCCCGCCACGCTGCAAAAGATCGGCGTGATCCGCCCCGGCTTCTCGGCGGAGCTGGATGGCGTGCTGGAGGCCTCCCGCGGCGCCCGTGAATGGATCGCTAATCTAGAAGGCACCGAGCGCGAACGCACCGGCATCAAGTCGCTCAAAGTGGGCTACAACAAGGTCTTCGGTTATTACATCGAGGTCACCAAGACCAACACAGAGTTGGTCCCGGAGAATTACATTCGCAAGCAGACCCTGGTCAACGCCGAGCGGTACATCACCCCGGAGATGAAGGAGTACGAGGCCCAGGTGCTCAACGCCGAGGAGCGCATCCGGGAAATCGAGGGCCGCCTCTTCCGAGAGGTCTGCGCCCGGATCGCCAGTTCCACCAAGCGGCTGCTTTCCACGGCACGGGCGTTGGCCCACCTTGACGTGCTCTCCGCCCTGGCCGAGACCGCTGCCATTGAGGGCTACGTCCGTCCGGAGGTGGTCGAGGAAGATGTGTTAGACCTGCGCGACGGCCGCCATCCAGTGGTGGAGCGCACTCTGGAGACGACTCGCTTCGTCCCCAACGACACCACTTTCGAGGAAGGCGAACGGGTGCGGATCATCACCGGGCCGAACATGAGCGGCAAATCCACTTATCTGCGCCAGGTGGCCTTGATCGCCCTGATGGCCCAGATGGGCAGCTACGTCCCCGCCGCCTCGGCCCGCCTCGGTCTGGTGGACCGCATCTTCACCCGCATCGGCGCTCAGGACGAAATTCACGCCGGGAAGTCCACCTTCATGGTCGAGATGGTGGAGACTGCCAACATCCTCCACCACGCCACGCCCCGCAGCCTGCTGGTGCTGGACGAGATCGGGCGGGGAACCAGCACCTACGACGGCGTCTCCATCGCCTGGGCGACCATAGAATACATCCACAACCACCCCGACCTGCGCGCCAAGACCCTCTTCGCCACCCATTACCACGAACTCACCCAACTGGCCGACCTGCTGCCCGGCGTGCGCAATTACAACGTCGCCGTCAGCGAGGCCGACGCCAAAGTCGTCTTCCTGCACAAGATCGTCCCCGGCGGCGCGGACCGCTCCTACGGCATCCACGTCGGCCAACTGGCCGGACTCCCCGGCCCCGTCGTCCAGCGCGCCGGGGAAATCCTCTCCAGCCTGGAATCCTCCTCCGGGCAGGCGGTTCGCATTGATCCCGACGCGGCCAAGCAAATGGCGCTGTTCCCGCAGACGAATCCGCTGTTGGATGAATTGGGAGAAATTGATATGAACGCGTTATCCCCGATTGAGGCGTTGAATAAGTTGTATGAGTGGCAGAAAAGATTTTTAAAAGATGAGGGCGAGGAATCCGAAAGCTCGTAGAGACGACCCGGTGGGTCGTCTTGGTGTGTCTACCCCATAAGACCCCTAAGCAATCGTGTGGTAGACCTCCAGGGAGGGAAGAGTATTACCTACCCTTCCCCTTTTCCTCAAACTCGTTCGATGGTGATCTTCTCTGGTTCGATCTCGATGGACCAGGCGCCTACCTCGCCAAAGTCAAACTCGACGTAGGTGGAATTCGGCTCCCGGTCTACTTCTACCAATTTGATGGGGCGCTTGAAAGCGAAGGTGATCAAGTCTTTCATCCAGTCACCCTGCATGTCGGGGTCGAAACCTTTGGGCGGCTTGTAGACTCGCTCGATGGCGGTCTCTTTGAGCAGCAGGCGCAGGATGGCTTCCGGGACGTTGACCGCCCAGAGCAGGCTGGCGGTGGCTTGTTTCTCCACTTCCTTGATGCGCTCCTCGTCGGTCATCTCCCACTGCACCGGAGACCAGATTCCGGGCAGGTCGTCGGCGTACATGGTTTCAGGGTCAATCACACCGGGCATGTTTTTCTCCTCAAAAAAAGAGTTGATCTGGGTTCGTCTAGATTAAATTTGCTAATGCAGGATGACGTAAACGTGGACGCCATCTAAAATAGTTTCTAATTGTAGCCTATCTTGCGCCTTGATAGCAGACCAAAGCGGGTCGTCGGCGGGCACGTGGCTTTCATCAATTAAAATGAGCGTTACGCCATAATCGTTTGGCGAGACGTCCCTGCCCCAATTGGACAAGGTATCCAAAGCCTGGTCGGATGGGAATTCTTCAAGCTCAGGGTAATTATCTTCAAAGAGGATGGGGAAATAGGTGCCGTACCCGCTGGCTATTCTCTGTCCATGATGCATGGTGTAATACATCTGCGGGCCGCTGAGCGCTACCTGAACTGGAAGCTGGATAATGATCACTTGCTCGGGATAGGCTGCCAGCCATCTATCTACGGGGCGCGGTTCTGTGGCGATCAGTTTTTGGGGTCCGATATAAAACTCAAAGAGTACCAGCCCAGCCATCAGCGCAGTCACCGCCCAACGGCGGAATCTTGGATATTGAGTTGGCTTTATTTCCACCTCGTCTTTGAGGAAGGCCGCCGTGCCTGCGCCTGCCAGTGTAGCTATTCCCAGCGTGGCAAAGATGGCGAATCTCCCCCAGGCGCGCATGCCTGCTGCGCCAGGAACAAACCAACGCAATAGCAGACCCGGCAAGGGGATTGCCACAGAACTATCGCTGCCAAAGGAAAATGATTCGTGAGCGAACGAGTGTTGCCCCAGCCAGTTCAGAATCCCGTTAAATCCATTGGCAATGAATTCCGGGGCAGGCAGGGTGACAACGGTGTTGAATA
The DNA here is from genome assembly GCA_965370435.1 of uncultured Anaerolineales bacterium. Taxonomy (GTDB): domain Bacteria; phylum Chloroflexota; class Anaerolineae; order Anaerolineales; family UBA11579; genus CBDUUP01. The sequence goes on along the minus strand of CBDUUP010000143.1, from coordinate 2,637 downwards.
CCTTGAGCGCTGGCCCTAGACTTAGGATGAAAGCGATAGTTATCCACCATCCCCAACCCTTTCCGGCGAGGTTACGCCCGCGCCGCCATCCATAGAGAGCCAGGACGCTGGATATTATCCCCCAACCCAGGATGAATTCGAAAGGAATGCCGTCTTCGTACGGGTAGGGGTTGAGGTTATTTTGCACCCAGCTTCCCCATAAGAAATGGCGTGGATTGGGAGTGAAGTAATCGTTCAGGTTTGCCGACCAGAAGACAGTTTCATCTAGGGAAACCTGGGAGTTGCCGCTTTGCAGAGTCTGTATGTAGGGCATAAAAAAGGGCAGAATCAGAAGCAGCCCCACGAGTGCAAAAACAATCCCGCCTCTGATACGCTTTTTTAAATTTTCGGTTTGCCAGCTACCTTTGGTAAGAGCGAAAAAATAGAAGGGCGTTAGAATTGCCAGCATCAAACCGTAATACCAACTCGAAAGAGCGCTGGCTGCAAAGAAGATTCCGGTGAGCGCGGCGTCCTTGGGTTTTGAATGACGGGCAAAGCGGCCTAGAAATAACATGAAAATAGGTATCCATTGCGTATCTATTAGAGGCAGGTGGCCCGCAGCACGCGCCATTCGATAGGGACTGAATGCGAACACAACGCCTGCCATTAGGCCAGCAGGTTTACTCCCCGTAAGCTCCTTTACAAATAGGTATGTAAAATATCCACTCAATACAAATGACACCAGGATGAAAAGATTATAGGTAATGACAGGGCCGAGGGTGGCCGTTAGGGGGATACCGAGATAGGTGTGCAGCGGGGTTGTTTCGCCGTAGGTTAGTAAATATCCATAAGGAGCATATGCATCTGGAAATAGGTTTGGGGATTGGCCCAGATCAATTATCGAATGTTCAACCCACCACAATTTCCATACGTATTCCAGGTTGTCGGCTATGAATGGGCCTATGACCATATTGCCAAAATTGATTAATAGCGGCCATGTAAATACTATTGAAAGGAGTATAAAGATACCCAATACCAGAGCGTTGGTTGACTTCAGTCTCCGGATTAAGTTTTCTTTGTTCATATTGACCTCAACTGGAAATTATATCCGGTCTTTGTTCGCTAGCAGGCGCGAGGCGAGAGATGAAAACGCTCCTTGATTCAGGGAATAACGCGTTGTGTTTATTCCCGACGCGACCTTCTAGATCGCCTGCTGAACAACCAGAACCCGATCACGACGATGATGACGCCGCCCACCACCGGCGTGCAAATAGCTGGGTCTTTCAGGTATTCGATCAAGGTTTGGGAGAGGTCGGAGATGTCGCCGGGCGCGGAGGTAGGCTCTTGGCCGCCGGGCGGCGGAGGGGGCTGAGTGGACTCGGCTGGGAGGGTGGTCTGGGCCTCCGGGGGTAGGGTGGGGGTGAGGGTGGGCGGGGGCGGCTCGGATGGGGTCGCCTCGATCTCCACGCCGGGGAATAAGCATAGATTGGCCGCGGTGGTGTATTGTTCCACCGCTGGGTCGGGCGGCTCCAGGCCAGTGAGCAAGTAGAACATCACGTATTGGTCCGGGTTCTCCGGTAGGGAGGCGACCATTACATATTCCCTCGCCCCGTTCTCGTAGACCGCCTGACTCTCCCGCCCATCCACCCCGCAGAGCATCCTGTCGGCCAAGGGCGTGGGACTCACGCCTTCGTTCTCGAAGTAGGAGTCTATCAGATCGTCCGGTGTGTCCCAAGGTCCGTCCTCTTGGTCCCAAATCAGCCATCCCATGATCGAAAGTTCATCTGGGCTTTCAAGAGAGAAGGCAATAGCGGTATCATCCATGATTCGCCAATCCTCAGGATAAAACAACGTCCCGAAGGTGGGATGTTCTATAGAAGTGAATTCATCGCCTTGATCCGCGGGCATAGCCTGCGCAGAGAAGGTGAATATCCCGAAAAATCCAATTAACAGTAGGGCCAATACACCCAGAGATTTCTTTTTCATTTTGTCATCACTCCATTTACCATACAAAATAAATCAGCGCAAATCAGCGTTCATCCGCGTCCAATTCTATCCCAACGCCTCCAACTGCGCCTCGATCTTCTCCGCAGTCTCCTTGAACCCGGCCAGCCTATCCCGCTCCTTCTGCACAACCTCCGGCGGCGCTTTCTCGGCGAAAGGCCCGGCCAACTGCTTCTCCAGCCGCTCGATCTGGCCTTGAGCTTCGGCCAAGTCTTTCTCCAAACGCGCCCGTTCCTCGGCGGGGTCCACCATCTCGGACAGGGGCAAGTAGATCTCCACCGGGCCGACCACCACGGCGACGCTGCCTTCCGGCTTCTCGTCCAGAGCGGCGGTGAGGGTCAAATTCTCCGGGTCGAGCCGGGCCAATTGGGCGATGGCGGCGGATTGGCTCTTGAGCATGGCGGTCTGTTCACCCCCGACCAGCGTGGCTGGGATTCGCAGCCCGGCCTTCACGCCCTTCTCGGCTCGCAGGTTGCGGATAGCCCGCACTACCTCCCGCACCAGAGTGAAATCCCGGATGGCCTCCTCTTCCCCGTCTTGATCTTCGATAGGCACCGGCCAACCGGCTACGATGAGGGCTTCCTCCCAACCCTGGGCGGGGGCCAGTCCCGGCGAGTGCGCTTGGGCGGCGTTTTTCAAATGGCCCCATAGCTC
>CBDUUP010000142.1:0-10135 GCA_965370435.1 uncultured Anaerolineales bacterium | reverse complement strand
GAGGGGACTACGGTTTTCTTCTCCTCCCACATCATCAGCGAGGTCGAGCAGTTAGCCGAAAGAGTCGCCATCATCCGTGAGGGCGTCATCATCGAGGAGGCGGAACCGAGCCAACTCACAAGCATGGATATTCGCCGGGTGCGGGTGCGCTTCAAAGAGAACGTTGACCCCACACCGCTGAACAACGCGGCAGGGATCACCCTGCTGGAAAAGAGCGATGGCCTGAGCGCATACTTACAAGTCGAAGGCGACATGGACGGCCTGATAAAGGGCCTGGCCGCCTTCCCCGTCAGCGACTTTGACATTGAACGCCCTTCCCTGGAAGAAATCTTCCTGACCTACTACAAGGGCGATGACAAGGAGAAAAACTAACATGTTTGCTGAATTCAAACACTCATTGCGCCGCATGCGCGGCACGATCATCGGCTGGGGGACGGGATTATTCCTGTACGGTTTGATGATGGCATTTTTCTACAGTTCGATCGCAGAAATGGGAGATCAATTCACAGAAATGCTGGAACTATACCCCGCCGAGATCCTGGCCTTCATGCCCAGCATTGAAGAATTCACCTCGCCCATCGGTTACATCGACACCTACTTCTTCACTTTCATGACCTTGATCATAGGATTCTTTGCCATCTCCGCATGCGCCAAACTGCTGGTGGGTGACGAGGAAAAAGGTATCCTGGACCTGGTGGCAGCCCATCCGGTAAGCCGGACGGGGCTTTACTGGGGCCGCTTGTTGGGCTTCCTAACGGCAACGGCAGCGATCCTGCTGATAAGCTGGATCAGTTGGGTCCTCCCTGCAAAAAGCTCCGGTCTAGACCTGGGAGCCGTGGAGCTGCTTACGGCTTTCATCCCATTGTTCGGTTTCCTGGCTTTTTTTGGGACTTTGTCCTTGCTTCTAAGCATGCTGCTGCCATCGGGGCAGTTCGCGGTAGGAGTTTCCAGCGTAGTTTTGGTTGGCAACTTCCTCCTGTTAGGGATGTCCAATATCAACGAGAGTCTGAAGCCGATCTACGAGCTATCCCCCTTTTATTTCCATCAAGGCGCGGATGCGATCAACGGCCTCAACTGGGGATGGCTGGGTTATCTATTGGGCTTCTCCGCCCTCTTTGCCCTGCTTGGATGGGTGTTGTTCCAACGCCGGGAGATCCGTGTGGGCGGCGAGGGAGGCTGGCGACTGCCCTTCCTGGGTAAAGCCAAAACAGCGAAAGAATAATCCCTTCTTTACCCTAATGTAACGGAATTAGGTCGGATTTAGTCCGACCTAATTTTATTTTAAACCCCCATAAAATATGGGTGTTCAGAAACGCCTCCTTCCGGTATACTTGGACGATACCCTGGCCCACAGGCCGATAACTAGGAGACCCGCCGTCATGCTAGCCGAATTCAAACACACCCTGCGTCGGATGTTGGGCCGAATCACCAGTTGGGGAATTATGTTGTTTCTCTGGGGCTGGTTGGCGGCGAGTTTTTTCCCCTTCATCCAGAAGGATTTTGATAAACTGATGCCGCTGGTGGAGAATTATCCCCCTGAGATCATGGCTTTCTTTGGCGATTTCAGCGCGATGAACACGCTTGAGGGTTATTTGGACGTTGAATATTACCCCATCATGCCGTTGGTGGTGGGTTTATTTGTTATCAGCGCCGGGGCGGGGCTTTTGGGGAGGCATGAGGAAGAGGGGGTCTTGGATCTGGTGATCTCTCTGCCAATCAGCCGGTCTTCGCTCTTCTGGGGGCGAGTGTTGGGATTTGTGGCTGCGCTAGCGGTAGTGATGCTGGCTGCATGGTTGGGGCTGTTCGGTTCGACGAGCAGCTTTGATTTGAATGTCAGCGGGGTTGGATTGCTTCAGTCCTTCCTCCCCCTCTTTATGATACTTCTCCTATTCAGTTCTCTGGGATTGCTGTTCAGCATGTTCATGCCGTCGGCGCGGACGGCGGGAATGCTCTCTTTGGGATTGCTGTTCGCTAACTTTCTTCTGAACGGAATGGCAAACCTGAACGAAAACCTGAAGACAATTATGGAGTATACCCCGCTGCACTTCTTCCAGGGCGGGGATGCGATCACTGCTTTGAATTGGTCGTGGCTGGGGGGATTGCTGGCGGTGTCGGCGGTGTTGGTCCTGCTTGCCTGGCGGCTTTTCATGCGGAGGGATATACGGGTGAGCGGCGAGGGGAGTTGGGGATTATAAAAATTTACACAAACATTTCACCACAGAGACACAGAGTACGCCGCTTCGCTTAGAGAGAAAAGCAAAAACAAAAATTCTCTTTGGGGCGCACATAATTAGAGTTCAAGGATAAAAATATGGCGTGGACAGGGAGAGCTATCCCTGTTCTTTGCTTCCGTGTTTACCTGCCTACTTGTTCATCTGCCCATCCGTATCCTAATCCAGCATGTGCAGGAACTGCCCAAACTCTTCCATCAGCCATTCGAATGTCGGGGCATGGGGCGGTTGGTGGTAGGGGAGGTAAAACTTCTGGGTGGTGAGGGATGAGAAGTGATCGCGGACGATTTCGATAGTTACATCGAAATCCAATAAGTCGTCGTAGATTGACATACCAAAAAAACATTTCTGAGAAAAAGGCTTTGAGGCGGAGTTGAATTCCAGGCTGAAGATCTCCGTCAGGGTGTGCCCCATAACATCCATTGTCGGGATAGGGATAGACAGCGCGTTCTTGCCCTCTAGAATGGACATCTCGACTTTGCTGGCTTTGCTAATGGCGTAGATGAGAATGTTTTCCAGGCTTTTCATGTCCATGATCCGTCTCGCCCCATGTTGGATCCTGGGCACTTTCATGGCGGTGACAATCTGCCGGAAGAGCCATTGACGAGGGCGAGAATACAGAATTGCCCGTTTTGACACACAAGGAGAAAGGAGGATGACATTTTCGATCCGGTCTTGCAAGTAGTCCAGGGTTCGCAGCGCAAGCAAGCCCCCAAAGGAGAAGCCCATCAAATTGAAAGTGTCGAAACCCAATTTATTTACGAAGGCCTCCACTGTCAGCGGCACCATGCTGCTGTTGAATTTCTCCGGGTAGGGGGTGGAGCCGCCGTGTCCAGGCAGTTCGAAGAAATAGGAAGTGTACCGCTGCCCCATGAATTGGGCCAGAGGCGTCCATTGGCTTATCAGTGAAACTGCGGCTGGGACGATGATAAGCGGCGGCCCCTGGCCGCATTTCACATAGTGAAGGGTGGTGCGCGGCAGGGTGATGTTCCCGAAGGTGGGTTCTGGGGCGGTGAGGGTGTTGGACATGGGCGGTTCTCCGATGAGGAAATGAATGAATAGATTTTACCTTAAAAATTCACCACAGAGACACAGAGTACGCCGCTTCGCTTAGAGAGAAAAGCAAAAACAATAATAAATATCTTACAGGTTCGGGGTTGGGCGCAAAGGAGTCGAGTCTTCAGCCGGAGGGACTGGTGAAAGCGACCCGGCTAAAGCCTCGACTCCTAAAGATGATTGCGGCGACATCGCTCTTTCTGGTATACTCACGCCATGAAATTCAGCACTCTTTTTATTGACCTCGACGATACCCTCTACTCGCATGGAAATGGGATCTGGAAAGCGGTGCGGGTACGGATAGATAAATATATGCACGAAGTGATGGGGATGCGGGAGGATGAAATCCCAGCGCTGAGGGCGGAATATTTCCAGAATTATGGCACTACCTTGCGCGGACTGCAAACTCATCACGACGTTGACGCTCTGGATTATATGGAGTACGTTCACGATATCCCCCTCGGTGACTACCTCAACCCTGATCCAGCCTTACGCGCCACACTTGACAGCCTCCCGCAAAAACTATACATCTTCACCAACGCCAACGCGGGCCATGCCAAACGGGTCATGGAGGCGCTGGGGGTGAGGGCGTGTTTCGAGGGGGTGATAGATGTGGTGGCGATGGAGTATTACTGCAAGCCCAATCCGGAAGCGTTCCGGCGGGCGATGAAGATCGCCGGGGAAAGCGATCCCGAACGTTGTTTACTGGCAGACGATTTGCTTCAGACACTGAAAAAAGCCCGCCAAATGGGGTTCTATACGGTCTTGGTCGGGGATTCACCATCAAATAACACCGCTCATGCCCACATCACGAATATCAAGGAACTGCCCCAGGTGATTGAACGAATGGGAAAACAGGCTGAGTGATGGATAGGATAGAGGTATGCTGACCGGTAAAGCGCTCATCGTCATCCTGCTGACCATTGGGGCGGTGGTATTTCTTCACGTGGCCGTATACTATCGAATGGTCAGGCGGACAAGTTGGTATCGAGGCACGATCAAGGGCTTCCAACGCGTTTCGAAGCGTATCCGCAATCCCTGGGAAAGTGAAGATGACGACCTGGCCGAGTTAGCCAGGCTGACAGCAAAAATCAGAGGGGAGGGGAATGAGGATGAAGAGCAGCTTGAAGATGAGGAAGAATAAGCGGGGAAATTGAATCAGCAATATCCTTGGAGGGCAATAAGTTCTACGACGTAATGTCTTGACGTTGGAATAGTACGGCCGTTATCATCACTAATCCTGCCACCCAAAAGCCAATTATCAAAATAGATTGAGGTAAGCTGAGAACAGTTGTAAATCCGGGCAATACTCCTATACCTGAACCAATGCCTTCATTTATCCAAGAACTGATATTTGTCAGATTGTAAGAAGGCGTGGCGACATACAGATTGATGAGATGAGGCCGGTCAAATATTAGCCCTAATCCGAATAGCATGAGGGGAGATGCAGCTTCTACAATCCCGATGCCGATGCCTAACATTAGGCTGGCCAGAATGGAACGGGAGGCCATAGCAAACAGGGCGGCATAGGCGGCAACAATAAGTGTAGCCAAAAAAGTAAGGGCTGTATCCAACAAATATACCCGACTAAAATTTGCCAGCACCCCACTGTTAAGTTCTGGGCCATATGGAATACCCACGAGACGTGTTTGCAACCAGCCTCCCGCCCACCAAACCAGAGAGGTTAATGTCAAGGCAACGATAATTAAGACACCCAATGCCATAAATTTTGTCAAAATGAGAGCAGAACGCCGGTGACGAGGGACAATGTTTTTCCAGGTTCCCCATTGATATTCCCCCGCAAAGAGAACAGCCGTGAACGCAAGAAATGGCATTCGGATAAACATGTTGTTGGGAAAATGGTTGAAAACCGCCCATATATCAACCAGCCGTTGGGTCCACAAAGGGGGATTTGCCAAGAATTGATCACGGGTGAAATCAGACACCAAAATACCCACTGTATTGATCAACAAGACGATGATGAGCGCTGTTATCGGATAGATCCAGATCAAAAATGAAACTGCCCGCGCATTTCCCACAATTTTTTGCCATTCAGCTCGAAACAAACTTAATGCATCAGCCATTGTCAACGCCCTCCTCATTTCCTGTCGCTGAAATGAAGAAATCTTCTAAACTTTGGTGTTGTATTATCACCTGATATACGGCGATGTCATGAGCGGTTAATTGGCTCACAATACCGGGGACATCTTTTCGAGCCGCATCTACGATGATGGCTGTGTCGAGTTGGTTAATAGACCAATTTGATTGCAGGAGTTGGATGGCTTTGTCAATTGGCTCCGCTTCAATCAGAATGTGAGATTGGGTAGATAATAATTCAGCAACACTACCTTCTTGAACCAGGCGACCGTGATCAATAATGGCAACGCGGTCACACATCTGTTCAATTTCGCTCAATAAATGGCTAGAAAGAAAGACCGTTTTGCCATGATTATCGACCAGATCACGAATAAGTGTGCGAACTTCTTTCATGCCGGTCGGGTCTAATCCATTGGTAGGCTCGTCTAGAATGAGCAATTCAGGATCATTGAGCAAGGCGGCGGCAATGCCCAGGCGTTGTTTCATGCCGGTAGAATAACCGCCCACGGGTCTATCCGCGCGGTCGGCCATGCCAACTTGCTCCAGCAAAGATTGAATACGGTCAGGGTTTTGCCATCCGCTGGTTTTTGCCAACACTTCCAGATTTTTGCGGCCGGTCAGGAAGTCATAAAAAGCAGATCTTTCGATCAATGCGCCGACGCGGTGTAAAATTGTGTGATCTTGTTGAGGAGAACGGCCGTATATTTGCACCTCGCCTGCCGATGGCCGGATCAAATCCATCAAAATGCGGATGGTTGTGCTTTTACCCGCCCCATTGGGACCTAAAAAGCCAAACACCTGTCCAGATTCAACGATCAAGCTTAAGTTTCGCACTGCCTGAACGGCCTTTTTTCGCCTCCCAAAGGTTTTGCTCAAATTATCCAAGCGAATGGCAATCTTTCCGTTTTCCATCAGAATAGCCTTCCTGATTTTTGCAGCCTCATGAAATATTGATAGTGTACGCAGTTTAACGCATCCGAACTGAAAAGCAAAATGTCTATTGCGTTCTCTCCATTTTGACAGATTATACAATCAAAAATCGAATCTGTCTGGGAGCAAAATGGCGCGCCGATTACTTATATTCTTCTAATCAACCTATGGTACTCTATATAGCGCGTTTACAATATGCTATTCAGGAGCAACGAATGAAACCCAAGACCATCGCGCTGGCTGTTGCCGGCGGCATACTTGCCATCATCCTGCTGGTGGCTGTTTTTTCAGTAGGGATATTCCTTGGCAACCGACTCATTGACCAGAACGATGACCTCCCCACAATTGAAGAAGTATCCAACGATGCAGGCACCCCAAATGGCCTGGAACTTATCTTCACTCCATTCTGGGAAGTCTGGGAGTTGGTCCACACGAGTTACGTTGACCAGCCCGTCGACGACGAGGCATTGATGCAGGGGGCCGTGAATGGGATGCTGGAGGCGGTTGACGAGCAAACCGCAGACTCGCCGGAGTTGAACGCCCTGGAAGATGCTCTCATGGAGCCTGCCAGTGAAGGCGGCACTCCTGAGGATATTCAGGAACTGTTCGCCCCTTTCTGGCACACCTGGGACTTGATCCATACAGAATACGAGGAACCGGCAATTAACGACATATTGCTGGTGCAGGGAGCGATCAATGGGATGCTGGCAACCCTGGGCGACCAGCACACTCGCTACTTCACTCCGCGTGAATACCAACAATCCACGGCTAACATCTCCGGCGAGTACGAAGGGATCGGGGCCTGGGTAGATCCTACCGGCGATTATCTCGCCATCATAAGCCCCATCCCGGGGTCACCGGCGGAGGAAGTCGGATTGCAGCCGGGGGACCTGATCATTGCGGTGGACGGAGAGGACATGACGGGGGTGGACGGCGATCTGGTCATCCAGCAAGTGCTTGGCCCGGCCGGGTCTGTTGTGGTCCTCACAATCCAAAGGGAGGGGGTTGCCGAACCTTTCGACGTAGAAGTCACCCGCGGGACTATCACCATCCCGGCCGTGGAATATGAGATGCTGGAAGACAATATCGCTTACGTTCAATTGTTCAACTTTGGGGATAAAGCCACCGACCAACTTCGGGCCGCCCTGGAAGACTTGCTCTCCCAAGACCCTGACGGTTTGATCCTGGATTTGCGGGGGAACGGCGGCGGTTGGCTGCAGGTTGCCATCCAGATCACCTCCGAATTCATTGGGGAGGACGTTCTCATGTACGAACAGTATGGGGATGGGACGCAGGACGTCTATAACGCGCAGGAGGGTGGTCTGGCGACCGATATCCCTTTGGTGGTGTTAGTCAATGGTGGCACGGCTTCCGCCTCAGAGATCTTGGCCGGGGCGGTGCAAGATTACGAGCGGGGCACACTGGTCGGCACGTTGACTTTTGGCAAAGGTTCGGTTCAGCAGCAATGGCCTTTGTCGGATGGCGGCGCTATACGGGTCACGGTGGCCCGCTGGCTGACCCCCGACGAACGCCACATTCACGGGGTCGGAATCACCCCGGATTACGAAGTTCCCTTCACTGAGGAAGACATGATCGCCGGGCGAGACCCGCAATTGGATAAGGCGATTGAGATCTTGTTAGACCAATAAGTTACGTTAACATGAAATTTACATCCATCATGTACAATTGGAACATACAATAATCAAGTAGGATCAATTCGCAAGAAGGTGAATGATGTTTTATTTCGACCCCACATACTTTCTGTTTATGGCTCCGGCCTTTATCCTCATGCTGGCAGCGCAATGGTACGTCAAGTCGACGTATAATAAATGGAGCAAGGTGCGCAATATAAACAACCTCACCGGCACAGAGGCTGCTGAGCGCTTGATCCGAACCAGCGGGCTGCATGACGTGAGCCTGGAAGAGACCCCCCGCAACCTGGGCGACCATTACGACACCCGCAGCAAGACGCTGCGACTCTCCCCTGGCGTGGGACGGGGCAACTCGGTTGCATCCCTGGCTATAGCGGCCCACGAATTGGGCCACGCCCAACAAGATAAGGATGGCTACTTCGCCTTGACTCTGCGGACCGCGTTGGTCCCGGCAGTCAATATTGGCTCCTATCTGGGTTGGATCTTGATCTTTGTGGGGTTAATCTTCAGCATGATCGAAGTCGCCTGGGTGGGCGTGGCGGTGTTCTCTCTGGGCGCGGTATTCGCCTTGGCGACCATACCGGTGGAATTGAACGCCTCGGCGAGGGCCAAGGCAATGCTCACCGAGTCGGGCATCATCATGGGCGAGGAGGAGCAGCGCGGGGTGAACGCGGTTCTCAACGCGGCGGCGCTCACCTACGTGGCCGCCCTGGTCTCTGCGGTGATGACGCTGCTGTATTATGTGATGCTGGTCAGCGGGAGAGGACGACGGCGGTAAAGCCTGCCCTCCAAGGCAAAACCATTTAGCCCTTTATAGAAGGTTGCTGGGGTGTTATTGTGCGAATTGAGGTCATTGATACCTATCCGTCTGCATGGTGTACAGCTTTGCGTATATTCCATTAAGAGACATTAACTCCTCATGAGTACCGTGTTCGATGATTCCCCCATTTTCAAGGACTGCGATCTTCTCTGCCATTTGCACGGTACTAAAACGATGGGAGATCAAGAGGCTGGTGCGCCCTGTTACCATCTTCGAAAAGTGATTGTAGATATCAAACTCGGCCTGGGCATCGAGGGCGGCCGTAGGCTCATCCAGAATAAGGAGTTCGGCTTTTCGCATCAACATTCGGGCAATGGCGATTTTCTGCCATTCGCCATAGGATAGGTCTGTCCCCACATCATCTTCAACCAGCCAACGGCTAAGGATTGATTGGTAGCCTTCAGGCAAGGCTTGGATAAGTTCATGAACTCCGGCGTCTTTGGCCGCCTCTTGGATGCGAGGTAAATCATCAATGTGCTCCACGTCTCCAAAGCCGATATTCTCCTGGGCGGTGAGGTCAAAGCGCACGAAGTCCTGAAATATAGCCCCCATCCGGCGACGCAGATCCACGGGGGAAAATTCGCGTATGTCGGTGTTGTCCCAAAGGATCTCTCCTTCGGTGGGATCATAAAGGCGGGTCAGCAACTTGACCAGGGTGGTTTTTCCGGCGCCGTTTTTCCCCACCAAGGCCAAACATTGACCATGAGGGATGGTTAAATTGACATTACGCAGAACCCAGGGATGTTGTTCTGTATAGCGAAAGGAGAGGTTGCGTATTTCGATACCCAATTTCAGGGGTTGGAGTTGACGAGGCTGGTCTGGAATTTGGATTGGCTGGGGCAGCGAAAGCAACTGATTGTATTGGCTAAAAAATAGTATGCTTTCATTCATTAACGAAAGAGCCATTACTATGGATGACAATGCACCTCGAACTCCTCCAACAGCGCCGGTATACAAGGTGACATCCCCCAGACTCAAATTTCCAGTAAATCCCTGAGCGATCACAAAGATAAAGGTTCCACCTGAGAAAAGGCTAGAAAATACGGATAAAAATAACTTCCACCGCATCTCTCGAAATTCCTGAACACGGTCAATTTTCTGAAGGTTCTGGGAGGCATGAACCCACTTTTTCATCAGGTAGTTTGCCAGGTCGAAGAGGCGAATCTCCTTGGCTGAATGGATTCCAGATAAGATGCCCCCATAATACCCCGCCCGCCGTTGGGCCGGAGAGACTTTGTAAGAGAGGCTATATCTTTGACGCCCCATTTTTATCTGAGCATAAAGCTCCGGAATGGCCGCGAGGGCGACAAGCACAGCCAATAAGGGACTAAAAATCACCAACACGCCTA
>CBDUUP010000141.1:0-10182 GCA_965370435.1 uncultured Anaerolineales bacterium | reverse complement strand
TACAATTCAACCGCCATATATAAGACTCTGTGGCCCTGACTGTCTAAATGCTATGGTGAACCACGATTTGACCAAAGCCCCCCTGTATAAAGTGGTGAATCCACTCATTTACCCATAACGTCAAGACAGTCAGGGACTCTGTGGACACAATAGACCCACATATATGGTGTAGACTCGTGTCACTGAGACTTGGTGTTAAAAAATAGGAACTGCTTTAATGAGTGGATCGGGCATGCTACTATATCCAGATACTTCACACTAAAAACAGGGAAGATATTTTTAGACACTGCCTTTATGAATAAATATGATGACGCTATCGTTTACGATAAACTTGGAAATCCTGTAATATACTGGTGGGATAGTGGTGAAATTGGTGATGACCCAGTTCCACAAGTCTTCTTTGCTTCTTATGTAATCGGTGGAAAAATATTTTATTTTGGGTCTGAAAGAGATTGTACCCTATCTGGAGCCGCTCCATGTTAGTCACAATTCTCAAAGAAACACTTCGAAATACGTATCTTTGACTTGTCATTTCAAGCCGAATCACTCAAGCTCGATTCGATCAGATAAAAAAATGGTGTACAATCTGGAAACTTATTTCTTTAGTGTTAAACGTTGCATACGTTCTATGCGTAGCGAATATATTTTTGGAGGAGGATTTCCGTGAAACGTTTACTAAGAATTCTGATATTCCTGGTCATGTTTTTACCATCCTGCATTGGCGCTAGAGAAACTCTTACACCAATGCCATCAAACACCCCGATAGAGTCCGAGACGTTATCACCAACAGAAACGCCATCCCCGACCCGGACATTCACCCCCCTCCATCCAACGCTCACACCCTCCCTGACCGCTACCCCCACCCCATCCGACATCCATCCGAATGTGGTGAAACTATGCCCAGAGCAGCGAGAGATCCCCTTTGAAGAGCTAGGAATGGATTCCGATATCGGCATGATGGTCAGAATAGACCCTGAAGGCCCCTATGAGGGTTTGGGGATCATATCTGGCGGAAATCCTAACCCGGTTATTAGCCCTGTTGTTCCCTTTCGCTATGTCGATGTTGAAATTAGCCCTGATGGTCAATGGGTCGTTTTCATTTCCTGGGAGATGCTGGAGAATGATATTAGAGAGATTACTATTTGGGTAAGCGCTTTAGATGGATCGCAGCAATGGGCAATTGCCGTAATAGTGGATGATTCGCCTTATTCTCTTTCATTGAGCCCTTCTTGGTTTTCTATTGATGAAATACTTGTTTTACAACGTTGGGGTGGCGAATATGAGACGCCATATTCACTTATCGATCCGTTCACCATGGAACAGAGGGTCTTCTCTCAAATATCAGAAAGTGCATGGTATGAGGGAACGTTCACCGTTGATCAAAAGATATATTCCGTGTTCTATGACGAATATTATGGACTTGAAAACGGAAGTTGGGAATCACAATTTATTCTTTTGGATCATGAAACCAATATTGAACGGATCATTTTCCCAGGGAATAATTTTGGCGACCGCAGTACATCTTACGTGGACCATGGGTATTTGTGGAGAGGTTTTGCTATGCAAATAGACCCAACCGGCAAAGTGACGATTGTTGATGATCAGTCCTATGGGTTTAACATTACTACAGATCTGGAGTTCGCATCTATTGGTGATGAACTGAACTATGCTCAAATCATGAATAAGGTCGTTATTGATGATCCTTTAAACTGGACCCGGTCTATGTGGCAGCAAAACACTGTGCTCGGTTTTTTCCGTTCCCATTGGCATACAATAACTTATGTGGACGAGAATACACCTTTTTACGTCTACGATTGGGAGGATAACATATTAAGAGATTACTGTCTCGCAGGCGATTATGTATCTAACCAAAATTATCCGTCACTCAACGGAGGTTTTACCGCCTGGACTGTGGAAAGTGGCTCTTACCCTGATTGGGAATATGAGATTTTCATTATGAACCTTACAACCGGATATGTCAGTCGATTTTCTGGAGTTGAGTTTTTAGGTTGGTACGACGCTTCGGAAGGATAGCCAGCCATCACCCGCTACTACACCATCGGCGGGGGAGGACGAGTGGCGATGCGGGACTCCAGCGGAAACCTGTTCTACTTCGTCACCGACCATCTCGGTTCCACCGTCGCCATGCTGAACAGCAGCGGGAACCTGGATTCGGAGGAACGCTACCTGCCCCTGGGCGAAGACCGCGATGCTACCGGCATCTCTCGTACCGACTATGGCGACCGGTATAGCTGGTCGCAGCTTCACCGAGCAGTGGGATAATGAACTACATAGTGGATGGAGAAAACGAGTCGCCTTTCCAGTTGATATTGTTGGTTTGGTGCAATTCTGGTGCAGACACCGTAGAATCTATGGAAACAATAGACAATATTTACAATTCAACCGCCATATATAAGACTCTGTGGACACAATAGACCCACATATATGGTGTAGACTCTAATCACTGTGTCTTGGTGTAAAAAAATAGGAACTGCTTTAATGAGTGGATCGGGCATGCTACTATATCCAGATACTTCACACTAAAAACAGGGAAGTTATTTTTAGACACTGCCTTAGTACTACTGATGCAGCGATGCAAAATCCTATTTCCAATCCACCTATGGTTTCAAGGAATATTAGGACTCAGAATTCTGGGAGTGGTGAAGCCAGTGGGTTTTCGGCACATGATTAGCCTGCGGAAACACGAAAAACCCACCATGTTCACCACTCCCGAAGGCATACTGAACGCTGCGCAGATGGGGATTGAGGAGTAATCAGGTAAGCGAGGTGGGGGAGCAGGGAGGGTTGATACTCTCGCGGCAGGATTTAGCCGCGGCTGTAAGAGGCACACAGAACTTTCATGGGATCACCGGCATCATCACCTTCACCCCGGTTGGAAACCGATCCCCATAGAAATTGATTTTAATTCACCAACCGAATAAACAACCCGAAAGGCGCGTATAGTTTTTCTTTCGCGCCCTTTCGCGTAATTCGCGATCCAACCCCTCCCTCACACCGGGATCGGCGCGATCACCTGGGAGGAGACGAACATCCAGGTCACCAACAGGGCGTTGAGCAGCGCGCCGGTGTAGATGTTGCCGGTGAGCTGGTAAAACCAGGTCGAGAGCGGGATCATCATCAACAGCACGATGATGAGGTGCGCCAGGTTGAGGACGAAGCTGACCAGCGAAGACCCCGGGCCGACAAAAGGCGGCCCGCCGCCCAGGAAAATCGGCACGTATTGGATCGCCAGCATCAAGAGCAAGGGAGTGACCAGGGCCGCCACGTTGCTGCTCGACCAACTGGTGAAGGTCTTCAGCCAGGTCGCTCTCTGGGGACGCCGAAGCTGGGCATGCAAGAAGATGTTGACCTGCAAAAATCCGATCAGCAGGAAGGGGAAGTACAGGACGAACATCCATACCCGGTAAGGGGTGAGATCGCTGGCGAAGGGGAAGATGAACCGGAAATCCACAATGAAGAGAGCTTCCAGGAGATACTCACTTAGATAGGCGAAGGCGAACAAGACGGCCGCCAACTGAATTGATTTGCGGAGGATCCCTTTGCTGATGAAGAATCTCTTGGGGTTATTGGAAATCCCCAGGTCGGTCAAGGTGGTCCCTTCCTGCTGGGCCTGCTTCTTGACCCACCGGCGGAAGATGTAAAATCCGATCAAGTTGATGACGACGAACCAGAAGACGATGCCGTTGACCATCATCATGGGGAAGATTTTGTCTATGGGAACCACGAAAAGGTGGATGGCGAAAATGACCAGGATCAAGGGCAGGTAAAGCAGCATCAGCAGCCCATTCACCGCCGCCATCCTGAGGTACGATCTCGTGGAGCAAGCATAGTCCCCGGAGACCGGCCCGCGCAATGCTCTGAAATAATCACTCTGCAGGAGAATAAGCCCCAGGGGAAGCAGCGAGGCGAAACAGGCGATCATGGCTACCAGCGTAGCCCATTCCTTGATGGGCCAGATCTGGTCGTAGGGGTCCATCCGGTAAGACCGGATAGGCCAGAGCGCGGACTGCATCCACTCCACCGTCTCGGCGATGGCCGCCCGGCTGTGGGACTCTTGAATGTGGGTGGTCAGCGGCATGAAAACCCGCCGGGCGGTCCCCTCCAGGAAATCTCCATAGGTCTCGCCCAACTGGGGATCCTCCTCGGCGATGGCCGCCTGGGTCTGCTCGCTGTCCATCCATTCGGCCTCAAAGTTCTGGGTTCCGGTCATGCGTCCGCGAAATTCATCCCACTTCCCGAAGATCATCAGCATGTTCTTGGGGACGGAGGGCGTGGCGTCAGCGCCATAGCCAAATCCAGAGATCACCAACGCTTTCACCTCTGGATTTGCGAGCGCGACGTTGTAGGCCATCTCCGCCCCCAGGCTGTGCCCCAGCATCCCTGCCGCTTCGTGATCCACAAAAGGAAGCCCGGTCAGGTAGATAAAAGAAGACAAACCCCCATAAGTATCATCGAAATTGGAGGCCTCCACCTCGCTGGGGAGGCCCGAATTCCCCCGCCCGATGGCGTCAATGTTGAGCACCACAAAGCCCCGGCGGGCCAGCTCGATACAGTAGGCGTCCCCGGTCTCCCGGTTGTTCTGGTAGCCGTGGATGTAGACCACCCCCGGCATGGGGCTGTCTTCGGTAGCGGTGAGCGGCCGGAACAGCTTGGCCCGGATATTGATGCCGTTGTAATTAGCATAGTTCACATTGGTGACCTCGATCTTCCCAAAATCCCGCTGCACCAGGGAAGCCAATACCACCGCCCCGACCATAATGAGCACACAGATGATAAAGACAACCCTCGCCCTGGTTCGATATTCCGTGCTGAACAGTTTTTTCGTATCCATGATGATCCCTCGATTTGAAGTTGAATGTAGAATAGGAACGACTGGTAGAATTTTACATCACTCCGCGTGATTTTACCGCCAATAAGGGAAGTGAATTTCACTGCCTGCAACTTGCCCAGGGTGTATTTCAATTTTGGGGTACTCAGCGACTGAAGTCGCACGAACATTTACAAAGTCGGCCTTCGCCGACTAAAAGCGGTTTCAGTCCGCCGAAGGCCTCGTCCTGAGGCTCAGCCCGAAGGGGCGGACTTCGTAGTTGTTAGCGCTACTTTAGTCGCTATGTCGCGCCAAACTCACCCCCAAACTGAAATGCACCCACTTGCCCACAATTGGACTTGACATGAATATGCTTATCCAGTATAATCACATAGAAGATTATCGATATGACTACTGAAAGCAAAACCACCAATCCGGTTACCTTTGCCAAAGCCTTGGCCGATCCCACCCGCCAGACGATCATGGAATTAATCTGCTGCGGATGGTTGAGCGTGAGTGAGATCGTGGAGTCGGTAGGCGTCAGCCAGCCGACTGTCTCTCACCATCTCGCCATCCTTCGCGAGGCTAGCCTGGTGAATGTGCGCTCCGAGGGCAAGCATTCCTATTACACCCTCAACCAGGACCGGGTGGCGAAATGCTGCGGCAACCTGATTGACGCCTTCGCGCCGGAAACCGGCGTTACGGTGATCATCAAAAAAGGAGATTCCCTGGAAGACTGCTGACCACTTTCCCTTAGTGGTATATTTTTTTAACTACACGTATAGACAATCATCTATGTGTTGAATACAAGAATGGTTTTCCCCAGATATGAATTATCGGTTAGAACCTCTGCCCAACGAGGCAGGAAAGGAGGTACCAACCATGAAGCGTTTTACGGTTCCGAGAATCGCCCACTGTTCTGAGGGCTGCTCTCCTCAGTCCTGGGCACGACCATAAACTACCCATCTAGGCGCAGAGACCCAAATCTCTGCGCTTTTTTTATTCGTCGAAGCGAAACGCCTTGCTCCTTACGGAATACTTTTATCCAGATAGGCGCGCAGGTCCTTCTCGGTGCGCTCTATGAAGCCTGGAGCCATCTGCTGGTAGCGCGGGTCTTGGACAAGGAAGTTCACCAGAAGAAAGGCTCGTCCGGCGACGAACGCGTCAATCTGGCCGGGATAGGCCTCCGGCCAGGGCCGTTCGCTGGCATAGCCCCGCTGGTAGGCTTCTCGCAGGTCTCCATATTCCGGGTGATGCAGGATGTAATAGAACGAGATGGCCGCATCCTGAACGGGATAGCCGATCATGGTGTCGTCGAAATCCAAGGCGTAGAGTTTGCCGCGATAGACCTTGACGTTCCCCTGGTGCAGGTCGGCGTGCAGCACATGAGGGTTGGCTGGCCGGGCGTACAGTTTCCCCAACGCTTCCTCCACCCGCTCGAAGGCTCGCTCAAAGACCTTCCGGCGTTCCGGGGGGAAGAGATGTTCATATTCTTCCCCGAAAAAGTCAGGGGTTCCTGCGGGGATAACCTTATCCATCGTCTTGAGCCAGAAGCCCTCCGGCGGGGTGTAGGACTCGGCGTGGTTGTGCAGGCGGGCCGCCAATACGCCCAGCCTTTCGTAATACACCGGCGAGATCTGCTGGGCCAGGTCTTTACCCGGCACCCAGCTAAAGACCGTGCAGTGACGCGCCGCCGGCACGTCTTCTCCTTCGGCGGTGGTCACTAGATCGCCCTTCCGAGTGGGGAACGGCAGGGGGACGTGGAGGTCTGTATCTCTGCGAAGGGCTGCCAGCCAGGTCATCTCGGAGCGGACTTCTTCCAGGGAGCGCATACCGGGCAGGCTCACCCGCAGGACGTACTTCTCACCCCCGGTGGTGTCTATCCGGTAGATGGCGTTGAAGGAATTGGAAAGCAGGCTCATGCGCCGCAGGTCCAGATCATAATCCTGGAGAGCAGCCAGAGCTAACCGGCGCAGGCGTCGGGCCTGGCCTTCTTGGGTGAGCTGGGAGAATTCTTTCATATTGTGATTCTAATTTTCGCCGCCACCCCTCAGCGGACTCTGCATCTCAGGACTTAGATTTACCGGGATTTCCTCGCCGGACCTTTCGGATGAAGGCGGGCGTGTTCAGGCCGCGTTCCAGGGTGTAGGTCAGGTAATGCTGCATGAGGATTTCCAATTCGCGGTGGATGGCGGGGGGGATTTTCGCCCGGGCGGCTCGCTTGTATGAACTGCGCTGGAAGTGGCGCAGGTACCGGAGGGCGTCCATCGAGACCGGACGCACGCCTTCCACCCCGCGCCCG
Organism: uncultured Anaerolineales bacterium; assembly: GCA_965370435.1. Taxonomy (GTDB): domain Bacteria; phylum Chloroflexota; class Anaerolineae; order Anaerolineales; family UBA11579; genus CBDUUP01. The sequence continues at coordinate 3,052 of CBDUUP010000141.1, read as the reverse complement.
CCGATAGGGCATAACACACCGCCCTGCTCAGCGGAGAAGTACTGGTCCTCGGCCTTGATATCTTCCCCGCAATGGGCGCACTTCATCAACTCCGGGCGGAAGCCCACCAAGTCCAGCAGGCGGATCTCGTAATAGCGCAGCGTCAGGTTGGGATCGCTAGTCTTGGTCAGGCGGCCCAGGGTGTCGGTCAGCAGGTTGTAGAGAGGGACGTTATCGCCCTCCTCGTAGGTGAAGCGGTCGAGCAGTTCGATCACGTAGGATGCCTGCCCCAGGCCCTCCAGGTCATCCCGCAGAGAGAGGTATGCGTCCACCGTCTCGGCCTGGGTGACGATGTGGAGGTCGCGGCCCACGGCCAATTGCAGGGTCACCCGGGTGAACGGCTCCAGGTGGCCGCCCTTGCGGGAGCGCACCTTGCGGGCGCCCTTGGCGATGGCGCGCAGCTTACCCTTCTCACGGGTGAAGAGGGAGAGCAAGCGGTCGGCTTCGCCCCAGTCGGAATGGCGCAGCACGACGGCCTCGGCGCGGAAAGAGCGTGGTTGGCGGGGCATGGGGGGAGTATACCAGAAAGGGGGAGGGGGGAGGTAAACAGGGCAGGTATGCAGGTATGCAGGTATGCAGGTATGCAGGTAAACAAGTATACAAGAAAATAGGGAAGTCAATCTTGGCAGACGCCTACTCTCTATTCACCGTTATCAAATCACGAATCCCTGATTACCTAATGTTATGTCATTCATGGTTTGACAGGTTGATGTCCAGGTAAACAGGTAAACAGGTAAACAAGTTTACAGGTATACAAGAAAATAGGGAAGTCAATCTTGGCAGACGCCTACTTTCTATTCACCGTTATCAAATCACGAATCCCTGATTACCTAAGTACCTGGTTGACTTATTCTCCAGCCCTTTCATTCTTTATCCTTTTTTTTCGATTTCCGTTTCTTCTTGGACGGCTGGGTGTCCTCGCTTACGATGGGTATGGTGAAGGTGAACAGGCTGCCTCCCTGAGGAGCTTCTTCCACCCAGATGCGTCCGCCGTGGGCTTCTACGGTCAAGCGGCAGAAGGTCAGCCCCAATCCAGACCCTCGTTGGCGCCCGCGCCGGTCGGGGATCTGGGAGAAGCGTTCGAAGATCTTCTCCCGGTATTCGTTGGGGATGCCAGGGCCGGTATCCATCACCCAGATGGACATCATGGTTTTGGATTGCGGTTCGGCGGAGAGGGTCACTTTGCTGCCTTCGGGGGTGAATTTGAGAGCGTTGTCGAGCAGATTGGTCAAGGTGCGGTTCAGCATGTCCTGGTCGGCATTCAGTTGGGGAAGCGAGGCCGGCACCGCGTTGTTCAATACGATCCCCAGTTCGTTGGCCTGGGGGGTCAGGTCTGCTACCAGGTTGGCAGCCAGGCTGTGTAAATCCACCGGGGTGCGGATCAATTCCAGGGTACCGGATTCCAGGCGGGAGATGTCCAGCAGAGAATTGACCAGCTTTAGCACCCGCTCGGTGCTGCGGTTGGCGATGTTCAGTGATTGTTCGACGACGGTGTCTCGGTCTTCTTGGGGGAGGATTTCATCAAGTAGGGCCAGAGAACTGGAGATGGTCCCGACCGGGGAGCGCAGGTCGTGTACCAGGGTTTCGGTGAGAAGTTCACGGGCCTGGTTTAGCTGGTGTTCTTCGGTCACGTCTCCAATGACCAAAATCAAGCCGATAGGATGCCCGCTTTGAGCGCGCATCGGGGAGATAGTGCGCATCAGGACTCTCTCAGGTCCCGGCCCGGTGAAAGGATAGATATATTTGGGCAGAGTGGCTGCCTGTCCGCGTTCCAATTCCTCGATCAACGCTTCGGCATCTTGGGGTTCGAATCCCAGATGTTTGAGCACTTCGGCGGGGAGTTGGGATAGGCGTTTCCCCACGATCTCCCGAACGGAGAGAGTGGTCAAGTTCAGGATGGGCGCATTGACCAGGGAGACTTGTCCCTGGGCGTCAACCATCAACACCCCGTCGGCCACTGAATTTAGCACCGCTTCCATGCGGTCCCGCCCCTGGGAGACATCCGAGAAGAGATGGGCGTTCTGCAGGGCGATGGTCCCCTGAGAGATGATGGCCCGGGGGAGCTGCAATTCATGGTCGGAGAGGTTCCTCTCCGCGGGGAGGTAGGAGAGCAGCATCCCCAGGCGCTGTCCGGCGACCATCAAGGGAAATACCAAGCCCTGAGTCTGGGCGTCCACCTGGAGCAAGGCGGCCAGGTCTTTCTGTTCGGTGGTGACCCGCAGGGGACCCTGGTCGGACAGAGCCGCGTTGAGGGCGCTGGGGCCGCTTTCCTGGATGGTGACCGGCAGTTCCTGGGCCGCGGCGGCCGGGATCTGGGTGGTGGCTTGCAGGTTGTAGGCGCGGTTGACCTCGTCCCAGGCGTATGCGCCGGTGGCGCTGCTGTTCATGGCGGCTTCCATAGTATTGGCCATGGTTTCCAGAATAGCTCTGTGCTTCAGGTTGCCCACCAATTGGCGGCTGGCCAGGTAGAGGGTGGCTTGTTCGTGCAAGCGCTGTTGGGAATCGCGGTAGAGGTTGGCGTTCACCACTGCAATAGCAGCTTGGGTGGCGAGTTGACTGACAAAGGTCTGATGGCTGGCGGTGAAGGTATACGGCTGGGGGCTTTCCAGGGTGAGGACGCCCAATACCTGGTCTTCGTGGATGAGGGGGATGCTCATCTGGGATTGGGTTTCGCCTCCGGTCATATCGATGAAGTCTGGGTCTTTGGTCACGTCGTCCACGATCATGGCCTGTTTGGCGCGCACCACCCGGCCCACGATACCCTCCGAATCGGGGATATTGGGTTGATCCGTGGTGTAGCCGCGCCAGGCTTTGATCTCCAGCATGTGGGTTTGGGGGTCATAGAGGGTCAGGCTGCCCCAGGGTGAACCGGTGAACTCTAGGGCATGATCCAGGATGATCTCGAATAGACTCTCGGAGCGGATGGCGGCGGCGAGTTCTCGGCCCACGGATTCCAATATGGAGAGCTGGCGAGCCCGGCGGGCCAGGGCTTGATCGGTTTGGGCGTGCAGGC
>CBDUUP010000140.1:0-10187 GCA_965370435.1 uncultured Anaerolineales bacterium | reverse complement strand
CGGGCGGCGCGGTCTGCTATGCCACCGGCTTTATCGAGGCGGGCGAGGAGGGTTCTGAACTCCAAGAGCAGCTTTTGGAGGCCTCCGGCGATATGCCCCTGATCGGGCCGAATTGTTACGGGCTGCTCAACTATCTCAACGGAGCCATGCTCTGGCCCGATCAGCAGGGCGGCAGGCGGGTTGACGAAGGCGTCGCCATCATCACTATGTCGTCGAACGTGGGCTTCAACCTCACCATGCAGCGGCGCGGGCTTCCCGTCGCCTATATGATATCCCTGGGGAACAGACTGAAGTTTGATCTCCACGATGCGATCCACATTTTCGCTCGGCAGGATAAGGTCACCGCGCTGGGGCTATTTGTGGAGACCATGCCCGACCCGAAAGCCTTCCAGGAAGCAGTCAACGTCGCTCGAGACTTGGGCAAGCCAATAGTCGCCATCAAGGTCGGCCGCTCCGAGGTCGCTCAAAAAATGGTGGTTTCCCATACCGCCTCCCTCGCCGGTTCCGACGTTCTGGTGAGCGCGCTGTTCGAGCGGCTCGGCGTGGCTCGAGTTGATTCTCTGGAAGCCCTCATTGAAGCGCTGAAGACGCTCCACGTTCTCGGCCCATTGGACGGCGGCCGGATCGGAGCCATGAGCACCTCGGGCGGTGACCTCACTCTTCTCGCCGACGCATTAGGCCCGAACCTGTCCATGCCCCCGCTCTCTGAAAGGGTGGCCCAAGACCTGCAAGCCACCATACACGAGCGGATGGTGGCCGCCAATCCTTTCGATTTCCAGATGTTCGACTGGAATAATGAAGAGCAGAATGCCAAGAATTTTACCGCCTTTATGGCGGAAGGCTTTGACGTATCGCTGTGTTTGCTCGATTACCCCAGAGAGGACCTTTGTGACCAGTCAACCTGGATTGGGACCGAGAGAGGTTTTGTTCAAGCAGCACAACAGACCGGCACCAAAGGCGCGGTGTTGGCGACTTTTTCGGACACCATGACGGAGTCGGTGGCGGAGAGATTGATGGAAGATGGCGTCGCCATGCTGGCCGGTATTGACGACGGAGTCGCCGGAATCCAGGCGGCAGTTGATGTGGGCGCGGCCTGGAAAAAACCTACCAGCCCATCGCTGCTTCCGAATTTCGGTAAGCCGCAGGACGGCCCCGTCAAGATGTTGGACGAGGCTGAAGCCAAGACCCTTCTCGCACGGAATGGTGTGCCGGTGCCCTCTTCGCGAGTCATTCACAACGCAGGCGAGGCGGTAGAGGCAGCCGAAGCGTTGGGCTATCCGGTCGTCGTCAAAGCATTGGGCGTCGCCCACAAGACCGATGTTGGGGGTGTCAAACTCGATCTGGGCAGCCCAGACGAGGTGTCCGCGGCGGTGACGGAGATGTCGAACCTCTCCGAGTCCTATCTGGTCGAGAAAATGGTTGAAGGCGTCGTGGTCGAACTCATTGTCGGCGTGGCCCGGGATGAGCAATTCGGCCCCTATCTTTTGGTCGGCGGCGGCGGCATTATGGTCGAACTGATGAAGGACAGCGCTTCCCTCCTGCTGCCGACCACCAGGGAGCGAGTGCTGCAAGCATTGGGTCAATTGAAGTGCGCCCCTATCTTTAGCGGTTTCAGGGGCGCGCCGCCCGCCGATCTGAACGCCGCCGCCGATGTCATCTTGGCGGTTGCAGGCATGGTAGAGGAAGACCCTTCATCCATTATTGAACTCGACATCAACCCTTTAATGCTCCTGGCCGAAGGTCAGGGTGCGGTTGCCGCTGACGCACTGATCATCTTGAGCGCGAAACCTGCGAGCGACCAAACAAAGTAACCAATAATACTGAGAGACAGTACTTCTATACATTCAACAAGATCGAAAACGCCGAGAAGTTCCGAATCGAGTTATAACTCGACTTCCCGGTGGAAAGGAACCAAGCAGATGAAATCCAACGGCAACAACATTGAGAAAGTCATCGTCGAGAAGGCAATAGAGTTGGGTGCTTCCTTAGCGGGAATCGCCAGGATCAAGGACTTGAAGACTTCCCCTTCCTTTGAGAAATACGACAAAGCGCCATTCTACGAAGAATACCAACCTGACTCGTCTGATTACCACGAATTCAAGGGTTTTAACTGGCGAGAGGAACACAAATCCGTGCTGGTGTGGGCGTTATCCCATCCGGCCTCCGAACCGGTGCTCGATTGGTGGAGCATGAAGGTCAAGGGCTTCACCCAGGGCAACGGTATTATGAGGCTGCAATCCAGAAAACTCCGCATCTGGATGGATGAAGAACTTGGCGTCAAAGCCTTTTCACTTCCCTACCAGGTCGAGTACGGAGGGACTTTCCTCAAGGATTCGGCCCACCTAGCTGGCCTGGGGGTGATCGGAAAACACAATCTCCTGGTTACGCCGGAATACGGAACTCGGGTCCGTCTCCGAGGGATCTTCATTGAGGCCGAGTTGGAGCCAACCGGTCCGAGCGGCTTCGACCCCTGCAATGGTTGCGATATGCCATGCCACCGAGTCTGCCCCCAAGATGCGTTCCGCAGCGGCTCCTTTGAGAGACAGTACTGCAAGATTGAAAATGACAAGCGATATGCAAATGAGGAATTGCTTGAGGGTTCGATCATGGGGATCGAAGAGGCCAGCATGGTCATGAAGACCTGCCGGTTCTGTGAGCTTGCCTGCCCCGTAGCTCAGGGCGATTCCCGATGAGCATTCCATTGAGCGACCCCAAAGAGTTCGGTTTTTCGGCTGAACGATTGGAGCGAATTAATACCACAATGGGGCGCTATGTTGACCAGAATATGATAGCTGGAATCATCACCCTCGTGGCTCGCCGGGGCAGCGTCGTCCATCTTGAAAAAGTCGGTTGGCAGAATGTCGAATCCCGCACCCCGATGGAGTTTAACACCATCTTCCGCATTTACTCCATGACCAAGCCGATCACCAGCATCGCCCTCATGATGCTTTTTGAACAGAACCTGGTACGCCTGGAAGATCCGGTCAGCAAGTACATCCCCGAATTCAACAACCTAATGGTGCAAGTTGGGCGAAACGTCGTGACTGATCCAGACCGCGAGATCACCGTTCACGACCTCCTCACCCATACCACCGGATTGAGTTACGGCGACGATCAAGACTCCGAAGTAGATAAGCTATATCGCCAGGCGGATATTTTTGATACTAAAATCACTCTAAAGGAAATGATCCATCGTATCGCCAAGCTGCCGTTGCGCTACCAGCCTGGAGAAAAATGGTGTTACAGCGTGGCGACCGATGTGGTGGGCTACCTTGTTGAAGTCATCGCCGATAAACCCCTGGGCGATTTCTTCCAAGAGGAAATATTCAACCCCCTGGGCATTGTTGACACCTCTTTCACCTTGTCGCCCGAAAAAATGGATCGCCTTGCCACCTTGTATGGCCCGACTGAGAAAGGCCCTTTGGAAGTCTTGAGTGACGATATAGGAGGGGATTACCTCAATGCAAATCTCCATTCCGGCGGGGCAGGACTGGCGGGAACAACTACCGACTACTTGCGCATAGCCACACTTATCCTGAATAAGGGAGACTTGGATGGCGTCCGCTTGTTAGGCCCCAAAACGATGGAATTGATGGCCTCCAATCATTTACCCCCCTCATTGATTCCATATTCGATGAGTGACATCGCCTACCCGGGATTTGGCTTTGGGCTGGGCTTCAATGTGATAATGGATGTTGCCCTTTCAGGGATGATGGGGTCCGTCGGCGCTCATGGGTGGGGTGGGTATGCCAATACTCACTTTTGGGTTGACCCCGTTGAGAAAATTGTCGGCATCCTGATGATGCAATACCTGCCCAGTGGAACCTATCCAGTCACCAACGATTTCCGAACTCTGGTCTATCAAGCCCTCCTTGATTGAATAGCCAATCATCTAAACCGCCACATCTATCGTAGGGGCGAAGCGCTGCTTCGCCCGGCGCGCGCTACGCTTAACTTGGAGCGCCAGGACGCTCACTCCATCGACACCGCCTTTCCCCATCGTGCAGATATTACCCTTTCTCTTTATATTCCTTGATCTTTCCAATTAGAATAGGAATGAACTCTCGGCAATCTTCCACAATGCCGATATCCACCTGCTCAAACACCGGCGCTTTAGGATCGTTGTTGATCGCCACCATAACCTTGGCCCCCACAATACCTACCATGTGTTGCAGCTCCCCGGATAGCCCAACCCCGATATAGACTTCCGGGCTGACCATTTTCCCGCTCTGCCCGATCATGGTTTCCAGATTCGTCCAGCCCTCATCTACCGCCGGGCGAGTGGAGCCTAAAGCAGCGTTGAGCGCCTCGGCCAATTCAGCGATCTCGCACCACCCATCATAATCGCCCGCGCCAACCCCTCCCGCTACCACGATAGGAGCCGTCTCAAGGGGAACCCCCTCCGCCGTTTCGCGAACGATTTCCAGAGTTTGAATTCGATTAGGGATATTCTTTGGCGTCTCAATAGCGATGATCTCCCCCGTCCGGCTCTCGTCCATTTCGGGATTATGGAAAACTCCTCCGGCAACGGTCGCCATCTGCGGCCTTCGTTCTGGACAAATAATAGATATCAAACCCCCATAAGCCGGGATTCTGGCTTCCAGGATTTGGTTTTCATCCAACGCCAGATCAATACAATGGGCCGTCAACCCTGTTTCCAATCTGGCTGCCAACAGCGGCGCTAACTCTCTTCCCATCAACGTCGAACTCATCAAGAAGATTTCTGGTTGACGTTCTTCGGCCAGCCGGACGATGGTTTCGGTGAAAAGCTCCGGTTGATATTGCGAAAACACAGCCCCATCGCCTAAATACACCTTTTCCACGCCCGCGGCCAGTAACTGTTGGGAATTTTCCTTTGTATTTTCCCCCAGAAAGATCGCTTCTACTTCAGAGCCCAACTCATCCGCCAGCTTCCGCGCATGTCCAATAAGCTGGAAGGACACCGCCAGAATTTCGTCATCTGCCTGTTCGGCGAGTACCCAAATAGGCCCGTGTTTATCGCTCATGTTGCTATATCACCCCCGCACGAACTAACCTTTGAAGGAGTTCCTCGGCTTTTTCCTCACTCGTCCCCTCCAGGAATTCCACTTCTCGCTTGGCTTCCAGGGTAGTGAGATCAGAGACAATGGTAGGCGATCCTTTTAGCCCAACCGCATCTTCACTGACATCCAGATCAGAAATACCCCACTGGGTGATCTCCTTTTTTCTGGCCTTGACGATCCCTGAAAAACTCAACGTTCGGTAGGTATTTATATCGCGGGTCACCGTAAAGACGGCGGGGAGTTTCACTTTCACCAGGCGGTAACCGCCCTCCAGATTGGCTTTTACAGTCCAGGAATCTTGTGCTTGTTCGACGATTTCCCTCACCATGCTGACCACCGGTATATTGAGAAACACGCCGATTTCCGGGCCGACCCATTCTGTGCTGCCATCGCTGCTGGCTCTGCCGCAGAAGATCATATCCGGCAATCCGATTTTCTCAATGGCTTTAGCTAGGGTGTAGGCTGTAGCATAGGCGTCCGCCCCGGCAAATGCCCGATCTGAAAGCAAAACCCCTTCGTCCGCGCCCAGAGCCAGACATTCCTTGACGATGTTCCCCGCCGGAGGCGGTCCCATACTGAGCACCGTAATGTGGGCCTCAGTTTGCTCTTTGAGCTGAAGAGCCGCCTCCAGCGCGTTTCTGTCTAACGGATTGATGACTAAAGGGATGTCGTGCCGGGGCAGGGTTTTGGAGACCGGATCAATCCTGATTTTGTCAGACTCATCGGGATCCGGGACTGCCTTAACGCAGACGACAACCTTGTACATTGGCGTTCTAATTCTCCTTTCCTTTTACGAGAGAACCCAACGTGCGATGATGACCTTCATAATATCCGAAGTGCCCGCGGACGGTCCCAGGACAAAGGAGTCTCGCAGGAACCGGGTCACTGCGAATTCTTCCATGCAGCCGTATCCGCCGTGGATGTCTACCGCCATTTTCGCCGCTCTCTGGGCGGCCTCTGTAGTGTAGTATTTTGCCACCGCGAATTCGTTGCTTGACCGAAGGCCTTGATCTTGCATAGCCGCGGCTCGATAGCCTAGTAAGCGGCCTGCTTCCAGATCAATTTTCATATCGGCTAGCTTGTTTTGAATGGTCTGCAATTTGCTGATCGGCTTTCCATAAAGGATTCGCTCGTTGGCGAACTTCACCGACTCTTCCAGGCAAGCCGCCTGCAATCCCAATGCGCAGCCGACCATGCCGCCCCGTCCAGAATCACCGATGGCCGACATCGCAACCCGCATACCTTTCCCTTCTGTGCCTAACAGGTTTTCACCGGGAACACGACAGTTTTCAAATACCATCTCACCGGTGTTGCAGCCCCGCATGCCTACTTTGTGCTCTTCGTGGGTTGCCTTGTAGCCATCCATCCCGCCTTCTACAATGAAGGTCGAGAAGGCTTCGGGATTCTCCTCGTCTACAGCTAATACCGTGATCGTGTCGGCGATGTGGGAGTTGGTGATGAAGCACTTGCGGCCATTGAGAATGTAATCATCCCCGTCTTTCCTGTAGGTTGACCGGCATCCCTTGGGGTCAGAACCGCCGGTCGCCTCTGTCACCGCGACCGTCGCCATCCTTTCACCGCTCGCTAAACCGGGCAAATATTTCTGCTTCTGTTCATCAGTGCCGAATTTGAGAATGGTTTCAATGCCCAGCGCAAACACTTGCAGCATCATCGCCGTCGCCACCGAAATCCGGCTGATCTCTTCCAGGGCGATCAATCGGGCGGTGTATCCCAAACCCAAGCCGCCGTATTCCTCCGGGATGGTGATGGCCATCATCTCCGCTTCGGCCAAAGCCTTTACCGGTTTCTCATAGGCTTGCCAGCTATTTTCCATTTCCGGGACCAGGGGAGCGATCTTGGTCTCGGCGAATTCGCGGGCCGCTTTTCTAAATAATTCTTGTTCTTCGGTGAAGGTGAAATCTATCATATTGCCAACCTCCTTGGTTGTGTAATTAGGTTATCTAGTATTTTCCCACCAGCAATAGCTACTGGTGGTCCTCAGAATTTTATAATTGAGACAATGTTGGGCTGACATAGCGAAGAGACAGACCGGTCGGTCTCACTAACAAGCATATTTTATCATAGCTTGAAAGATTGTCAATTAAATCCCCCAATTGATAGAGGGGTGTCATAGCATAAAAAAGGAACGGGATTGGCCTTTGGAAAAACCAATCCCGCTCCTTCTCGTTAGCATTGCATTTTGCATTTCAGCGTTTCAGTTTTTCAGCGAATCAGTAGATATGCGATTCAGTGTTATATGGAATTACTGTTTCAACGTTTCAACTTTCCAACGTTCCAACGCTTTACTATTGAACCTTCTTCTCGCGCCCCTCCCAATAAGGCGCTCGTAGATCGCGTTTGAGAATTTTCCCCGTCCCGCCTTTGGGAAGCTCATCATAGAACTTGATGGATTTGGGAGCTTTGAATCCGGCCAAGTGGGCGCGGACGTGCTCGATGAGTTCCTCCTCGGTTGCCTTTTCCCCTGGTTTGAGAACCACCAACGCCTTCGGAACCTCCCCCCATTGGTCATCCGGCACTCCGATGACGACTGTCTCAAAAACAGCCGGATGGTTCTGGATCACGTTCTCTACTTCAACCGAAGAGATATTCTCTCCACCCGATATGATGATATCTTTTTTACGGTCTACGATGGTCAGGAATCCTTCTTCGTCCACCACCGCCATATCACCGGTGTGGAACCAGCCGTCAACGACGACAGCATCAGTCCCTTCTGGGTCTTTTAGATATCCTTGCATTACGTTGTTGCTTCTTACCGTGATCTCACCGATGGATTTTTCATCCCACGGAACGTCATTGCCCTGGTCGTCCATCACCCGCACCCGGACACCGACGATTGGCAAGCCAGTCTTGGCTTGGATTCTGCGGCGTGAAGCGTTGTCGGTTGGCATGTGGGCTTTGGGCCTTGAACTGACCGCGAATGGCGTTGTTTCTGTCAATCCATAGCCAACGTACGCCCGGCAGCCCATCTTCTCTTCTATATCCTCGATGAGCGATAGCGAAGAAGGCGCGCCGCCAATGATTACCTCCTTCAGGCTGCTGATATCATATTTGTCGAGGTCGGGATGCTGGCACAAGCCATTGAAGATAGTGGGGACGCCGAGCAGCTTGGTTACTCGTTCTTTCTCTACCAAACGCAATATCTCCCCAAAATCAACCTTTCGCAGGGTGACGTGTTTTCCGCCGACTACGGTCAAGAATTGAGGCGTCCCCCAGCCATTAACGTGAAATAGGGGCACAACGTGCAATAACGTATCTGCATCTGTGACCTGAAATGCAGTGATCGCCGTGAGTGTATGCAGGTATAGGGACCGGTTGGTAATGGCAACACCTTTGGGCGGCCCCGTAGTTCCAGAGGTATAGAATAACTCGATTACGGCATTTTCATCTACCGAATCGAGATCCACCTCCGCTTCAGGAGCCGCCGCCTCCATGAGGACCTCATACTCCTGCGCCCAGTCAAGCGCTCCTTCCTCCGGCTCCATGACAATAAAGTGTTTGACGCCGGGCAGTTTTTGACGGATGCTGTCAACCAACGGCGCAAAATCGTGATGGAAAAATAACGCTTTAGTTTCAGCGTGGTTGAGGATGTACTCAATTTCAAGAGAGCTGAGACGGATGTTGATAGGATTCAGCACACCGGAAATTTGAGGCACTGCGTAATAGGCTTCCAACAATTGGTGCGAATTGTAGGTGACAAACGACACCACGTCGCCCTGACCCAAACCCAATCCGGTCATCGCGTTGGCAAGGCGGTTGATTCGCAAATCATATTCTGCATAGGTGAACTCTTTATCGCCATCTACGATACCGATTTTAGAGCCAAAGAATTGCACCGCGCGCTGCCTGAATTCCAAAGGTGTGAGGGGGACGATCATCGTTAGCTCCTGTTTTGGGGTAATGTGAAATAATTGAATATGGCAAGAATATGAAAATCTGTCAAGTTTACCTGGAAGGGAGTGTAACAGTATATCGTGATTATGTTGGATCAATCGCTAGAGAAATTTTCGGTCATGCCCTCGACTATATCTTTTAGCGCCCTAGCGTTGATGGGCTTGATGATTACGAGGTCAGCTTTTTCCTGGATCTCATCAACCATTCTTGAGTAGGCCGTGACAATGATAACCCGGGTCTCCTTCATCCGCTCGTCGGCCCGAATTTTATACAGGATATCCTCCCCTGGTTCATCGTGGTCAAGGCGTAAATCCAGAACAACTAAATTCGGCACATTCTCTTCGAGCCAGGAAAACGCTGCTTCTCTCGCAGCGACGATTTCAAATTCAAAACCAACCGCCTCTAATATCCGTCCGTAGAGTTTGGCCGAATACAGATCGTCTTCAACAATTAAGGCTAATGGCTTGCTCATTGATCTCTCTCAAGGCTAAGAATCAGTGAAATAATAATATCAGGATAACCAATGCTTGGCAAGCACGACTGAAAAGATGCGCTCCTCAATTACAATCAGAACTAACACCATCAAAGGCCTGGAACTCAACTCCAGACCCCAAGGGTCTTACGACCTTCGGTCGTCAGAGACCCTTGGGGTCTGCCTCTACCTTGGCGAAATACAACAAATGCGTTACACCATTTCACCAACATACGGCATAACATTGATTTAGTAAATCAATAGAAAGTTTTTCAGCGTTTCAGTGTTACAACGCTTTGACAGATTATCTCCTAGCAGAGCTGGATGGCTTTGGCAGCTTGGGTATTAGCCACGAAAGGAAAGCATTCGCGGAACGGGTTTGCATCAACACCCGGCCTGGTCCGGTCAATTCCACAACCAAACCCTCGCCGCTGAAGAGCGTTGATTTCAAGCCGCCAACTTTCTTGACATTAAAATTGATCCCCTCAGAAAATGCAACCAGGTGACCGGTGTCCACGAAATATTTCTCTCCCGCGGAAAGATTTTTTTCATGGATGGCGCCATAGGAGGATAATAGGAGTTGTCCGTTGCCGCTCCCCCGCAGCATGATAAGTCCTTCCGAAGCGAAAAAGGTTTTGGCTCCACTCCATTTCGTGTCAAGCTCAACACCCGATTCAGAAGCGACGTACGACCCGGATTGAATCAGGAGGCTTTCATTTTGCAAAGTGATATCGAATAGATCGCCAGGCAATGCCGGGGCG
>CBDUUP010000139.1:0-10192 GCA_965370435.1 uncultured Anaerolineales bacterium | reverse complement strand
GCTCTTTGGTTGCTGGCTGCCGCTCTCATTATCTATCGCCTGATAGTTTTAGGATCGGCTCTAAGTCCATCACCGAAACCTACATTCTGGCCTATGGTCAAGGCCAATAAGAAGCCCAATAAACTGATCAGGAGAGTCGCTCCGCCCAGGAAGTCAAACTGCTGTTTGCCAACGGGTTTGATATTGGGCACAAAGCGGAGGACCATGAAGACGCCGATAATGCCGACCGGCAGGTTGACGTAGAAGATCCAGTTCCAGGAGAGGGCGTCTATGATGAGGCCGCCCAGGGTGGGGCCGACCACGATCCCCATCGAGACCACTGCGCTGCCGATCCCCAGAGCGCGGCCGCGTTCGTTGGGGGGGAAGGCTTCGGTGAGGATGGCGAAGCCCAGGGCGGAGGTCATGGAGGAGCCGATGGCTTGCAAAACTCGGAAGAGGATCAATCCATAGATGCTGGAGGCCATGCCGCACAGGACTGAACCGATGGTGAAGACGACGAAGCCAGCCGTATAGACCGGTTTCTTGCCGACCATGTCCCCCAGACGGCCCATGCTCAACATCAGGGTGGCCTGGGTGAGGAGGTAGCCGAGGACGACCCACTGAACGGTGGGGAAGTCGGTGTTCAGGTCGCGGACCAGAGTAGGCAGGGCGAGGTTGACGATGCTGCTGTCCACGGTGCTCAGGAAGATGCCCATCCCTACGGCGACCATCACCAGCCATTTGCGGCTGTAGTCAATGGGTTGGGATTGGGTTTGGTCGGGCATGGGTTTCTCCGGGGGTGGGATGGCTGATTATACCAAGAATGGAGTAGGAGTGGTCGGAGTAGTCGGAGTGGTCGGAGTAGTCGGAGTGGTCTTAGTGGTCCGACTTGTCGGGGTGATCTGAGTGGTTGAAACTCTAAGGGCGTGTCAAATAATAAGTTCCCCTTTTTAACACCAAGACACGAAGAAAAACCTAAAAACGTTTATCCGCTAATCACGCGAATTGCGCGAATAAAAACAAAAAATGGGCGCTGAGGTGAAGGTTATGGTTGTTAGCGCGCTTGGGCGAAGCAATGCTTCGCCCCTACGGAAGAAGGGAAGTTTATTTTCAATGGGATGGGGGTGAGGGCCAGGCAAAACCCTACGGGCGGGTCTCAATGTATCTTCCTGCTTTATGAACAGCATGGGCGGCTTTCTTTGCTCAAGAATATCATACCCTAAACAGGGAACTTATATTTTGACGCGTCCTAAGTGGGGATTAGGTTGGGAGGGTGGGGTTTTTGAGGTATAGTAGGAGGGTTGTCTGATATTAACTAACCGGAAAGGGTAAATCTATGACCACGAAAAATGAACAACTCCCCCATTGGGACCTCACGAATGTTTATCCAGGGCTGGATTCTGTCGAGTTCAAGGAGGGGATGGAAGAATTGAAAGCTAAGGTTGAAGACCTGGAGAAATATGTCGAGGAGAAGCAGATCTCCCGGTCGAATGTCCCTTCGGCGGAGGTGGAGGCGAGTGAACTGGGGGCGATGGCGGCGGGGGCGATTGACCGGATCAACGCTATCAACTTGCTGGCGGGGACTCTGCGGGCCTATATCGCTTCGTTCACCTCGACCGATTCTTATGACACCGAGGCTATGAAGCTCATGTCTCAACTCCAGCAGCAGTTCGTGCCTTTGCAGCAGGTGAGGGTGCAGATTGATGGGTGGATCGGGGTATTGGGCGAACGGCTGGCGGAGGTGATTGCGAGCGATGAAACCGCAAAGGCGCACTCTTTCTACCTGGAAGAGACGGCCGAGCAGAGCAAGTATATGATGAGCGACGCCGAGGAGGGGCTGGCGGCGGAATTAGCCTTGAGCGGGGCGCAGGCCTGGGGGAAGCTGCAAGGCACGGTGACTTCCCAATTGAAGGTGGATTTTGAGATGGATGGGGAGGTCAAGACGCTGCCCATCCCTGCGCTGCAGAACGTGCGCAGGTATAACCCGGACGAGGGAGTGCGGAAACGGGCATTTGAGGCTGAGATCGAGGCCTGGGTGAGCGTGCGCGAGCCTCTGGCGGCCTGCATGAACGGGGTCAAGGGGGCGGTGAATGTCCTCAACAAGCGCAGGGGGCGGGAGGACGCGGTGCATCCCTCCATTGACATGGCCCGGATAGACAGGGCTACGCTGGAGGCGATGATGGGGGCGATGAAGGATGCCTTCCCCACCTTCCGAAAGTATCTGAAGGCCAAGGCTAAGCGATTTGGCAAGGACTCGCTGCCCTGGTGGGACCTGTTCGCTCCGACGGGCAAGACGGAACGCTCCTTCAGTTGGGAGGATACCCAGGCTTTCATCCTGGAGCATTTCGGGGGGTTCTCGGATCACCTGGCCAGTCTTACGAAACGAGCCTTCGACAACAACTGGATTGACGCAGAGCCGAGGGACGGTAAACGGGGCGGCGCTTTCTGTATGGGGGTCCCGGCGGTGGAAGAATCCCGCATCCTGTGCAACTTCGACGGGACGATGAACCAACTCTCTACGGTCGCTCACGAATTGGGACATGCGTATCACAATTACTGCATGGTGGGGAAAACACGGTTGCAGCGACAAACGCCCATGACGATGGCGGAGACGGCTTCTATTTTCTGCCAGACGATCATCACGGACGCGGCGCTGGAGCAAGCCACCAGCGACGACGAGAAATTGACCATTCTGGAAACTTCGCTCATAGGCAGCACGCAGGTGATCGTGGACATCACTTCTAGATTCATCTTCGAGAAGGAGGTCTTTGAGCGGCGGGAGGAGGCAGAGCTTTCGGCGGATGATTTCTGCGAGATGATGACGAGGGCGCAGAAGGAAACTTATGGGGAAGGGCTGGATGAGGAACACCTGCACCCCTATATGTGGGCCTGGAAGCCGCATTACTACCGGGCGGGACTGTCCTTTTATAACTACCCTTATGCCTTCGGCCTGTTGTTTGGGACGGGGCTGTATGCCATTTATCAGGAGCGGGGGGCTGATTTCATCCCGGAATATCAGGAGCTTTTGGGCAGCACGGGGTTGGGGTCGGCGGCGGATTTGGCGGCGGGGTTTGATATTGATCTGCGCTCGACGGATTTCTGGGAGGGGAGTTTGAAGGTGATCGGGAAGCAGATTGAGCAGTATATCGCTCTATAATATTGGCTATGCGCAAGAACGAATTCCCCTGGGCGGCGGCTGTCGCTCGGGGGAATTTTTGCGACTGAAGTCGCACAAACTTTTACGAAGTCGGCCCTTCGAGTTGAACCTCAGGACGATGCCTTCGCCGACTTTATGAGGACCGACTCGACGAGGGCTTCGCCTTGAGACCGCGGCAGACCAGGGCGCAGCGGCGCTGTCGCCCCTACAAGAAGGGTGGTCAATTTTCAACTTTAAGCATGGGAATAGGGCGAGGGTTTTGGGTGTTGAGAATTCTTCTTGGGTATATAATCGGTGCAACCTTTTATATTTTTTTGCGTAGACCAAGATAGTGAAAGTGAGACTCTTCCATTGCACGAGCCGGTTTGTGTATCCCGAACTAGGACCGGATGAGAAGAGTATGGTGATTGAAAAAGCATTCAATCACTCAGCAAATGCGCTGTATGTAGATTTTTATTTCAACTTCCATATGCGCATTTGCTATATCTATTGACAATAACTATTCGCAAATATAAGGAGATCGAAAGCATGAATACGAAAGCACAAAAGCGAGGTTTGGTTTGGGGAGGTTTGTTGATCTTAACTGGGTTGATGTCGTTAGCGCAGTTGTGGGTAGAATTCTCGGAATGGGTGGGGATCGGCATCCTGGCTGCGGCCGGGGTTGCGGTATTGGTTGTTTATCTGACAGACCGTTCCATGACGGAGTTTCTGATCCTGGCCTATGCAATGCTGTGTATGGCCGGTTTACTGGCTCTTACCCTGTGGGAAGGTTTTAGTGATGATATTATCGCCGTATCGATTCTGCCGATCATTGCGCTGCCCTTCCTAGCGGTGTACTTGCGCAACCGGGACCGGTGGTGGCCGCTACTCACCTTTTATGGATTGATCATTATGAGCGTCATCATTTGGCTGGAGGAATTTACCAGGATAGATGATGCGGTCGCGCCGTTGTTGATCCTGCCGGGAATTGGGCTGCCGTTTCTGGTGGTTTATTTGCGAGACCGGGAGAAAACGTGGGCGCTTATCACCGCTTATGCATTGGGCGTCATGAGCATCGTCATCGGGCTGGATGAATTGAGCGGGATGAATGATGAGATTGTGCCGTTGATAATTCTTCCGGCGATTGGGCTGCCTTTCCTGATAGTGTACTTGCGCGACCGGAGTAGAGGGTGGGCGCTTATCCCGTTCTACGTGTTGACGGCTATCGGCATCATGATCGGTGTGGTCGAGTTGACGGATGTCAGGGAAGACACCGTTGTTCCGGTTTTTGTCTTCTTCGCCACGGCTATCCCTTTCCTGTACGCGTATGCACGTAATCGCAGGAATTGGTGGGCGCTGCTGGTGGGCGGGTTCATGGCCCTGATAGGGATCGTCTTTCTCTGGTCAGAAACGCTGGTCGAGTACGTGGGGCCTGCTGCGCTGATCCTGATAGGAATCTGGATCGTGGCGCGGCAGTTCACCCGCAAAGCGCCGGAGATGGAATGACTTCGATAGAATTACAAACAAAAGGAGACTGCAACTATGGATACGAAAGCTAAAAAGCAAGGATTAGTATGGGGCGGGCTGTTGATCGTGTTTGGGGTGATCTCGCTGGTGGACCAGTATATTACAATCACCGAATGGGTGTGGGTGGGCATTCTGGCTGCGGCCGGACTGGGCGTTTTGGCGGTCTTTCTCACCGACCGGTCTGAGATAGCGTTTTTGATCCTGACCTATGTGCTGTGGGCGGTGGCGGGATTGATCGCCTTAGTCACTTTTAATGTTTTACAAGGCGAATTCATTGCCACGTTTGTCCTGACGGTTATCGCGGTACCTTTCCTGATCGTGTTTCAGCGCTATAAGGTCTGGTGGTCGCTCATCCCGGCTTACATATTAATAACCATTGGCGTGATGGTTGGGTTGATCGGGTTGAATGTTTTAGATGGCGAGTTCATCGCCACATTCGTCCTGACGGTTATTGGGCTGCCGTTTTTGGTCGTGTACCTGCGCGACCGGGAACAATGGTGGTATCTGGTTCCGTTCTACGCTTTGACGGCGGTCGGGGTGATGGTGGGGCTGATCGGGATGGACATCCTGGATGGCCTTACGATCCCGGCTTACGTCTTTCTCACCGTCGCCATCCCTTTTCTGGCCGCATACGTACGCAATCCCAAGCTTTGGTGGGCGCTGATCCCGGGCGGGATGATGGGCTGTATGGGGATCGCCTTTCTCTCCTTTAGCTCTCTGCTGGATTACGTAATTCCCGCGGTGTTCATCCTGGCGGGTCTGTGGGTGATTGTGAGGCAGTTTAGGGGGGGAGAGGTGGAATGAGGCAGAGTACTTTTATTTGGATAGCCAGGTAAGGATCATGCAAGTTACCTCTGGACAGTTTCCCCAGGCCCTCAACGGCCTGGGGAAATTTTATTAATTTGCTTTTCGAGGGAATTTTCTGTACAATAGGAATGGAGATTTTCAATCATGTCAACTGTATCAGACTTACGCCCCTCCCCTATCGCAGGCACTTGGTATCCGGGCGATCCGGAGCAATTGGGGCGGCAGGTGGACGAATATCTCGCTCAAGCTGAGGCGCTTAAACTGGACGGCGAGGTTGTGGCTTTGGTCGCGCCTCACGCGGGGTACGCTTACTCTGGGAGGACGGCGGGGTATGCCTTTAGGACTGTGCAGGGCCAGCGGCGCGAAGTAGTGGCGGTGGCAGCGCCGTTCCATGCGGGGCATCCCCGGCCGGTGTTGACTTCCGCTCACCGGGCATACGACACGCCTCTGGGGCAGGTACCTATTGACCGGGAGGCGGTGGAGGCGTTAACGCAAGCGCTGGAAGCGGATGGCGGCCCCGGCCTGGCTCCGGTCGCAAATGACCGAGAACATGCCCTGGAGATTGAACTGCCTTTCTTGCAGCGGGCGTTGGAGGGAGACTTCCTACTGCTGCCGGTGATGGTGACTACCTACAACTCACAAGAACTCCAACGGCTGGGGAAAGCGTTGGCGGGCGTGTTGAAAGACCGTTCGGCCCTGCTGGTCGCCAGCACGGATCTATCTCATTTCAAGGATCAATCCCTGGCCCATGAACTGGATGCGGAGATGATGAAGCAGATCACCTCCCTGTCACCGGAGGGGGTGTTGGAGGCGCAGCGCACCGGGAGGGGGTTGGCCTGCGGGGCAGCGGGGGTCGCCGCCGTACTCTGGGCAGCGCTCGAACTGGGCGCGAACCAGGCGGTCAAGCTGCATTACAGCACCTCTGGGGAGACCACCGGGGATCTAGATTCGGTGGTGGGGTACGGCGCGGCGGTGGTACTCAAAAATGAATGAGAGGAAAGAGGCGCGGTATGTTGAATCTTGAGGAAGGCATTAAATTGGTTCGGCTGGCCCGGAAGGCGGTGGAGGCGAACGTATCGGCGGTTCCGTTCTTGCCGGACAAGCAGCTTGAAGAAGAATTCTCAACTTTGGGAGGATGTTTCGTCACGCTGCATAAAGGAGGTCAATTGAGAGGGTGCGTCGGCTTCCCGGAACCGAGGATGCCGCTATATGAAGCGGTGATCAATGCGGCCCAAGATGTCACCTACCGGGACTTCCGCTTCCAGCCAGTGGAGGCGGGAGAGCTCCCAGAGATCTGTATCGAGGTTGATGTGCTGACCCAGCCGGAACAGGTACGAGTGGACTCACCCGAGGAGTACGAGAAACACATCCAGGTCGGCAGGGATGGGTTGATCGTCAGGAAAGAGAACACAGGAGGCTTGCTCCTGCCTCAGGTGGCGACGAGATACGATTGGGACGTGTTCACGTTCTTGAGCAGGACCTGCAATAAGGCGGGGTTAAAAGAAGACGAATGGGAAAATATTGATAAAGTGAAGATTTTTAAATTCCAGAGCCAGAATTTCGCCGAATCAACTCCCAATGGGGAAATCACTGACGTTACTCCGGTTCACTCTTAGGGCAATGTTAAGTTAAATGTTGGTGGAATATTGGAACACTGAATCGCTGAAAAAACTTTTCCTTTGAAACTCCGTGTAATTATGAATTCTATAAGGTTGGAAGGATTTACAAAAATTATCTTAACAGAGCACTAAGTGTAATGTTAAGCTAAATGTTGGTAAAAGATTGAAACACTGAATCGCTGAAAAACTGAAACACTGAAAAACTTTTTCCCTGATAAACTCAGTATATTATTGGTTTCTATAAAGTAGGAAAGAAGTACAAAATTAGCTTAACTTAGCACTTAGTCCCAAACTCCAGGCAGGGGGGTGTCGCAGGCAGGGCAGCGGCCATCTTGTAGATTGTTCTCTGCAATCCGGTAGCCTTGCCGCCGGATGAGGGTCTTTCCACATTGATGGCAATGGGTGACGGATTCGGCGGCTACGTTGCCCACATAGACGTAGCGCAGGCCGGCTTCTTGGCCGATCTCCTGTGCTCGACGCAGAGTCTCGACAGGGGTTGGGGGTATGTCGGGCATTTGGTAGTGGGGGAAGAAACGGCTGAGATGCCAGGGAGTCTCCGGCCCCAATTCCCGGGCGATGAAGAGGGCGGCGTCGAGAAGTTCGGCGGGGTCATCGTTGAGGCCGGGGATGACGAGGGTGGTCACTTCGACCCAGATTCCGAGGGATTTCATTTTCTTCAAGCTGTCCAGCACCGGTTGGAAACCTGCGCCCACGAAGCGGTGGTAAGTTTTCTTGCGGAAGCCTTTGAGGTCCACGTTGGCGGCGTCCAGGTATGGATGAAAAACGTCCAACATTTCGGGGGTCATGTAGCCATTGGTGACAAAGACGTTGGCGAGACCTGCTTGGCGGGCAAGTTGGGCGGTGTCGTAGGCATACTCGAAGAAAATGGTAGGCTCGGTGTAGGTATAGGCGATGGTGCGGCAGCCAGCGGCTATTGCGCCAGCAACGATCTGCTCGGGGGCGGCCTGGCGGCCTGCGATCATGCCTCGTTCGCGGGGCATCTGGGAGATGTCGGCGTTCTGGCACCATTGGCATTTGAAGTTGCATCCGGGGGTGGCGATGGAGTAGGAAGCGGAACCAGGATAAAGATGATAGAGGGGTTTTTTCTCTATTGGGTCCACATTCTGACTGATGGCGCGGCCATAGACCAGGGTGTAGAGGTCGCCGTCCTGGTTCAGCCTCACCTTGCAGACGCCCAGTTTGCCATCGGAGATGACGCAGCGATGGGCGCAGAGGATACAGCGCACTCGTCCCCGGTCGAGTTTGTCGAAGAGCATGGCGGGTTTCATGGGTATTTGTATACAAACGGGTCAACGGTATCCAATGACATTCAACATTGTCTAAGTTTAGCATATTGGAAGGTCTGTGGCAACATAATTGCGGCGATCTAAATGAGAGACGGTTTGATTTATGTTGGAGATGAGGTAGTTTTCGGTGGGGTTCGAGATTAGTGAGTGGAGAATAGCGAATAGAAAATTGAGAAGATTATGATAGTTTACCGGCTAAAGCCTCGATTCCTGAGGGAATGGTGGAAAACCAATGGGGAAATGGCAACCGTAAAATTAATACATCTGTATAATATAAGACCCTTATGCAATAGAGGTTGTTTCGACGATAATTAATCAGAGGCGAGGTACGATGGGCAAAATTGAGCAGATTAGAAAACGGAGTGGGGCGGTGGTGCCTTTTAACCCCGACCGGATCGCCAATGCGATCTATCGAGCGGCGGTATCGGTGGGCGGGAGGGACC
This sequence comes from uncultured Anaerolineales bacterium, assembly GCA_965370435.1. Classification (GTDB taxonomy): domain Bacteria; phylum Chloroflexota; class Anaerolineae; order Anaerolineales; family UBA11579; genus CBDUUP01. The sequence goes on along the minus strand of CBDUUP010000139.1, from coordinate 1,374 downwards.
GGGAGACGGCGGAAAGTCTCAGCCAGCAGGTGGTGGATATCCTGGAGGATAGGGCATTTCCAGAAGAGATTCCTTCGGTGGAAGATGTTCAAGATATTGTTGAGAAGGTCCTGATTGAGAATGGGCACGCGGCGGTTGCTAAAGCGTACATCCTCTACCGGGAAGAACGCACTCAGCAGCGGGAGGAGCGGGATACACTGGCCCGGTTCTCTTCCAGCAACATCCCCTGGAGGAAAACCTGGTATGTGTTGGATTGGGCGGTGGCCCACGGAGTTCACACGGTAGAGGCGTTGAACGAGCGAATTGAGAGGGGCGAGTTCGCCGAGATCGTGAGAGAATCGGAGGCCATATACGAAAAAGACGTTGACAACGCGGTGGAATTGATCGCTAAACGCAGGGAGGAGCTCAAAATGGTCATCATCACCGGGCCTTCTTCGTCGGGAAAAACGACCACCACCATCAAGCTAGACCAACGCCTGGGGAAATTGGGGATGAAGTTGGTGACCCTCAATGTGGATAATTATTTCTTCAACCTGGATATGCACCCCAAAGATGAGTTTGGGGACTATGACTTCGAGACGCCGCAAGCCCTGGACCTGGATTTAATCAACCAGCATCTCAAGGGGTTGATCGCGGGGGAGGAGATTTTGATCCCTTATTACGATTTTAAGACTGGGACGCGCCAGGAAGACAAGCAAACGCCGATGAAGGTTGCGGAGAACGAGATCATCTTGATTGACAGCCTGCATGGTTTATATGGGGAAATGACCGAAGGTATCCCGGCTGAGCGGCAGTTCCGGCTCTATCTGGAGCCGCTGCTGCAATTGAAAAAGAATGATGGGGAGTACGTTCGGTGGACTGATATCCGCCTCATCCGGCGGATGCTGCGAGACGAGGTGCATCGGTCTTATGACCCGGAAAGAACCTTGTTACATTGGCATTACGTCCGTTCCAGTGAGAAGCGCAATATTATTCCGTATATCTACACAACCGATTACATCATCAACAGCGGGATGCCTTACGAGCTGCCGCTTTACCGGCCTAAATTGCTGGCGAGTTTCGCCGAATGGACGGAGAAATTCAAAGGCGATCCGCTGCGGGAGGACGCTTACACGCGGGCGGCCCGGGTGCATGATGCGCTGGAGCAAGTCACTGGTGTGGAAGATGACTCGCCGGTGCCGCAGGATTCGGTGCTGCGGGAGTTCATTGGGGGGAGCAATTTGACATATTAGGGGAATGATGGTTAGTTGATATTATTTTTACCACTAAGGCACGAAGACACTAAGTGCGTGTCCAATAATAAGTTCCCTTTTTTAACGCCAAGACACGAAGAAAAACCTAAAAACATTTATCCGCTAATCACGCGAATAGCGC
>CBDUUP010000138.1:0-10205 GCA_965370435.1 uncultured Anaerolineales bacterium | reverse complement strand
CCCCGCGGCCTGCTGCGGGGCTTCTTTATTTTCTCTTATTAATGGTTGTATATCAAGCCTGCTGATATTCCTAACTACAACTCTATCGTATCGCCCACCGCCTGGATGGCCTGGTATAGCAAGTCTACGACTTTGTCCATCTCCGCCTCGGTGATGACGAAGGGCGGTCCCAGCATGAGATGGTCTCCGGACTCGCCATCTACGCTGCCGCTTCCGGGGTAGATTATCAGGCCGCGCGCAAAGGCGGCGTCAGCCACTCGTTGGGAGAAGTGGATCTCCGGCGGATATGGGGTTTTGGTTTCCCGGTCGGCGACGAATTCCACCGCCCACATCAACCCTATCCCGCGAATGTCGCCAACGCAGGACAAACCACCAATCGTCTCATCCAAACGCGCCTTCAAATACACTCCCTTGCGCTCCACCGATGGAACCAGGTCGTGTGTATCAAGATACTTCAAGGTTGCCAGACCGGCGGCCGCGCCCACCGCGTGGTGGGAGAAGGTGCCGCCGTGGACAAAGTCGGAATCGCCTGCGGTTATGGTTTCCCTCAATTCCTCGCGGACGGCGAGTAAAGCCAGGGGGAAGTATCCACTGGCAGTACCCTTGCCCAGGGTGATGAGGTCGGGGGTGACCTCCCAATGCTGGATGGCGAACCATTTCCCAGTGCGCCCCATACCGGACATCACTTCGTCAGCGATGAGGAGAATTTCATAACGGTCGCAGATCTCCCGGATGCGGGGCCAATATCCCGGCGGCGGCACGATGGCGCCCAATGTGGCTCCGCCCACCGACTCGGCAATGAAGGCGGAGACGTTTTGGGGGCCGACCTTTTTGATCTCCTCCTCCAAAGCTTCGGCGCAGCGCAGGCCGCAGTCGGGGTAGGTCTCTCCAAAAGGGCAGCGATAGCAATAAGGCGGGGGAATGTGGGGGAGGTCGAGAAACATGGGCAGGAAATGGCGGCGCATTTTGGGCTTGCCGGTGGCGGCCAACGCTCCCAGGGTGGCCCCATGATAAGCGCCCCAACGAGAGATGGTCAGATAACGGGTGGATTGTCCGCGGGCGATCTGCACCTGGCGGGCGAATTTGATGGCCGCCTCCACCGCCTCTGAACCACTGGAGAGGGGATAGAATCGAGCCTCCGGCAGGGGGATCAGCGGGGCCAGAGCGTTGGCGTAGGCCTCCATAGGGCGGCTGGTGAACTGGGTGGGATGGATATAGGCCACCTGGGCAGCCTGCTCTGCTATCGCGTCCACGATCTCCTGGATGCCGTGTCCAATATTGACCACCAACGCGCCGCCGGAGGCATCCAGATAACGGCGGCCTTCCTCGTCGTAGATGGCAATGCCTTTCCCCTCTACGGCCAGAGGGTGGTCATGGGCGGCTCGCCGGTAGAAAACGTGACTCTGAGGTGACTTGGCTGATTTTTTCATAGTCTATCTCATATTGATGTTATCACTCTCGTTCAGTAGCATTCTAATCCAATGGTTACGGGAAAATTATCCCATAGAAAAAACCTCTCCACAAGTGGAGAGGCGCATAGATTTTGGCGACCATCATATTCAGGTGATTAACTTTAGGATATCTTCCAATCTGCTTTGGGCTTCGTCCATTTCCAGGCCCATACTGATAGACCACTCCCGCACCATGCGGTCGGTGGCCCATTCCATGGTTTGCAATTCACGGCTATTGAGAGGTTTGATAGTTTGATGTTTGCGGATGTCTCGCAACAGAGCGGAAACTGCGTATAACGCGCCGTCGTTGCGCACACCACTGATGAAATTTCTGCGCTCCTTAGAGTCCTCGCTCAATATTGTAGGCGTATCTTTAAGAATCTTAATGGCCTTGCGCATCTGATATTTTGAAGCTACGGGACGCAAGCGGGGATTATCCACTTTATCAACCGGCACCCAAAAGGTGCTGTCTTTGGTGATCACGTGGTAACAGGAGGTCTTTTCTTCATTGAGGATCTTTTTCTCAATGCGGACAACCTGCCCTACACCATAATACGTGTGGACAATCCAGTCCCCTTTGGCATAAGAATGTGCCTTTGCCACTAAAGCTCCTTTCTATCTATCTTCATCTGATGAAACAAGGCGTTTTCTTCTGATATCCACAACCTGAGAAGCATTCTCAGAATGGAATTCATTTTATATTGATCCAAGCACTATTCAATACAAGTTATCATGCAGTTTGGCTTGATATCTGGCACCCAATACAAAAAACTGATGCGCTGGCCTATTATAACATACATGGCTATGGAGAGACTGAAAAGATGGCACGAAATAAGAACTTGGGAATTCGGATGGATTTCTTGGCTGTTTTTCTTAATTTTCAGGGAAAAGGTACCAATATATGGCGATCAGCCTATTGATGTTATAGTCGTTGATGAGCATCACTAGGTACCCATTATTCCCTAGATTGGTCTGGAAACATACATAAATGTTGAGTTGAGGGGCAAATGGCAGTTCGTTGTAATGGGTTTCCTCGCAATCCGACTGGGATGGCATCGCAAAGCTCCCCTGCCCAGAAAATTTTGCTCCGTTGATGGGGACGAAAATGGGGTGGCCTTCCAAGCGGACGTCGCAGGCGGCCTCAGGCTCGTAGGTTGCGGTGTCGAGATCGAAACATTCACCTTCAGCCAGGACGTAGATGACCAGGGGGGTGGGGGTTTGGGTGGGCGATGATCTGGGGTCGGGGGCGATGCTGGGGGAAGGCGTGCCGGTCTCTGATGTTGGGGACCAAGCGGCGGTCTGAAAAGCAGCGGCTTCAGTGAAAATGGCTGCGATGGTGCCTGTGACAGCGAGGTCAAGCGTGGATGTGGGGCGCGGCGTGGGAGGGAGGGGAGTCATAGTGGCGGTTCCCCAGACCGGCTGGGCCGTCAGAATGCGGGACACCGCTTCCGAAGTGAGGGTGGCGGGAACGTCAACGGCGGGAGTGGAAGAGCCGCAGGCGGTGAGGAGGAAGACAATCGTCAGAACAGGCAAATATGGTTTCATCGGAATAAGGATAGTCTAAACGATTAACCGCAAAACTGCAAATTCTGTTTCCCTTCATCCTGGTTTATAATGAAAGCCAGACACATCCATGAAAGACTCTACACCATCTTCCTTTTTGATAGACAGCGAGGATTTCGAACCGGCCTATCTGACACTGCACCGGCGCGGTGAATTACGGGATCGGGTCGAGATGGCGCTGGAGAGACTGGGCCGGTGTGAACTCTGCCCGCGGGGGTGCGGCACGAACCGCCTGGAAGACGAGATCAATACCTGCAAGACTGGCCGGTATTCGCAGGTGAGCAGCCATTTCCCCCACATGGGGGAGGAGGACTGTCTGCGGGGCCGTCATGGCAGCGGGACCATCTTTTTCGTCCATTGCAACCTGCGGTGTGTGTTCTGCCAAAACTTCGACATCAGCCAGGGAGGCCGGGGCGTAGAGACCTCGCCAAAGCGTTTAGCGGAGATGATGCTGGAGCTGCAAGTTTCTGGCTGCCACAACGTCAACTTCGTCACCCCCTCCCACGTAGCGCCCCAAATCCTGGAGGCGTTGATCCTCGCGGTGGAGGCGGGGCTGCGGCTGCCGCTGGTTTACAACACCTCGGCGTATGATTCACTGGAGACCTTGCGCCTTTTGGATGGGATCGTAGATATTTACATGCCGGATTTCAAGATTTGGGATGCGCAATCGGCGCGGAAATATCTGACGGCGAAAAATTACCCTGAGGTCGCCAAAGCAGCCCTAAAAGAGATGCACCGCCAGGTGGGCGCGCTCAAAATGGACGAGCGCGGGTTGGCGAAGCGGGGTGTGTTGGTGCGCCATCTGGTGATGCCGGGGAACGTCGCCAGCACGGGGGAGATCATGCGCTTCCTGGCGGAGGAGGTCTCGCCGGATACTTTTGTGAATATGATGGCTCAGTATCGCCCGTCAGGGAAGGTGACGGGGGAGAAATACGCCCAGATCAACCGCCGGATCACGAATGAGGAGTTCGCCGAGGCGGTGCGGCTGGCGAAGGAGGCGGGGATTTGGCGGTTCGATGAGAGGCGGGGAATAAATTTAGGATTCTAGAATTTAGCACAAGTGAAACAATGGGGGAATTAATAAATTCTACCTTGTAGAAATCACTGAGTAGTAGTCGAAAACACTATTGGCATGCGAGGGATATCCTCTATCGAACTATCATGAGGTACATTCACTCAACAATCTAATATCCTCGATGTTCCACAGTTCAGCGCCAATAGGATCTATCCGGTAACCATCAACATGGCAATCGACTCCAGTAAAATGCGCTAACCAAAGTAGAGGAATAGCTGGGAGGTGGTCGGCCCATAATGCTTGTGCTTCTTGGTGAAGTCGGGCACGCTCCTCTGTATCAAGTTCAACCAAAGCATCTTTGCACAACCTATCAAACTCTGGATTCTGGAACCCAGTAATGTTGAAGTTTTCCGGGTAGGAAGCTGAAGGGATATTATCTGACAAGTATGTATTGCAAGCAGGACCGTCTTTGGCCGATAACGGAAAAACCACCATGTTATAACTTCCACCATAAATTGGTCCCTCAGGCCAAGGCAAATAGAAAGTTTCATAAGCAAGGTAATCCACCTGGACCGTGATGCCACACTCTGCCAGATTAGCCACGATCTTATCTCCGATTTTGCGCTTCATGGGTGAGTCGCTGAGAGCCAGCGTCAAAGTAAGTTCTTGTGCCTTCCAGCCAGCTTCCTCTAGCAATTGGCTTCCAAGCTCTGGGGCAAAGGAGTAGTCCCCCAGGCTCATATGAACAGTATCCAGGGGATGCACATACGAATCCGCCACCACGCCATGAACCGACTCTGCCAAATCAGCTCGGTCGAGACAATAACCTATCGCTCGTCGTACATTGGCGTCGCTGACAGCCGAGGCGTCTTTTCCCAGGTTGAAAGCGAGTTGGAGACCTATCTCGCGAGGGACGGTTATCAAGCGAAAATCCAACGCCTCTGCTGAGTCTATCCATTCTTCGGCAGCGAGCATGGAACCTACCGAGAGACTGATGATATGACAACCGGTCTCGGAAATCATGCCAGGAATGTTGTCAAAAGTTGGTCCTAAGAAGCGGAACTCGACTTCCTCTACGTTAGGCAGATTTTCATCCGCGCGGAAGTAATAGGAGTTGCGTCCGAGGATAAGATGGCTTCCGGGAATCCATACCTTGATTTGAAATCCGCCCCAGCCAACCTTGGGATAATTAGTATGCAAGTCTGTCCCCAGGTGGCGAGGCATGGGGGAGAAAAAGAACTTGGGGAAATCGGTTGAAACCAATCCAGGAATCCCAACCCATTCGGTTGTGTAATTATCCAATGCCTGGTAACTGGCAGTTTTGAGGAGCAGTAATTCGGTTGCAGGCTGCCAACCTTCTACTAATTCTATGGGCAACTCGCTCAGCAAATCATAAGCATATTGCGAATCATGAGCCGTCAGGGGTGTCCCGTCCGACCAACTTATCCCTTCCTTGAGGCTAAAGCGAACGACCATTTGATCCATAGTGGTCTCCGCCCCGGCGTAAATGTGCACTCGACCATCTAAGGGGTTAAAGAAATGATCCCCCTTACGCACTACCACTGGTTGAAGAATGACTTCTCCCAATTCCAGACTGGGAATGCTTTCCAGGATAACCGGTTGATACTGAAACCCCACATTATCTACCGGACCATCGTTGATAGCCTGCATGACCAGATTGCTAACGTTGACATCGGCGTATGGGTTGAGCGGCACGGGAGGTTCGACCAGACAAATAACCAGTCGATCCAATAGAGGTACATCCGTGGCCGTAGACTGAAGCGGAACAGTCGTCATCGTGGGATAAGAGGACACAGGCTCAACCATAGTCGAGGCGCTTCCCGTAGCCGTGATCGTGGCATCCTGATCTGGTGAGGCTTGGCAAGCCGGTAGTGTAAGGAGTATAACAAGGCTCAAGATATATATAACTTGTTTCAGAAAACGTCGCTGGTTCATGGAACCCATCCTTTATTCACTAACAATGTGCTCAGGATCAAATAATCTATCTGGCGCTTCATCAGGCTCCAAATAAACCCACTTGGAAAGTCGCAACTGGTGATGCAGTATTTTATCGATTTTACCATCTTCATTAACAACCACTCTTTCAGTCTGTTCCACGATTCTAAACATATCCATATCAATACGGACCTCTATTTCCAGAGGCATCCCAAGATATATATCGCTGGCGCGCAATACTTTTTGCATTACTACTACGTGTACATTTCCGAATGCATCATCTACCTCCACCCCCTGGTAGTCACAGTCATCCTGGCCTCGCTTGCCCTTCTCGACCCAATCCTTGCCTCTACTGGCAATTTTTTCCAGCCATTCCTCATAACTAGGCAGGGGCGATTTGAAGTCAGACTCGGTTTCATCGGAAATTTTTCCATCCCAATAACTACGATGGAATTGAATTCCGTCGGCACCTGTTCCAACAGTATAATAATGAATCCCAGACTGTTTTTCAGGGTCGCGGGGAAAATAGTGTCTCTCTTTTCGAAATCTAGCCACGTCAGACGTATCCATCCAGTGAGGGGTTTGGAAATCAATAGGTATGAAAAAACTAGGATAGGCAGGGATTCCTTCAAGATAATAACTCTTATATACCCGGCTCAAGATTGACTTTGTCATTTTAGCACTCCTTAAATAATTTCAATGCGGCCATGCTTATGCGCCTCACGCAACGAATTATTGGTATTTCTACAACAGAGAACAATACATATTCAAAGATTGACATAAGGAAAGACAGCGCGCTGATCATTTCATGAGTGTGTTTCATTTAGCGTGGACAACCTGCCGATTCACACTCAGACTGGTAACATCCGGAACCCCGGCAAGGCGTGTAATAACTGCAGCCTCCATGTGGTTGGCCGCACGGACACTCGAATGTGCATGTGTCAGTTCCACAATTGTGCCAATAACCATATTCCCCTGTGCAGGTATTACAACAACGACAAAAATAGTGATGTATTGTTTTATCCTGAGTGGGGTCGCAACAGGGTTCGCCCTCAAAATGGTGATACCATTCACAACGACAACAAATAGCAGCTTCACTCAACTGCGGTAAAAAAAGTGCGACCACGGCTGCAATTACCGTCCCTCCGATCACTTTCAATGCATTCCGCCTCCCAATTGTGCCTTGTTCTTTAGTTGTTTCGAGTGAAAAATCCTCCGAACCAACTACCGCAGGCCAAATTACCATCATAATACCAACAACCGCCATAAACGCCCCCGCCACAACGATTACTCCCCAAATTGCTTCACCTTCACCCGATGCAGAAATCTGTGGGTCAGTAACGGCTCCAGAAATAGACGCGAATAAAAACGCTCCGGTGCGCATGATGGTCTTCCAATTGATAGGCTCTTTATCATGCTGACCGAAGCACCCACAAGGCACATTATTCCCCCGTAATATGTTGATTCCGAGTATAAGTATAAAAAATGCAAACAGCATCGCACAGGCGATATAAGCAATCTCAGTGGTAACAGGAATCAATAACAAGATTGCAAGCGTCAACTCGACAATAGGAAGGGCCAATCCAGATAAAAAGGCAACCGGCTGGCTTTTAATTCCCATCCGCTTAACCGAATCAATCGCTTCTTTCGGGCTTGCCAGTTTTGTCAAGCCAGCCAGAATCAATACGAAAGCCAATACAACTTTAATAACTAAAAGGGAAATAATCAACATTGAAATAATCCTCCATTAAACTTATTCAATTTTTGGCTACGATTGACTTCTGTTAGATGGTCTTCCCACGGTGCAGTCTGTAACGTATGTTAGGAGAAGTTTGAGCTATCTCAACCGACGAGCCAAGCTACGCACTTATTATGCATCAATTAATATCAAATGTCAATAGTTTGGTTTTCAGTTCACCAATCGTGCTAGTAATAACATTTGACTAAACGAGATATTTCCCGGCTCAAACTCTACAAAGCATCCTCCAGCCAAGTGGTCTCGTCGCCTACGTTTTTCTTGCGCCATTCGATACAGCGCAGGGCCAGTTTCTCGGCGGCTTCGTAGTAATCGGGTTCGCTCCGGCGTTCCCGTTCCGCCAGGACGTAGGGGCCGACCTTCTCCCAGGCCTTGACGATCATGGGGTTCATCCAGGGCATGATCATCTCTTCGGGAATCCAGTCCTCCTGGGTGAGGAAGGCCACCCGGTCGAGGGAGTTGAGGACTTTTTTGAAGGCGTCCCGCCCTTCTTCATCTTGGTTCAACAGCTTGATTCCTTCTTCGACATCTAAGGGGAGATGAATATAGATCCAGCGGCGGGCTTCAATGCTGTCGGGGTGGTTCAAGGTGTTGAACAGGCGGTCAGCCACTTCCAGGTGGCGGGCGCTGGCGGATTCGGACAGCTCTCGGAAAGCCAAAACTCCGGCGCCGATCAAGGCCGCGGTTCCTAACGCAGAAGAACATCCTTCGATCATTCCCCAGAGGTCAGAGGATCGCTCAGGGATAAAATTGCCAGCCCCCATTGCGGCGCTCACCCACCCTAATACGAACCAAACCAGGGTGATGCCGCCGACCCATAGGAAAAATCCCACGATGGTCAAAATGACCACTGTGATGACAGTCCTCATTGAATTACTGCTGTTTGAATTCATTGTCGCTCACCGATCCTTTATGGAATAGAAAAATTACCAGGCAAAAAGATTTACTACTGTCTCCATAGAATATTATACATATCTTATGGACACGCGGGGGGAAAATACGCTACAATATCTAACACAATCATCCAAAGGAGACCCTATGGAATACCGTAAACTTGGCCGCACGGACCTGGAAGTATCCGAACTTTGCATGGGCACGATGCAGTTCGGTTGGACGGCGGACGAAACTGCCTCTGTGGAAGTGCTCTCGGCTGCATTCGAGGCGGGGATCAACTTCATTGACACCGCCAACATCTACTCCCGCTGGGTGGAGGGGAATCCCGGCGGAGTCTCGGAGGAGATCGTCGGGCGCTGGATCAAGGAGCGCCAAATCCCCCGTGACAAGCTGGTGATCGCCACCAAGGTGCGCGGCCAGATGAGCGATGACGCCGACAACCAGGGACTGTCCCGCGCCCACATCATGCAGGAGGTGGAGGCTTCCCTCCGCCGGATGCAGATAGAGACCATAGACCTCTACCAATCCCACTGGTACGATGAGGATACCTCCATCGAGGAGACTCTGCGGGCCTACGATGACCTGGTGCAGCAAGGGAAGGTGCGCTATATCGGCTGCTCCAATTACCCGGCCTGGCGCTTGATGGAAGCCCTATGGACCTCCGACAAGCACGACCTGGCGCGGTACGATTCCCTTCAACCCCATTACAGTCTGGTGAACCGGGCTGAGTTTGAGCGGGAGCTGGCCGAGGTCTGCCAGACCTATGAACTGGGCGTGATCCCTTACAGCCCGTTGGGCGGCGGCTTCCTGACCGGGAAGTACCGGAAAAACCAGAACATCCCCAGAGGCTCACGGGGGGAGATGAGCAAAAAATTGCAAAGCTACTTCACCGAGGAGAATTGGGCGCTGCTGGACACATTGGAAAGCATGGGCCAGGAGAAAGGAGGCCACTCCATCTCGCAGATGGCGCTGGCCTGGCAGCTTTCCACACCGCCCGTCACCAGCCCCATCATCGGGCCGCGCAACCTGGCGCAGTTGGAGGATAATCTGGGAGCGGTCGGGCTGCGTATGACAGAAGAAGAGAAAGCCAAACTAGACGAAATGACGGAGGAGTCTTAGTGGTCTTAGTGGTCGAAAACGTTGAGCGCGCACTGAACGACTTCATAAGGAAACGTTTATGATTGATTTGAATTTTCCGTTGATTGACCTGCACCGGCATCTGGATGGGAGCGTGCGATTGGAGACCATCCTGGAGTTGGGACGGCAGCACAACTTGCCTCTGCCAGCCTGGGAGGTGGAGGCGCTGCGACCGCACGTCCAAGTGACGACGCCTCAGCCGGGGGTGATGGCCTTTATCGCCAAGTTTGAGTGGATGGTGGGCGTGCTGGTGGATTATGACGCCTGCCGCCGGATCGCTTACGAGAATGTGGAGGACGCCCAGGCGGAGGGGGTCGCCTACATTGAGTTGCGGTTCAGCCCCTGGTTTATGGCCGAACCGCATGGACTGGACCCCGCGGGGGTGGTGGAGGCCCTGGTGGACGGGGTAGACGCGGCCCAGCGAGATACCGGG
>CBDUUP010000137.1:0-10256 GCA_965370435.1 uncultured Anaerolineales bacterium | reverse complement strand
CGTGGTTATAATTTTTCATATGATTGTGCATACTTTGTTTGATATCTCTATTAGATAGTCGCACAATCTTTCTTTTGCGACTTGAGTTCCAGGGGAAGCCAAACCATAATGTGTCAATAACTCGAGCTTCTTGGGAAGGAAAATAAGTTCATTATCCTATAGAGTGATCGTGGAGGCCCGAACTGAACCAGAAAATAGCATGGTTCAGTGAACATCATTGAAATTCTAAGTGATTGTGTTCACCAAATACACGGCAGCAAATAGTATGATAAGAAGAAAGGGCTGATATGCCAGCCCTTTTCATTAAACAGTGAACACAATAGTTATTTTGTTTCTTTAGTCTATGTTGCTATTCTTTATATAGTTAATTAATATTCGTTTCCCCATTCTTCTATCTTGCTTTTTACCATCTCAATGCTGGGATGCTCGATTTGCTCGAAAATCTCCTGCGCGGTGGCGGCGTGGGCGATGGCTTGTTCTCGTTCCCCCAGTTTATCCAATGCCACGGCTATGTTCCAGAGAACGTTCCCCTCCCCTCTCCGGTCGCCGATTTCACGGGCGATAGTCAGGTATTGCTTGTTCAACTCGATGGCTCGGTGGGTCTCACCCAGGTCGTCGTAAGCGTTCCCAAGGTTACCGAGGGCTTGACCCTCACTGCGCCGGTCGCCTGTCTCGCGGGCAATCTCCAGGATTTGCTCGTGATACTTAATGGCCCGGCGGGGTTCGTCCAGGGCAGTGTAGGCATTCCCCAGGTTGCCCAGGTTCTGCCCTTCGGCGCGCTTGTCACCGATCTCCCGGTTGATGACCAGCGCCTGCTCGAGATACTCGATGGCCCGGCGGGGTTCGTCCAGGGCAGCATAGGCGATCCCCAAGTTGCCGAGAGCGGTACCCTCGCCGCGCCGGTCGTCGATTTCATAGGTGATGGTCAGGTATTGCTCGTATAACTCAATGGCCCTGCGAGTCTCGCCCAGTCGGTAGTAGACTATCCCTAGGTTGCCGATGTTTCGCCCTTCGGCGCGCTTGTCACCTATCTTCTGGATAATAACTAATGCCTGTACGTGGCAGTCGATAGCCCGGCGAGTCTCGCCCAGAGCAGCGTAAGCCGGTCCCAGGTTGCTGAGGTGGGCCCCCTCACCGGCCTCATCCCCCAGATGACAGGCAGCGGCTAGGGCAGCCTCCCTCCAGGCAATCTGCTCCCGCACGTGCTGGCGTAATTCGAGAATGTATGCGCCTGCATTCGGGTAATCCTTGGTCAATCGAGCGGCGGCCGCGTCCTCTTCTCTGTGGGCAACCGCCCAAGTCTGTCCGTTGGTGATATTGCCTGCTTCCCGGTCATATAAAGTCAGTCCTGCTAGTACTCCATCATGGCCTTGCATGTAGCGTTCATCAGCCGCACGAAGAACACGCTCGTAATGAGCGGCGTGGCGTAGATAAGCTTCTCGTTTGGATACCATATTTATTCAATCTGTGCGCATTGAGTTGGCATGCCCCTGGGAAGGTCTGATCAGGGATATTTTCCTATTCTTCTCCGCGCCACCCTGCAATTCCCTTGTGCCCACATCTTGTTCAACTTGGCATTTTTCGGGCAGGTTCATATTGGCTTGGTCAAGCACACTCGCAAAAATGGAGGTCGAAGAACGAGAGCGCGGAGGAGGAAGACAGAGCATTACTCTTCCCTTTCCCACAGAGCCAGTTGATAACGCACTTTCTCCGCGGCATGATGCTCAATTTGTGCGAAGATTTTCAACGCCGTTTCAGCATGAGCGATAGCCTTAATACGCTCTCCAAGCTTGTCCAATGCTAAGCTTAGGTTCCATAACGCGTAACCTTCGCCGCGGCGGTCACCAATCTGGCGAGAGATTTCGAGAGCTTTGGTAATACGATCAATGCCTTGGAAGATTTCGGTTTGGGCGATTAATGTCTTCCCTAAATCATTCAATATATCAGCCTTTTGTAATTCAGCATCAACATCATTAAGAATTAACAAAGCTTGTTCTTGATCTTCTCTAGCTTGATCTGGATTCCCCTGAAAATAATTCACAGTCCCTAAACCAGCAAGGGTAACAGCCTCGTTCACTCTATCTCCCTGTTTTTGAAAAATGCTCAAAGCCTGAGTGTACATTTCAAACGCTTCATCGAGGTTGCCGGAGGACCTAGATATTCCTGCCAAATTTCCTATTGCCACACCAAAGCTTAGTTGATCCCCGAACTTATAAGATATGTCTAACTCTTTTTGGTAACACTCTTTGGCTTTTTCAAAATTCCCCAAGGCCCAATAGGTGTCTCCCAACTCTCCGAACGAGGTAGCTCGCCCCCTCATGTTGCCAATTTCGAGGTCCATAGCTATCGCTTTCCGGTAGCATTCAATTGACTTATGATAATCTGCTAAAATGTAATGTATGGTCCCTAAGTTGTTGTGAGCACGGCTTTCGCCTAGGCGATCACCAATATCTTGGAAAACTTGCATTGCTTTTTCCACGTTTTCGAGGGCCTTATCCATCTTTCCTTGTTGTATAAAAGCGAGGCCTAAATTCCCCAAGGCGTTTCCCTTTCCTCGGCGGTCATTCAATTCATGTGTAATTTCTAGTTGTTGCTGGTAATAGCGAATTGCTTGTTTACAATCCCCCATACCTCTATAATCGTTCCCCAAATTCCCTAATGCTATACTTTCACTATGCCGGTCTCCTGTCTCCCGAGCAATATCAAGATACTTTTTATTATATCTCCGTGCCTTATGGAGTTCCCCGATATCGTGATATGCTGTACCGATATTCCCAAGGTGTATACCTTCTACCATGCGCCAACCCATCCTTTGGGCAGCCTCCAAGGCATCTTGACGCCACCGAATCTGATTACGGGGATGCAGTCGTAAATACAATAAAAAGGCACCATTGTCTGGAAAAGTTGTGCATAAGAGAGCTACTCCTTCATCTTCATCCATACTTGCCGCCAACCAGGATTGGGCAAAGTTTATGTTCTCCCATGCTACATCAAAGAGTCTCAACGCCTCGGCAAGAATTTCTCCTCCCTGAACATAAAGCTCTTCTGCATTTTGAAGCACTTTACCGAAGTGTTTCGCGTGGCGAAGATAGGCTTGGAAAAACTTCGACTTGGGCATGCGAGCCTGTGTGCTTCCCAACCAATCACCATGTTCTTGGGAGTGCAACCGAAGAGGAATGATATTCTCTCCGGCGATTTGATAACAAATTCGCAGTGTGGTGATATCATGATTTGAGTCATTCTGTGATATGGCCCAGACATTACTGGCTCGAATATTGACCCATTCCGCGTCAAACAGATCTAAACTTTCTGCTCTAGCTTTGTCGCCTTGGAGGTATCCTTGATTTGCTTCGTCCAGAAGCTTGACGAAGTAAATCGCATGTCGAAAATGGGCATCGTAAAAACTGGGCATGTGTCTCAAAAACGGATAATACAAATATATCCTCAAGACCAGGGACGGCTTAGAGAACCGAGGGCTTAGGTTTTAGGTCTGACTGCGCCATTCATTTAATTTCCTTCGCACTTTTTCTGCCCTAGGATCCCCGATTTGCTCACGAAGTTCCAAGGCGATTTGGGCATGTACAACAGCTAGCTCTCCTTTACCCATTTGATGTAAAGTTAGGCTCATATTCCAATGGTCTGTGGCCTCTCCCCGCGGATTGCCAACTTCTCGAGAAATTTTTATGCTTCGTCGATAGAACTCAACTGCAAGTAGCGTGTCGCCTGACTTCCTATACGCGTTGCCCAAAGAACCAAGGGTGATGCTTTCTCCACGCCGATCTCCAAGCTCACGCTTGATAGTTAATGACATCTTGTAAAACGTGATAGCCTGGTCAACGTCTTCAGTTGCGTTTGCCAAGTTGTGAAGCGCCTGACTTTCCCCATGCCGATCTCCGATTTCCTTTGCAATATTGAGCCATTGATAGTAGAGTTCCTTGGCTTTGTCAACTTTCCCAAAAATATGATACGCGATTCCCAAACTCCCTAGTGTATTGCCTTCACCGAGGCGGTCACCGATTTCTTGCCTGATTGACAAATTTTTGTTCTGACAATCAATAGCCTTTTGTGGGTCTCGCATAAGGAAATACGCATTGCCTAAATTTCCCTGTGCATCACATTCTCCTCTCCGGTCGCCAATCTCACGTGCAATCCTCAATTGTTCACGATAAAGCTTAATTGCTTTCTCGATTTCACTCATATCGGCATAAGTCAAGCCCAGATTACCTAAATGTATAACTTGTTTGTTTTTATTCCCCAAGGCACGCTCAATAGCAAGTGCTTTTTCTGTCCACTTGACGCGCACACGAGGATGTTGACGGAGGTGCAAAAGATATACATTACCAGCATAGTCGCTTACGAGTTCTGCTGCTTTTTTTTCTTTACCACTATGAACCACAGCCCAATATTGTCCAACTTGTATATTGCCCCACGCGAAGTCAAAAATCAACATCCCTTGAGCTATCGCTTCACTGCCTCGTAAGTATAGAGCTTCAGCCTCTCGCAGAACTCTTTCGTAGTGCTTTGCATGACGGAGATGGGCTTCGTAAGATGTTACCATCACTGCTCAGTCATCCGTAAGCAGAGAACGGGCAAGCATCACTAACAGGGCGTGCATTTGAAAATGACCCATCTCCGGGACCGGTTCCAATAAACCGCGATCTACTAGGATGCGGGCGGTAGGTTTAGGGTCTTCAATTTGCCAGACCGCTTTCAAGGCAGCTAAATCGAATGTGGCGGGTTTGGGCGCGAAAGGTCCCAAGAAGGCGAATTGGTCCCGAATTTCGGGGTCGAGACGGTCGGTGCTTTTTTTTAGAAGCACCGCAACGGTAGGAATGATTTCGTTTTCTAGGTCAATGCGGTCAGAGGGAGCTTTGGCTTTGAGGAGCTTGGCCCCTTCTTGAAGTTCGGCTATCAAGTCGATCACTCCAAACCCATAGCTGGCTTCCACATTGAGCAGATGACCCGCCACTTGAATAGCTAGCGGTAGCCCTTCGAGTTCCTGAACAAGCTTAAGTGACTCGTTGGGGTGCTGCGCAACGACAGTCGGGGCTAGTTCCTTTAATAATTGAATTGCTTTTTCTTCGGGCAGAACCTCCAATTTATAAACATCACCGGGGGTGGGGGCTAGATCCTGGGCGACTTTGTTGCTGCGAGTGGTGATAATCATGGCGCAATGCTGCCCACCGACGTTGAAGGGGATAGCGTGTTCGGCTTCCCATACGTCATCCACGATCAACAGCATGCGCTTGTTTCGTAATAGGGCTGTCAGTTGTCGGGTTGCATCCTCCAGGTCTCGGGTACGTAGTAATTCCTCCGTTCCCAATGCACGACCCCATGCGGCCATATCAGACAGGACGTTCGGTTCTTTCGCTAAAGCAAGCCACAAAACGCCGTCCGGGTATTTTTCCAACATTTCTGGATCGTGGGCGAGCACAGCTGAAGTGGTGGTTTTGCCTACGCCCGGCCAGCCTTGCATCGCCGTAAATGGTTTATGGGGAGTTGAGGTTTCGTCCGGCGGAGAGATACCCAGACGCCTTTTTATTTCCTGGTGAGTCTCCTCTCGTCCAATGATGAGTTGTGGTGGAGGGGGCGCCATGTTGGGCGGAGATTCGGTCAGCAGCGGAACTGTCGGAGGGTACGGCCCAGGTTGCGGAATTGAGCCGCTTTCAGGGTACGAAGCGCTCAGCTCCTCAGCGAGCGCCTCTGGTACCCAATCGGGATTTATCTGGGTGGCCTCATCATCAGTCAATCTTCGATAATTTCCAGCTTCAAGGAAGGTATTCGCTTTCTCTAAGGTCTCGATACCTCCAAATAAATGCAATATCTTTATCAAGGAAAACAGCAAATGGGTGTCATTGTTGTCAATCTTATGTTTCCCCCGTTCCCAGTTACTGATGGTAGTACCAGAAATCCTAGACAAAAGTACTAGCTCTTGTGCCAACAATTCACCAAAGCGTGTTTGGGTAAGAAACCCTCCGCGGACGGGGGTAGTGGTCTGTCTGCGGTAGAAACGTAGTAAATCTCCGAATTTCGACATGGGAAACTCCACAATTCCTCTGGACGAAAATACTTCTTCGCATATTATAAACTATCGCCACCGACGCTTTTCCAACGCTCCTAAAAGGACGGTGGTTAACAGCACAGCAACGGAGGCCTGGGAACTTGTTAATATGCTTTCGCGGATGAGGATAGCAAATACAGCGACCCCCACGATTACTCCCCAGTACCCAATAGGGAACCAGAGATACTTGTCCCTCCACCGCCACCAGGCAAACGCTATGCTACCCATCACGCCTAACCCAACCAAGGGATGGAGATAAAAAGCTGCCATCAGCAGGACAGGAAGCAGAAATCCAGAAACCATCTTAACCAGAGTCAGGTGGGGGCGTGCCCAGACCGACAACGCAACCATTATTGCCAGCATACATCCCAAACTCGCCGTAGCGAA
Source organism: uncultured Anaerolineales bacterium (assembly GCA_965370435.1). Classification (GTDB taxonomy): domain Bacteria; phylum Chloroflexota; class Anaerolineae; order Anaerolineales; family UBA11579; genus CBDUUP01. The sequence continues at coordinate 3,808 of CBDUUP010000137.1, read as the reverse complement.
ATGATTGTTGGTCTGTTCCCATTCCGCCAGCACCATCAAGGCTCCAAAGATGATGACCCAAACGTGTATGGGGAAAACGGACGAGTCTGTCCGGCGTTTTTGCCATGTCATCAATCCCGACAGAATGACGGTGGCCAGGAATATTATTAAGATTCCGGTTTCGGGAGATAGCAGAAAAGGGTGAAATGTCAAGAAAAATATCCCCCACATCGGTCCGTACAGGATGAAGACGAAGAAAATGGCGCCGTGGCGCAAGCGCAGTTCGCCGTACGCGCGCCAGAGATTCATCGGCACTTGACGCGCGGCCATGTGGCTGACGAGGACTATCCCAGTTGCGATCAATCCTTCAAGCCAGGTTGAGATCGTCCGCAGACCGAAGTAATGGGCAACTAGCCTGAGCACGAAATAAAGCATGAAACTAAAGTGATAACCTAAGATCGCACCCTGGAGGGTGTAGAGACGCAGTTCCTTGGTTGTGGATAATCCCACTTGCTGCCAGAATTTATCATTCCGTTTTGGTGTTAGCCATCCAATGAGAAGGGGCAGCACCAGCGAGCTTACAACGTAGGCGATTGCGGCTGAGAACGCCTGATCCGAATCGGCGAAAGGCCAATGGGTGAAGGGAAAGACTAGCGTCCACATGAGCCAACACACAGCAACCCACAGCGTGGTCAAAAATACTTTTTCACTGGATACGCGTTCCGAGATCGAACCAAGCGCTTCCCAGAATACGTAGACCCAATTGGGGGACGGCTCTTCAGTTATCCCGCCCAGGTCCGCTCGCAGGGCTTCCGCCGGGCGGGAGACCATCTCCTCAAAAGCGATGACTATCATCATCACCAGATTGGCAACTTGGGCGGGCGGCGGGCGGTGGAGGGCGATGTCGGAGAAGATTTCCTGCTGCTCGGCATCGTTGAGGGAGCGGTAGTTCCCGGCCTGGAGGAGGGTGTGGGCTTCTTGGAGAGTTTTCATACCGTTGCACTGCACCAATACCTTGACTAGCGCAACGAGGACTCGATAATCAGCTTGTTTGATATGGCTTCTGCCGCGCTCCCACTCGCTGACCGCGGCGGCGGAGTAGCCGGTACCCCCTATTTCCAAACCGAGCAGTTCTCCCACGCGTTCCTGGGTGAGACGACCGCCTCGGAGGGGGTCTGTGCTGCTTCTACGGTAAAAACGCAACAATTTCCCGAACTCTTTCATGTCACCACATCTTTTAGAGCGTAGTTTCCAACGTCAGAGGTAATTCTAATCCGAAATCAGCGAAAATTCCAGCTTTTTAACCCAATTCAAGGAACGCTTGAGTGAATTCAAGTAGCGCCCCATTCACTTTCAAGACGCGATGTTCTATCATGTAAGCGTAAAAGCAAGCTTGCCTGAACCTTAAAAAAATCTGATGAGCGCTACGTTGAGTGTCTCGAGCAGTCGAGAAATCGGCTGGGTACCGCACAACACGAAGCTTCCTCACGAAAGGAGGTTTCCCATGACACACAACCAAGCTTTACGCTTCATCATCGTTGCCGCGCTGCTGGTGGTCGTACTGATAGGCCCGATGGCCTTGAACGCCGCCAACATCTCGGTGGACTTCGGCCAACAGGCTGACTTCACCGGGCAGGGCCTGCCTGCGCCCTCCGCGATCATCGCTTGCGAAGGCTGCTCAGGGAATGGTAGCAGCGGCGGGTAATCCGCCAACGCAGCAACTAACAAAGGCGTCGGTACAGTTCAATTGTGCCGGCGCTTTTCGTCCTAGCCTCCCACAGGTTCTCAACCTGCGGGAGGTTGCCTCTTGAGTAGCGCTCGGTGTGGCAAGATAGGGGCATCGGATAAACCAGGAAACAGGAGGTGTACTGTGAAATTCAACAAAATCCTACGCTTCATCCTTGTTGCCGCGCTGCTGGTGGTCGTGCTGGTCGGGCCGATGGCCTTGAGCGCCGCCAACATCTCGGTGGACTTCGGCCAACAGGCTGACTTCACAGGGCAGAGCCTGCCTGCGCCCTCCGCAGTCCTCGCTTGCCAAGATGGCAATTCTGGGGGCGGCTGCGGCGGCGGATAGTTCGCTAACGCAAACGACAAGTAAAATGCCGGTACGGTTCATCCTCGTCCCGGCATTTTACTTTCAGGGGATTCCAATACACACGAAGCTGGCCCAATTCAGTATTTCAAAACCGCGACTGGAGGCCTGCCGCTGCGCCTGGGCCAAGGCCCTTGCCGGGCTTGCACCGGCCAGGAAACCGGTGTAGAAACCGCCCATCAGGCTGAGGGCGGCTGTGTCGGAGACCGGCCAGAGGCTGCCGACCACACTCCCCGCCCCGGCGATCAGGCAGGTGGAGGGGAGGCCGACCGGCTCATCGCCTTCGTAGATCAGGCTCTGGGTCCCGTTGCAGGCCGACAGCGTCACCAGCCGCGGCAGGGGGGCTAGATCCCGCAGTTGGTCGAGCCAGACCTCTCCATCGTGTAGGATCAGGCTGCTCAAGCGCCCAGTGCGGGGGTCGTAGGAGATGTGACTGGCGAGGTGCATCCAGGCGAAACGGGAGAGGCCGGAAGCGGGTGCTTTCCGGCTCAACCACTTGAGATTCGACCAGGTGGCATCGGTTTCGGTCAATTCCACGCCCTGAGGGCCCAGGTGAGGGGCGAGATTGGAGACCTCTTCCACCACGGCGGGCAGCGCGGGGCGGCGTCCCTGGAAGTCGGATAAGCCCAACAGCAGCCCGGCCCCTCGAACCATGGGAGATTCTGTCCCCCCGCGCTGCCAGAGCAGGGAGAGACCGTGCAGGGAGGGGGTCACGACTGGCAGGCAGGCGGTGACCAGGGATTGGGAGGAAGAGGGGAGGGCGACGGCTCCCCAGGGGACCTGGTGCAGGTCGCCGTGGGGGGCGATGAGGAGATAGGTCTCAGGGGTAAGCGAGGCTTCAAGGCCGTCGGGGAGGAGCAGGCCGCCCAGCGCCAGCAGGTCGCTATCCCGGGGCGGCTTCCCGGTGCGTCGGGTGAGGGCGCAGATTTCCAGGGCCATCTCGGCCCGGACGCTCACCGGAGAACGCCAGACGCGGCGCTCGGAGGGCGTGACCATCACCATGGTGAGTTCTTCGCCGGTCAAATAGTAATCGAGGGCTATCCAGGATTCGCCCAGAGATTCCCCGGCCAGGCGGCGAAAACGGTCCAGGCTAAATCGCTGGTGGGCCAGGTCTCCCGCGCCCGCCGGACCCTCCCGGCGTTCCAGGCGGGAGGCCAGGGCATCGTACTGTTCGGCCTTCTCGACCAACCGGGCGCGCAGCTCGGCCACCTGGGCGGAGGTTTGCAGCTGGATTTGGGGGTCGAAGGAGACCCGCAGTTTGTCCTGCAGCCAGTTGATCTCGGCCCTTAAATCGTCTAATGCTGTGCCGCCGTCCGCGCGCCCGAAAGCGCCCGGCGCGGTCAACTGCCGGAGGAAGGTCTGCGCCTTGGCGTCCTCGATGAATTGCAGGGCATCCGCTGGGGATTCGGCCAAAACAGCCAGGGTTACGGCCCGGTCAAGGATGCGGGCGGGGGCCTGCAGGTAAGACCCGGCCAGGGCGGGCTGCCAGAACCCGGCCCGCAGTTTGGCGAAGGCGGCCAGCGCTCGCCGGTACGCGGCCAGCGCGTCCTGGAGGTCGCCCCGGCCCTCAGCCAGAGCAGCCAGCCCGGCGTGGGCGCGCCAGTCCAGGGTGGCCATGCTCCCCCCGGTCAACCCCAGCGCTGCCTCGAAAGCGGCCTGAGCCGCCTCCGGCTCGGCGGCCCGGGCGTGATGGTCCCCCAGGGCGACCCGGCAGGCGGCCTGCTCCATCACCATTTC